>DASTCC010000209.1:0-21108 GCA_035711465.1 Vicinamibacterales bacterium
CCGGCCGCGACCAGCGTCGCGATCGCGTCGAGCGTGGCGTCGTAGCGATCGCGCGGCGTCGCGCTACGGTCCTGCCAGACGGTCGCGCCGGCCTCATCGAGCACGACGGCGGCGATCTTGGTGCCGCCGAGATCGATGCCCATCCGCATGGCGCGGCTAACGGGTCTGGAACTGGAGGCGCAGCTCGCGCAGCTGCTTCTCGTCGACGACCGACGGCGCGCCCGACATCAGATCGACGGCCTGCGCGGTCTTCGGGAACGCGATCACCTCGCGGATCGACGACTCGCCGCACATCAGCGCGATGATGCGATCGAGCCCGAACGCGATGCCGCCGTGCGGCGGCGTCCCGTACTCGAGCGCCTCGAGGAAGAATCCGAAGCGCGCCCTGGCGTCCTCGTCGGAGATGCCGAGCAGATTGAATACGTGCCGCTGGACGTCGGCGCGATGGATCCGGATGCTGCCGCCGGCGATTTCCGATCCGTTGAGCGCCAGGTCGTAGGCGCGGGCCCGCACCTTGTCCGGCGCCGATCCGAGCAGCGCGACATCCTGCGGCCGCGGCGACGTGAACGGATGGTGCATCGAATCCCAGCGTTGCTCGTCGGCGTTCCACTCGAAGAGCGGAAACTCCGTCACCCACACGAACTCGAACCGATCCGGCGAGAGCAGGTTCTCCTTCTTCGCCACCTGGAGCCGGAGCGTGCCCAGAGCCTTGGCCACCGTGCCGGCCTCGCCGGCGGCGAGGAGAAGTAAGTCGCCGCTGGCGCCGCCGGCCTGCGCAAACGCGGCCTGGAGCGGCGCTTCCCCCACCGCCTTGAGCGCGGAGCTCTGCAGCGCGCCGTCAACCACCCGGACCCAGACGAGCCCGCTTGCACCCGCCTGCCTCGCCTGTTCGGTGAGCGTGTCGAGATCCTTACGCGAGTATCCGGCCTTGCCCTTGACGACGAAGCCGCGTACGACGCCGCCACCCGCCGCCGCGTCCCGGAACGGCGCGAAGGCCGAGGCCTTGAAGACCTCGCTGACGTCGGCGATCGGCATGCCCGGGCGCAGGTCGGGCTTGTCCGATCCGTAGACGCGCATCGCCTCGTCGAAGGAGATGCGCGCAAACGGCGTCGGCACCTCGACGCCGGCGGCTGCGAACATCGCCTCGATCGCGCCTTCGACGATGCCGTAGACCACGTCTTCCGTGGCGAACGAAATCTCGACGTCGATCTGCGTGAACTCCGGCTGACGGTCGGCGCGGAGATCCTCGTCGCGGAAGCACCGGCAGATCTGCACGTAGCGATCGAGCCCGGCGATCATCAGGATCTGCTTGAAGATCTGCGGCGACTGCGGCAGCGCGAAGAACTCGCCGTGATGGACGCGGCTCGGCACGAGGTAGTCACGCGCGCCCTCGGGTGTCGAGCGGGTCAGGATCGGCGTCTCGATCTCGAGGAAGCCCTGGCGGTCGAAATACTTCCGCGCCGCGAGCGCGACTCGATGCCGCAGGATCAGGTTGCGCTGCAGCGCCGGACGTCGCAAATCGAGATAGCGGTAGCGCAGCCGGGTCTCCTCGGCGACGGCGGTGTCCTCGTTGATGGGAAACGGCGGCGTCCTCGCGTCGTTGAGGATCTCCAGCGCCTCGGCGACGACTTCGATCTCGCCCGTCTCCAGCCTGGCGTTGATCGTCTCGGCCGATCGCGCGTGGACGACGCCGCGCACCTGGAGCACGTACTCGCTCCGGACGCGCTGCGCGGCCTCGGCCGCAGCGCTGTCGCCGCGGACGACGATCTGCGTGAGGCCGTGGCGGTCGCGCAGGTCGATGAAGACGAGGCCGCCGAGATCGCGGCGACGATGCGCCCAGCCGCAAAGCACGACCGCCTGGCCGACGTGGGCGCGGCGCAGCTCGCCGCACGTGTGTGTCCGATACGAAGTGTCCGCTGTGCTCATGACTCGATGATGACCCGTGCCGCGTCGACGGCGCCCTCCCGCGGCACCGCGCGCTGTTCGCCGTTGCTCATGTCGCGCAGGGTGACCTCGCCGCGCGCCAGTTCGTCGCCGCCGACGATCAGCGTCACCCGGGCGTGGACGCGATCGGCGCGCTTCATCTGCGCCTTCACGCCGCGCGCCTCGAACTCCATCATCGCCGGCACGCCGGCGGCGCGCAGCTCCCGGAGCAGCCTGATCGCCTCCGCGCGCCCGTCGTCGCCGATGGCGACCACGAACGCGCGCCTGACCCCGCCGGCCGCCGCGCCCTCGGGCAGCGCCAGCACCAGCCGCTCGAGACCGGCGGCGAAGCCGATACCGGTGCGATCCGGGCCGCCGAGCTGCTTGACCAGGCCGTCGTAGCGGCCGCCGCCGAGCAGCGCATTCTGCGCCCCGAGCGTCTCGCCCAGGATCTCGAACGTCGTCCGCGTGTAGTAATCCAGGCCGCGGACCAGCCGGTGCGAGATCCGCCAGGGAATATTCCAGGCCGTCAGATGCTTCTGCACGTCGGCGAAGTGCGTGGCGCATTTCTCGTCGAGGTAGTCCACCGCGTGCGGCAGGCGATCGATGATCGGCTGATCGGCCGGCACCTTGCAGTCGTAGATGCGCAGCGGATTGGTCTTCGCCCGCCGCTGGCAGTCCTCGCAGAGCTTCGGCAGATCGTCGCCGAGCGTCTTGAGCAGCGCCTCCTGGAAGCCAGGACGGCAATCCTTGCAGCCGACCGAGTTGATGACGAGATCCGCGGCACGGATGCCGAGCGTCGACACCAGCGTCCACGCGAGATCGATCACCTCGGCGTCGACCGCCGGGTCGTTCAGGCCGAACACCTCGACGTCGAGCTGGTGGAACTGCCGGTAGCGGCCCTTCTGCGGCCGCTCGTAGCGGAACATCGGGCCGATGGAGTAGATCTTGACCGACGGCAGCGCGTGCTCGAGGCTGTGCTCGACGTAGGCGCGCACCATGCTCGGCGTCGCCTCGGGCCGCAGCGTGATGCGCTCGCCGCCCTTGTCGGTGAAGCTGTACATCTCCTTCTGGACGATGTCGGTGGTCTCGCCGGTGCCTTTGGCAAACAGCTCTTCGCGCTCGATCACCGGCGTCCGCACTTCGAGGTAGCCGTAGCGCTCGCAGAGCGCGTGCGCGGTGCGCTCGACGAACTGCCACTTCTCCACTTCGCCGGGGAGGATGTCGTGAGTGCCTCGGATGGCAGGGATCATGTGAAATGAGACTTGTTGGCTCGGGGCTCGGGACTCGGGGCTCGGGACCCTGGCTCGCTTCGCTTCGCGGCTCGGGACTCGGGGCTCGCGGTCAGGCGCTAAGTTCAGAGTTCCAAGTTTTGAGTTCTAAGTTGAAACCATCAGCGTCCGCTACCGCATGTAATCCAGGCGGTAGCGGACGTAATTAGCAGCGTACTCCAGGATCGACGCGACTTCCTCATCGGTGAGCTGGCGCTTCACTCGGGCCGGGCTGCCCATGACCAGCGAGCGCGGCGGGATGCGCGTGCGTTCGGGGACCAGCGAGCCGGCGGCCACGATCGAGTTGTCGCCGATCTCGACCCCGTTCAGCAGAATCGCGCCCATGCCGACGAGCACGCGATCGCCGACCGTGCAGCCGTGCACCGTCGCGCTGTGGCCGATGGTCACGTCCTCGCCGATGAGCGTGGGATGCGTGTCGTGCATCACGTGGACGCACGTCAGATCCTGGACGTTGGCGCGCGCGCCGACGCGAATGCGATTGACGTCGCCGCGCATGACGACGTTCATCCAGACGCTGCTCTCCTCGCCGAGGACGACGTCGCCGATGACCTGGGCGCTGACGTCGACGTACGCCGACGCGGGCACCTGCGGCGTGATGCCGCGGTACGGCCGGATCATTGCGGCGAGCCGCCGCCGCGCACCGTCGGATACTTGATGCCGAGCTGCTCCAGGAGCGTCTTGTACTTGCTCGGGTCGAAGTAGTACTTCCGCATCTGTTCGCGGTACTTCGCCATGATCTCCCGGTTCAGATCGATGGCCGGCTGATCCTGCGGACGGATGAGCGGCTCGTACTTCAGCGTCCGCGTCTGGACGTTGTTGAAGTAGTCCCACGCCGCGGTGATCACCTCCGGCTTGAGGAGGAGATCGACCAGCGTCATCGCCTGGACCTTGGCGCCGGCGGTGACGCCCTTGTGCGCGAGCGGCGTCGCCATGGCGATGCCGTTCGCCCAGTTGTGGCCGGGCAGACCCGGGATATTCGACGGATACGAGAGCGTCACCGTCGGCACGTTCCACGAGATGTCGCCGATGTCGTCCGAGCCGCCGCCGGTGTTGGTGGACTGATCGACCGGGCCGCCGAGCGCGCGGCCGATCGTCGTCGACAGACCGCTCTCGCGGGCGCCGATCTCCTTCTGCACGGCGCGGGCGAAGGTTTGATCCTCCTCGCTCCACTCCGGCATGCCGACCTTCTGGATATTGGCGGCAGTCACTTCGGCGATGGCGCGGTTGAAATGCCGCGGCCATGCCGATCCGAGCACCTTCGTCGGCAGCAGCTCCGTGTCGGTCATCATCGCCGCGCCCTGCGCGATCTTGTCCGCGGTCGCCCAGAGATCCTTGACGCCCTGGAACGTCACCTGCCGCAGGTAGTACCAGACCGACGCCGTTGCCGGCACGACGTTCGGCTGGTCGCCGCCGTCGACGATGACGTGGTGGGAGCGATGCGAGAGCGGCAGGTGCTCGCGCTTCATGTTCCAGCCGACATTCATGAGCTCGACGGCGTCGAGCGCGCTGCGGCCGCGCCACGGCGCGCCGGCCGAGTGCGCCGTTTGCCCCTTGAAGCTGTAGAGCACCGAGACCAGCCCGGTGCCGCCGCCGTCGCCCCACGACACGCCGAGGCTGGTGCCGACGTGCGTGAACAAGGCGACGTCCACGTCCTTGAAGAGCCCGGCGCGGATGAAATAGGCCTTGGTGCCGATGAGCTCCTCGGCGACGCCCGGCCAGATGCGGATCGTGCCGGGGATCTTCTCGCGCTCCATGATCTTCTTGAGCACGATGGCCGCGGTGATGTTCACCGCCTGTCCCGAGTTGTGGCCTTCACCGTGTCCCGGCGCCCCCTCGACCAGCGGGTCGTGATACGCGACGCCGGGCTTCTGCGACGACTGCGGAATGCCGTCGATGTCCGAGCCGAGCGCGATCACCGGCTTGCCGTTGCCCCAGCTCGCCATGAAGGCGGTCGGAATCCCGGCCACGCCCTCTTCGACCGTGAAGCCGTGGTCCTTGAGAATCTTGACCAGGTACTTCGAGGTCTCGAACTCCTGGAAGCCCAGCTCGCCGTAGCTGAACACCTGGTCGACCATCTGCTGCGAGAAGTCCTTGAGCTTCTCGACCTCGGCGGCCGCTTCGGTCTTCAGTTTGGTGATGCGCTCGGTGTCGGCCGGCAGGTTGAGCGGCGGTGGCGGCTGCGCTCCGGGGCCGGCGCCGCGGCCGCGCTGCGCCAGCGCGGGAACTCCGGTTGCGACGAGCATTCCGACGAGGGCGACAAAGCGAAGGATGCGCATGTGCGGCATTATACGGGTCCCGGGTCTCGGTCCTGGGGTCGGTGACGAGCACTTGAGATAATGGTCCGATGCGCCTGCTGGACACCCTCGGCCGCCCGCTCGGGAACCTGCGGCTGTCGGTGACCGATCGCTGCAACCTCCGCTGCCACTACTGCATGCCGGAGGACGAGTACCTCTGGCTGCCGCGCGAGGATTTGCTCACCTTCGAAGAGATCGCCCGCATCGTCGATCTGATGGGCGAAGTAGGCGTCGATCGGCTCCGCCTGACCGGCGGCGAGCCGCTGCTGCGCCGTAATCTGCCCGAGCTCGTCGCGCTGCTGGCAGCCCGCCCGTGGCTTCGGGATCTGGCGATGACGACCAACGGCGTGCTGCTGGCCGACGCGGCGGTCGACCTGAAGCGCGCCGGGATGCATCGCGTGACCGTCAGCCTCGACACGCTGCAGCCGGAGCGGTTCGCGAAGCTGACGCGGCGCGACGCCCTGCCGCAGGTTCTCGCCGGCATCGACGCCGCCCGCCGCGCCGGCTTCTCCGCGCTCAAGATCGACGCCGTGATCACGCGCGGCGACAACGACGACGAACTGATCGATCTGATCGAGTACGCGCGCAGCGTCGACGCGGAGATCCGCTTCATCGAGTACATGGACGTCGGCGGCGCGACGTCGTGGCGGCCCGAGGCCGTCGTCTCCCGTGCGGAGATGCTCGAGCGGCTGCGCGATCGCTACGGCGCGATCGAATCGCTGCACGATCCGTCGAGCTCGGCGCCGGCCGATCGCTTCCGCCTGCCCGACGGCCTCACCTTCGGGATCATCTCCTCGACGACCCAGCCGTTCTGCCGCACGTGCGATCGCGCCCGTCTCACGGCTGACGGCGTCCTGCTGCTCTGCCTCTACGCGCAGCACGGCACCGATCTGCGCCGCCCGCTCCGCGCCGGCGCGTCACACGAGACGATGACCAATCTGATCCGCGCGGTCTGGCAGGGCCGCGCCGATCGCGGCGCCGAGGAGCGTCTCGGCGTCCGCGAACGCGGCGCCTACATTCCGCTCAGCGTGCTCAAACGCGATGCGCATCTCGAAATGCATACGCGCGGGGGCTAGGCGACCAGCGCCGTCCTACTCCGTGATCGCGGCAAGCACACGCCGGAAGAACTGATCGTTCGATCCCCTGAGCCAGCGCACCACGACCACCAGATCGTTCTGCCAGTCGACGTAGATGAGATTGCTGCCGTTGCCGACGAAGGTCACAGCCGAGGCCGGGGCCGACGGCATCGACTGGCGGCCCTGTCGACCGTTGGTGATCGGGTTCTTCGTGTTCAGGAACCAGTTCATGTAGCCGTAGCCCTCGTTGGCCGGGCCCGGCGTGCGCGCCATGCCGATCCAGGTCTTCGAGATCAGCTGTTTGTCGTTCCAGCGGCCGTCGTTGAGGAACAGGTAGCCGAAGCGCGCCATATCCCAGGCGTTGATGAACATGCCGCCGCCGAAGTGGCCGCCGCCGGTGACCGAGACCATTTTCCTGCCGTCGATCGTCACGGTCGCGTTGTCGTAGCCCTCCCAGTGCCAGGTGTCCGATGCGCCGATCGGATCCATGATCGCCGTCTTCAGCACCTGCGGCAGCGGCTCCTTGAACACGTGCAGCGCGGCGAGCGCAAGGACGTTCACGCGCGTGTCGTTGTACTTGTAAAACGTGCCCGGCGTGCGCAGCTGGCGCTTTTCCCACTGCTCGGGCGTCTGACCGGCCGGTGGACGATCGGCCCAGTCCGGCTTGTCCCAGAGCGTGCCCGACCAGTCGCTGGTCTGCCGCAGCAGATGCTCCCAGGTGATCTGCGCGTTGTGTTCCGACGTGAACAGATCGACGCCGGGCGGCATGTACGCCGCGACCCGATCGCCCACGTTCTTGATCAGGCCGCGATCGAATGCCACGCCGACCGTCGTCGACAGGAACGTCTTGGTCACGCTGAAGGTCATGTCCGCGCGGTTCGTATCGCCCCACTCCGCGGCGACGAAGCCGCGGCGGATGACGACGCCGTTCATGCCGGTGCGTTCCTGCGTCGGACCGATGAGGTTGTTGTAGGGCGCCTCGTTGCGAAACGTCCTCGGAATGTCCTCGGCGAGGTTCTTCGAATTCTCGTTCTGATTCGCCACGGCGTAGGCGATGGCTTCGTCGAGCTTCGCCTTGTCCAGGCCGAGCGTCGCCGGATCCCTCTTCTCCCACGCGCCCTTCGCCGGGAAGTAGGGCGCCGCCGCCATCGCCACTGGCGCCTGCTGCCGAGCCGAGACGGCGAACGACGCCGCCAGAATGCAGATGAGACCAACGAACGTCAGACGCAGGCGCATCGATCGCTCCTCCAGCCGGGGTGGACCGGAGGCATGCTAGCGGAATCGACGTGACGAGAAAAGCGCGCGCCAGATCCTGTCGGCGGGGCGCGCCGTCCCGCGACCCATCCAGTTCACGGCAGGCCGCCCGACCGCCGGCCGCGTCCTGAATCGCAGTGTTAGCGTCGGCGGATGACGCGATCGACGCTCCTTGCCTGCGGGCTTGCCATCGTCGCGACCGCCCAACCGGCAACGCCCGTCCAACCGACCGGCTCGCGGCTGCTCTTCTACGATGCAGCCAGGGAGCGGCTGTTGCTGGTGGGTGCGACACTTCCTGCAGAACGTGCCGACCTGCTGACGCTCTGGGCGTGGCGCGCGCCGTCATGGTCGCGGCTGCCGGAAAACGGGCCGGCGATGAGGACGACGACGGCCGCGGCCTTCGACACCGGGCGCGGCCGGCTGGTGGTGTACGGCGGCGTTGGCAACGACACGACCGACCGGCGCAGCGACACGTGGGAGTGGGACGGAACGGCGTGGCACGCGATGTCCGATCGCGGCGCCGGCGCGCGCGATCACCACGCGATGGCCTTCGACGAAGCGCGCGGCAGGACGATGGCCTTCGGCGGCGCGACCGCGCCGGGCAGCGTGCGACCGCGTCCCCTCGAACGCGACACCTGGGTCTGGGACGGCGCACGATGGCAACTCGCGGCGACGTCGGGCCCCAGTCCCCGCAGCACGACCATGGTCGACGACACCGTACGCGGGCAGGTCCTGCTCTTTGGCGGCGTCGGCGACGCGCAGCGACGATTTGCGGACACGTGGGCGTGGAACGGCCGCGCCTGGCGGCTGATCACGGACGCAGGACCGCCGGCGCGCAACGGCCACGCGATGGCGTTCGATCGCGCGGCCGGTGTGGTGCTGCTGTTCGGCGGCACGTCGGGAGCGCGGCACTTCGACGATCTCTGGCGCTGGGACGGCCAGCGCTGGTCCGAGGTTCGCGTCGACGGCGTCAAACCCGGACCGCGCGTCGGCGCCGGCATGGCATACGACGCGACGCGCGATCGCACGGTGCTCTACGGCGGCCACGTCCGTGTGAACGGCGCGGTCAGGGACTCGACCGAGATGTGGGAGTGGGACCGCCGCGCGTGGACGCGCATCCGCTGACGCTGCGCCTCGCCGGAGCGCTGACTACTTCGAGGCGATCCAGCGCAACGCGACGACCATGACGCCGGCCGAATCCGCCTCGCGCGTCCCGTCGTCGGCAAGGGTCGCGACGCGACGATCGGCACTCAGCGTGAATCCCCGTCCCGTCTCGAACTGACCGGCAACGAGGACGACGTTCACACGCTCGAAATCTGTCAAGAGCGCCTGGACATCTTCGCTGACGTCGCGGCCCACATCGGTCTGGCTCTCACGCATCGTCATCGTCCATTCCCACACTCGCCCGTCACGAACGACGATCGACGATCCGGTGAGGCCGCTTGCGGCAATCAGACGCTGGCCGAGGACGTCGAGACCCGGGAACCGCCCCTCGGTGACGACGGTGAACGGCAGTTCGCTGCGCAGCACACGGGTTCTGAGCCGCTCGGCGCCGACGGCGCGGAATCCTTGGGCGACCGGGTGCGTTTCGCTGGTGACGGCCAGGTAATACGTCTGCTCCTCGGCATGACGCTCGGCGGCCTGTGTGGCGTCCGATCGCACGTCCTTCTCCATCACGACCCAGGTCACGGCGCCGTCCTCGGCGACGTACCACGTCTGGCTCACGTCTCTAATCAGGCAGCCGCTCAACAACGGCATCGCGGCGGCCACAACGACGATTGCGCGTCCACAGCTCATGTTCGTGCTCCTCGTTTTCAAGGACGGCACGGCCCAGAAAAACCGAACATGGCGGCCGGACGCTGGTGATAGGGTCTTGGGCCGTGACCGAAACGCGGGAGCTGTTCGAGCGCGCGCGCGCCGGCTCGCCGGAGGCGCTGGACGCGTTCTTCGAACGTTCGGCGCGCAAGCTTCTGCCGTACATCCGCTTGCGGCTGGGCCGGACGCTTCGCGCCGAGGTCGAGTCGCGTGACATCCTCCAGACCGTGTTGTGCAAGTCGTTCGAGCGCATGGTTCAGGTGCGCGATCCAGCCGCCGTGATGGGCTGGCTCGCCCGGATGGCCGAGAACGAGATTCGCGATCGCGCCGACTACCAGCAACGCGAGCGCCGCGACGCCGCCCGGCGTGCGCCGGTCGAAGACGCGGCCGACGTGCCGGCGCCCGTCCGTCAGGCGTTGAGCCTCGCGATCGTCACCGAAGAGACCGAGCGGCTGGAGCGCGCGCTCGAGTCGCTGCCCGAGGCGCAGCGCGAGGTGATCGTCCTGCGCAAGCTCGAAGAGCTGTCGTTCGCGGAGATCGCGCAGCGCCTCGGCAAGTCCGAGGACGCGTGCCGGATGGCGTTCTCCCGCGCGATGGCGGCATTGACGCTGAAGCTCGCGGACGTTCGATGACCAGCACCGACGAGATCGAGACGCTGCTCGCGCGGGTGATCGAGCATCACCTGCAGCATGGGACGCTGCCGTCAATGGCGTCGGTCGCCGGCGGCCGCGCCGACGTCGCGGCGCGCCTCGAGGCGCTGGTCCGCGAGTACCTCGACGTCAACGCTTCACTCGACGCCGAAACGGCGCGCGCCGGCGACGACGACACGCGGCTCGTCGGCGACCGCGCCGGCCGTCCCTCTCTGCCCGTCGGCTGGCTGAGCATCGAGGGGTTTCGCACCATCGAGCGGCTCGGCCAGGGCGGCATGGGCGAGGTCTACAAGCTCGAGGATCTGACGCTCGGCCGCACGGTGGCCGCCAAGGTGATCCGCCGCGACGGCGGCGCGCGCCTGCACGCGAAGCTGGCCGACTTCCTGCGCGAGGCTCGATCGCTCGCGTTGTTCTCCGATCCGCACGTCGTCCAGGTGTTCGAGTTCCGCGAGGACGCCGAGCCGCCGGTGCTGCTGATGGAGTTCGTCGAGGGCTTCGAGCTCGGCCGGGTCGGCCGATCGCTCGAAGTGCGGCAGCGGGCGCGCATCATGCGCGAGCTGTCGCTGGCGCTCGCCCGCGCGCACGAGCTCGGCATCCAGCACCGCGATCTCAAGCCGTCGAACATCATGCTCGACAGTCAGCTGACGCCGAAGATCCTGGATTTCGGGCTGTCGGGCAGCGACCCGGCGCGCGGACACCTGGTCGGCACCCTCTCGTACATCGCGCCGGAACAGCTCGATCCCGGCCAGCCGATCGACGCGCGCACCGACGTCTACGCGCTCGGCGTCATTCTCTACGAGCTGCTCACCGGCATCGTGCCGTTCGGCGGCGCATCGGATGCGGACGTCGTTGCCGCGATCCACGAAGGCCAGCCGCGGCTGCCGGTCGAGATCGAGCCGGATGTACCGGAGGCGCTCCAGGCGATCGCGCTCAAGGCCATGGAGCGCCGCCCCGCCGATCGCTATCAGAGCGCCCGCGAACTGGCGCTCGATCTCGATCGGTACCTCGAGGGCAGAGCCGTCCACGCCAAACCCACGCTGTACGCGACGACGCTCGGCGCGAAGGTTCGGCCGCACCTGGATCAAATCGGCGAGTGGCAACGGCTGAATCTGATCTACCCGCACGAAGCCGAACGGCTGCGCGCCGCGTACCGGCAGCTCGACGCGCGCGAGGACGAATGGATCGTCGCGAGCCGATCGCTGTCCTACTCGCAGATCGCGCTCTACCTCGGCGCCTTCTTCCTGTTCGCCGGCAGTCTCTTCTACTTCTGGATGCACCGCATCGAGGGCGCCGCGGCTGGACTCCTCCGTCCCGTCCTCGTCCTCGGCCTGCCGTTCGTCGGTCTCAACCTCGCGGGCCGCTGGCTCTACCGGCGCGAGCAGCAGGCGGTCGCCGTGGCGTTCTACCTCGGCGGCGTCAGCCTGCTGCCGTTGTTCCTGCTGATCTGGTTTCACGAGACGTCGCTCTGGGTCGGCCCGGGCGACTCGAGTCAGCTCTTCGGCGACGCGGTGTCGAATCGCCAGCTGCAGGTCACCGTCTTCATCGCCGTCGCGTGGTCCAGCTGGCTGGCGCTGCGCACGCGGACCGGGACGCTCAGCGTCGTGTCGACGGTGCTGCTGTTCCTCTTCGCGGTGGCCGTGCTCGCCGACTTCGGCCTGCGCGACGTGATCGCCGCCGGCGAGTACCATCGGCTGGCGCTGCGTCTGTCGCCGCTCGTCGGCGTCTTTGGCGGCGCCGCGCTGGTGCTGGAGCGGAGCGGACGCGCCTGGTTCGCCGAGCCGTTGTACATCGCCGCCGGCCTGGTCCTGGTCGCCGTGCTCGACTTCGCCTCGCTCGACGGCAAGCTCTTCCACCACCTCGGCATTTCACTGCAGCGCCTGCAGCCCGACGACGTCTCGTCGCCGGTGCTGATCGACACGCTCGCGGCGCTGACGGTGAACGGCGTGCTGTTCTATGCGATCGCGGCGGCGATCGAACGGCATGGCACCGCGCTGATGTCGCCGGCCGCGCAGGTGCTGTTCACGATCGCGCCCTTCTCGATGCTCGAGCCGCTCGCCGTCCTCAGCGAGACCGCGGAGTATCAGAAGGGCTTCGACTGGATCTATCTCCTCGGCGCCATTGCGATCGCCGTGCTCAGCCACGCGCGGCAACGGCGGAGCTTCTACTATGCCGGCGTCATCAACTCGGGCGTGGCGCTGTTTCTGATCGCCGCGCGCAACGAATGGTTCAATCGGGCCAGCTGGGCAACGACGCTCGTGATCGTCGGTCTCGTGACCTTGACGGTTGGCTACCTGATCGATCGCACGCAGCGCCGGCGGGCATGACGTTGAGCAGGGCGACATGTTCACGACGGGCGATGGTCATGCTCGCCGTCTGCACGATCGCGGCCCTCGCGACATCCGGCGGGTCGGTTCACCAGACGCAGGACGATCGGATCGCTCGGTTGGACCGCGTGCTGCAGAGTTGGATCGACGACGGCGAGCTCGCGGGGCTCGTGGCGCGTGTTCAGGTGAACGGCGCTCCGGTCTACGAGCGGGCTTTCGGGTGGGCGGATCGCGAAGCGGACCGGAGGATGACGCTCGACACGATCTTCCGCATCGCGTCGCAGACGAAGGCGATCACGGCGGCAGCCGCGCTCGTGCTGATCGAAGCGGGCTTGCTGGGTCTCGACGATCCGGTTTCGCGCCATCTGCCCGACTTCACGCCGACATCGGTGGCCGGCATCCAGTCAGGTTCGCCAGCGCGCGTGCCTGTTCGTCGTCCGATTACCGTCCGGGATCTGCTCGCCCACACCGCCGGCCTTTCCTACGGCACCGAGCCGCAGGTCGCCAGCGAATACGCCGCGGCCGGGCTGGGGCCAGCCGCCGGACCGGGCTGGTACCTGGCTGACAAGGACGAGCCAGTCTGCCAGACCATTTCACGACTCGGCCGTCTTCCGCTGGTCGCCCAACCGGGTGAACGGTTCGTCTATGGCTACTCGACGGATGTCCTTGGTTGCCTGATCGAAGCGGTCTCGGGCCGGCCGCTCGATGCGTTCGTCCGCGAGCGGATCACCGGCCCGCTCGGCATGACCGACACGACGTTCTTTCTCGACGCCGCGCGTGCCTCGCGCCTCGCCGCGGTTCATGTCGCCGGCGCCGATGGCCAGGTGCGCCGCGCCGGCGGCAGCCCCGTCGGACAGGGCGCGTACGTCAACGGCCCGCGCCGCAACTTCTCGGGCGGCGCCGGCCTGCTTTCCACCGCCGCCGACTACGCGCGCTTCGCCGAGATGCTGCGGCGAGGCGGCGAACTGGACGGCGTTCGGATTCTCTCCGCAGAAAGCGTCCGCTTGATGACGACGAATCAGGTGGGCTCGATGCACACGCACATCGGGCTGGGATTCGGCTTCGGCGTCCAGACGACCGATCGGGCCGGCGCGCACGGGCCCGATCGGGTCGGGGCCTACGGCTGGGGCGGCGCCTACGGCACCTACTTTCGCGTCGATCCCGAGGCCGGAGTGGTGATCCTGTTGCTCACGCAGACGCTCGCCGACCACCTCGCGAGAATCGAGACGTTCTCGACGATGGCCTACCGCACGTTCGTCCGTTGAGCGGCGGCGGCGTCGACCGCGGGGACGAGGTCGATCGGCCGCGACACCTGCACCACGGAAGCCGCAGGCGGATTGAGAAACCGACGTTCGACGTGAACGTAGAACAGCCGGCCGGCAGCGACCGCGACCGCGATCGACACCGGCACCGTGATCAGCAACGTGGCCGCATCGGTGCGCAGCCCCAGTTCCGCCAGCGCACTCGACACCGCCTTGGCCAGGATCTGGTGAACCAGATACAGGCTGTAGCACATCTGGCCGCAGTAGTTGAGCGGCGCCAGCCAGATCGAACGCGCCGTCGCGGCGTCGACGCGCTTGAGCGGGACGAGCGACGCCGCAAAGATGAACGCGGCGGCGCTGCCCGGCACCGCGAGCCACGGAGCGAGAGCCACGCTCATCGCCAGCACGATCGTCGCCGCGATCTGGCCGCCCACCGACGCGTAGTTGCAGGCGTAATAGACCAGGATGCCGGCGGCGAACATCAGCCAGTTGCCGTCGAAGAAGAACCCGTCGATCGGCCACTCCCACGCGCGTGCCATCGCCACGACGGCCAGCGTGCCGAGGCTCACGAGGATGGCGCCACTGAAGAACCAGCGCCGGAACAGCAGCATCAGGCCTACGACCATGTAGAACTGCTCTTCGTAGCAGAGCGTCCACGCCTGACCCGGAAAATGCGCGCGCGGATCGCCGAAGAAATAGTGGCGCCACGTCTCGGTCAACGTGAAGTTGCCGAACCACTGCGACGCCGAATACCACCACGGCCGGTACTGCGCCCATGGCGGCCGGCTCAACAGACCCTGCCAGAGGACGACGTCGACCACCAGGAAGAACAGCACTGAGGCGACGATCACCGCCCACAACGGCGGATAGATCCGGCGAAAGCGCCGCAGGAAGTACGTCCCCAGCCGATCGCCGCGCAGCCGTGTCCCGTCGGCGGTCGCGGCGATGCAGTAGCCGCTGATGACGAAGAACAGCGGCACGCCGATCCACAGTTGGCCGAACAGGTTCAGGATCGGCCGGATCCAGTCCGACGTCGGCGTCGTGCCGTTCAGGTGGACGAGAACGGAGTGATAGAAAATGACGAAAAGACAGGCGACGCCGCGCCAGACGTCGAGCGTCCGGTAGCGCGGTTCCCGAGGACGGAGTGGCCGAACGATCGTCCGGGCGGGCTCAACACCAGACACCTCGTCAGTGTTTCGATCCGCCAATCCGGCGTCAAGGTTCCGCTGACGCCACGCGCATCGGCAGCCCCGGCCTCGCTTTCGCGCCCGGCGTCGACGCGGCGACGTGTCCGGGCGACAGCAGGAACAGATACGGCACCGGCGCCGGCCGGTGATCGGGCAGATGCTCGAAGCGGAGGCGCGGCGTCAACGTCGCCAGGACGACCGTGCCGATCATCCACGCCAGGCTCTCGCCGATGCAGCGCCGGGCGCCGTCGCCGAACGGAAAGTACGCGGCACGCGGGCGACGCGCACGCTCGGTGCCGGCGAAGCGCGAGGGGTCGAAGCGCAGCGGGTCCGGCCAGAATCGCGGATCGCGGTGAATGACCCACTGGCTCACGACCGCGACGTCGTTCCTGGCGAGGCGGCAGCCGCCGATCGTGACGTCGTCGAGCGCGCGCCGGCCGACGCTCCAGACCGGCGGATAGAGCCGCATCGACTCCGCCAAGGCCTGCTCGGCCGCCTGCAATTGATCGACGTCGGCGGCCGTCGGCGGTCGATCGCCGAGCAACCGGCGCGACTCGTCGGCGATCCGTGCGTGCGCGTCCGCGTGTCCGGCCAGCAGCGACCACGTCCATGTCAGCGCTGACGCGGTCGTCTCGTGCCCCGCCAGGAGCAAGGTCATCGCTTCATCGCGGAGCTCGCGATCGGTCAGGCGCTGGCTGCTGCCGGTGTCTTCCTGCGCGGCGATGAGCGACGACAGCAGATCGTCGCCGCGCGGCTGACGCCGCTTGGCGTCGATCAGGCCGTAGAGGATCCGATCGAGCGTGGCCAGCGCTGCGCGCGCGCGCCGCACCGATGGCGTCGGCAACGCCGTCCACAGGCCCGACAGCGGCAGCATCAACCGATCGGAGAACTCGAGCAGTACGGCCAGCGCCTCCGCGCCCGTCTGAGCCGAGCCGCCGAGGTCCTCGCCGAACATCACGCGTGACACCGCCGCCATCGCCAGCGCCGCCATCTCCCGTGACAGGTCGACGACCTGGCCGTGTGCCCACGCCGCGGCATGCTCCCGCGCCGCCTCGGCGACGACCGACGCGTGCCGATCCAGCTCGCGGCGCGAGAAGCTCGGCTGCATCAGCCGGCGATGGCGGCGATGCCGCTCGCCGTCGATGGTGAGCAGTCCCTCGCCGAGGATCAGCGTCGTGCGCTCGATCGCCAGGCCGCGGCCGAAATGCGACGCCTGCGTCACCAGCAGTTCGCGAGCGTGTTCGGCGTGGCTGAAGAGATGGATCGGCGGCCGGAACGGCACGGCGATGCGCACGACGTCGCCGTGCTCGGCGGCGAGCCGGGAGACGAGCGTCAACGGATCACGGCGAAGCGCCAGGATGAGCTGTCCCGGATAGGCGGCGCGGGCGCGCGGCGGCCGGTCGCGAAGCGCGCCGCGACCGCTCGGTGACATGGCCGGCGAGTCTAGCACGCGCGTACCGCCGAGCGCCGAATGTGGTACAAGTGCGCGCGGACGGGCCGTCCATGGCAAAGCACTACTTCCACGTCGAAGGGCTGAGCCTCGGCTTCCTGGCAGCGACCGTCGGCGTCTCCTATCTGCTGTCGAGCGCCGCCTCGGTCTGGATGGTCATCCACGGATTCCGACACAAGACCTACGCGATGCCGCCGGCCGGCCTGATGGCGCTGCTGTCGGTCTGCCTCATCTGCGTGTTCGGCCCGTTCAGCGACCAGAGCCATCTCTTCTACTATCGCGGGCAAACGACGCTGCTCATCACCTGGGGACTCGACGCGCTGCTGGTCGGCATCGTCTTCGCCCAGTACGTGACCTACGGTGGACGACAGGCGCATCGCGACGGCCAGCTGGCGCTCTTCCATCTGCTGGTCTGGAGCACGTTCACGGTGGTCGGCTACGGCATCTGGAGCTTCATCATCTTCTACCAGGACTACTACGTGAACGAGATCTGTCCGATCGCGCTGTTCATTGTCGCGGCCGGATACGTGCGCGCGGCGATGGCCGACCCGCAGTGGCGCGGGCTGTCCCTCGGCGTCGCATGGCTGCTCGGGTTGAGCAACGTGCTGCTCTTCGGCGCGGTCGTCGCCGGCAACATGTCGGATCCGTATCCGGAAGCCGAGTACGGCTACGGGTTCATCTACTGGCTGTATGCCGTGACGCTGATTCTGAACTTCGTCTACGTGTACCAGGCGACGGTGCAGCGGCGCGGCGCCCGGCTCGCGGCGCCGGCGGTGGTGCGGGGATCGCTGTGAAGGTCGTGGGCGATCGCTTCGCGCCGATTCCGCGAGTCGTGCATCAGATCTGGAAATCGCCGGACGTGCCCGATCACTGGCGGGCGTTTCACGCGTCGTGGCGGACACATCTGCCCGGCTGGGAGCACCGGCTCTGGAGCGACGAGGCGCGGCGGGCGCTGGTCGCCGAACGCTACCCCGGCTTCCTCGCCACCTACGACGCCTTCCCGCGCGAGATTCAACGCGTCGATGCGTCGAAGTACCTGATCCTCCATGCGCACGGCGGCGTCTATGCCGACCTCGACTGCGAATGCCTCAAACCGATCGACCCGCTGATCGCGCCGGGCGGCGCCATCGTCGGCCGGACGCGTGACGGCGTCATCGAATGCGCGTTCTTCGGCTCGGCGCCCGGCCACGCGCTCTGGACGCAGGTCGTCGAGGAGCTCGGTTCGCCACCGCTGTCCGCCCGGTTGCTTCGCGGCATGCCGGGCTTCGACTGTTCTCACGTCCTGCTGTCGACCGGCACGCAGATGCTGCGGCGCGCGGTGCGCCGCTACGCGTCGCGGCCCGGCGCCGCGCACGGCGACGGGCTGACGATCTACGAGCCCAAGTACTTCTCGGTGCGCTCCTGGCTGGACCGGTACGAGCCCTTCCCCGACGACGGCGAAGCGTTCGTCCATCACCACTACACCGACTCCTGGCTGAAGCCTGATGAGCGCCGCGTCCATCAGTACTTTACCCGTCGTCACGTCCGGAAAGCTCTGGCGGCCGCCGTGACGGTCGGTGTCCTCGGCGCAATCGCCTGGATCTGGTAGCGGTCAATCAATGGCATAATCCCGCGCAGGTTGACGATTGGCTGCCTGGAGAGATCCCCAGCTCTCGCCGGCTAGGCTGCGAAGGCTTGCCGCCGTTGCCGCCGTGCTGACGGCGCTTCTTCCCATCCCTGCGACGGCGCAGACATCCGCCCCCGCGGCAACCGGCCGCATTGAAGGCTCCGTTCGCACCGAAGCGGGCGCCGGGATCGCCGACGCCGTCATCGTGCTCGAGCCGGCCCGGCGGATCGCCGTGTCGGATCAGAACGGCGTCTTCGTCATCGACGACGTCCCGGCCGGCGCGCATACGATCCGCATCAACGTCGGCGAATTCGAGGCACGCGACAAGGCGATCACCGTCGTCGCCGGGCAGACGCTCCGGGTCGATCGGGTGCTGCCGCGCGACTTCGCGGTGGTGATGACGGTCACCGTCACCGGCGCCTCGCGCTCGCCGGAGATGGTGGCGGAGGCGCCCGCGCCGACGACGGTGGTGACCGCGGCGCAGGCGGCGCTCGAGGGGGGATCCGGACAGTTGCCGGCGTTGTTCCAGTTCGCGCCGGGCGCGGAGTACGTCCAGAGCGGGCTCTACAACATGGAGTTCAACGTCCGCGGCTTCAACACCGCGCTGAGCCGGCGCATCCAGGTGTTGATCGACGGCCGCGACGCGGCGGCGCCGGAGAGCAAGAACCAGGAGTGGCTGAACGTCGGTTTCCTCGCCGGCGAGATCGAGCGCGCCGAGCTCGTGCGCGGGCCCGGCGCGGCGCTCTACGGCGCCAACAGCATCAACGGCGTCATGCTCATCGAGACGAAGACGCCCCGTGCCACGCCCGGCGGCCGCGCGCGCGTGACCACCGGCGATCTCGACACGTTCATGGCCGACGGCCGGTGGGCGGGCGCGATCGGCAGCGACTGGTACCTCCGCGTGCTCGGCGACGTCACACGCAGCGGCAGCTTCAGCCAGTCTCGCGTGACATCGGTCGAGTACGAAGGCCTGCCGACGGAGGTGGTGCCGGCGCTCGTCGACACGACGGCCGTCGCCGGCAGCGTGCGCGCCGATCGTTACACCGGCCGCGGCCATCAGCTGATCCTCGAAGGATCGTTCACGCGCGGCGAAGGCGGCACCTATCTCACCCAGGCCGGACGGCTCAGCATCGAGAACTCGACGCGATCGTGGGGCCGTGCCGGCTACCGCACCGCGAACTGGCAGGCGTCCGTCCATCTCGACACCAGGTACGCGGATCAGATCGCGCTCTACGCGCCGGTGGGATTCCCCACCGCCACCGTGTTGATGCGCGGTGAGTTCCAGGGCAGCCGCCTGTTCGCCGGGGATCGTGGCCGCGTGATGGGCGGCATGGCGTTTCTGACCGAGCACGTCGACAGCGCCGACGACAGCGGCCGGCAAACGCTCTACCAGAAGGCGCTACGCACGAACGCCCCCGGAGTGTTCGGGCAGGTCGATTTCGATCTGGCGACCGGACTGAAAGTCGTCGGGGCGCTGCGGTTCGACGACAGCACGCTGCACGACACGCAGTGGTCGCCGCGCGTCGCGGTCGTCTATACCCCGTCGCCGCATCACAGCTTCCGTGCCGCCGCCAATCGCGGTTTCCAGGTCGGCAACTACACCGAGCTCTTCCTGAACGTGCCCGCGGCGCCGCCGGTCGATCTCTCGGCGATCGAGGCGGCGCTCGCCCCGGTCCTGAACGGCGTGCCGCTCGGGCTCGAGAGCGTGCCGATCTTCGCCATCGGCAACTCCGGTCTCGACGTCGAGAAGATCACGAGCTTCGAGGTCGGCTACGCCGCGACCTACAGCCGCGGCCGGGTGAGCATCGACGTCTACCGCAACCGGATGCGCGACTTCATCAGCGACCTGCTGTTCGGCGTCAACCCGGCGTATCCGCCGTACCAGGCGCCGGCCGCGCTGCCGCCGGCATCGCGCGAGATCGTCGAGGCCACACTCAACGGGCTCGTGCCCGGCCTCACCAACGCGGCCAACGGCGCGGCCGAGATCGTGCTCTCGAACAACAACGTCGGCGAAGTCCGGAGCCGGGGCGTCGAGCTCGGCCTGGCGGGTCGTCCTCATCCGTCGCTGACCGTCGAGGGCACCTATACCTGGTTCGACTTCACACCCGTCGATCCGGTGCCCGGGCTCGAGCCCAAGGCGAACACGCCGACGCATCGCGGATCGATCGGCGTCACCTACACGCATCCGCGCCTCACCGCCTCGTTCAGGCATCGTTGGGTAGGCGCGTTCCGCTGGGCCTCCGGCGTCTTCGACGGACCGGTGCCGTCCTATCAGGTGTCGGATCTCAACCTCGCCGTGCCGGTCACACGTCAGCTCGACGCCGGCGCCAACATCGCCAACCTCTTCGATCAGGATCACTACGAGATGTTCGGCGGCGACCTCCTCGGCCGCCGCGCGCTCGTGCATCTGACCGTGCATTGGTAAAATCGCGGGCGTCGTGATCCGCTGCGCGGCCTGTCAGTTCGACAACCCAGACGGCATGCGCTTCTGCGGCGGCTGCGGCCAGCCGCTCGAGGCCCGCGCCGCCGCCGATCGCCGCCAGCTCACCGTGATGTTCTGCGACCTCGTCGGCTCGACGGCGCTCGCCGACCGTCTCGATCCCGAGGAGCTGGTCGACCTCGTGCGCGCCTACCAGGACGCCGCCGGCCAGGCGATCCGCAGGTTCGAAGGGCACGTCGCACAGCATCTCGGCGACGGGCTGCTCGTCTACTTCGGCTATCCCGTCGCGCACGAAGACGACGCGCGGCGGGCGGTGCATGCGAGCCTCGAGATGCTCGACGGCCTGGCGGCGCTGAACACGCGTCTCGATCCGTCGCGGCGCCTCGCCGTGCGCATCGGCATCCACACCGGCCCGGTCGTGACCGGCGACGTCGGCGGCACGGCTGGGCGATCGGAGCGGCTTGCGCTTGGATCGACGCCCAACGTCGCCGCGCGTCTGCAGAGCGCGGCCGATGCCGGCACCATCCTGATCAGC
>DASTCC010000210.1:0-6483 GCA_035711465.1 Vicinamibacterales bacterium
CCGGCGATCGGCGCTACGAAGCGCAGGTCACTCTCGCGGCGCTGCCGCCAGGCGATTACCTCGTCGAGATCGCGGCGGTGTCCGGGTCGCAGTCGACTCGTACCCTGCTGCCGGTCCGTATCACCGGCTAGCGCACGCGAACGAGCGTCGCGGCGCTCGTATGGGAATCGGCAGGCGGCGTGTTACCATCCGCCGCCATGCTTTCTCCAGTCGTCGCGCTGCTCGGCATTCTCGCGGGATTCACCATCTTCTATGTCTGGGCGTGGTGGCGAGGCGCCGCGCACGCCGCCGCGACGCCAGGGGCGCCGTCTGAAGCGAAGACCACGGGCGCGCCGACGCCGTTTCAGCTGGTGCTCGGCTTCATCACCAACTTCTTCGACACGCTTGGCATCGGCTCGTTCGCGCCGACGACAGCCGTCTTCAAGTTCCTCAAGATGGTGCCCGATCGACTGATCCCTGGCACGCTCAACGTCGGCCACACGCTGCCGACGATCACGCAGGCGTTCATTTACACCGTCGCCATCGCCGTCGATCCGACGACGCTGGTCCTGATGATCGCCGCGGCGGTCGCCGGTGCGTGGCTCGGCGCAGGCGTCGTCGCCGGATGGCCGAAGCGGAAGGTGCAGATCGGCATGGGTCTGGCGCTGCTGGTCGCGGCGGCGCTGTTCACCTGGCGCAACCTCGGCGGCACCGGCACCGAGACCGGCACCACCGGCCTCAGCGGCTTGCTGCTGGCGCTCGGTCTGATCGGCAACTTCGCGCTCGGCGCGCTGATGACGCTCGGCATCGGCATGTATGCGCCCTGCATGATCCTGGTCGGCATGCTCGGCATGAACGCCGCGACGGCGTTTCCGATCATGATGGGCTCGTGCGCCTTCCTGATGCCGGTCGCGAGCTCACGTTTCGTCCAGAAACAGGCGTACTCCCTGCGCCCGGCGCTCGGCCTGGCCATCGGCGGCATTCCCGGCGTTCTGCTGGCCGCCTACATCTTCACGTCGCTGCCGATCTACTGGGTCCGCTGGCTGGTCGTGGTCGTCGTCATCATCGCGGCGACGATGATGCTGCGATCGGCGGCGAAAGGGGAGTAGTTCTCAGCCATCAGCCATCAGCCCTCAGCCATCAGCCATCAGCCCTCAGCCATCAGCCCTCAGCTATCAGCTATCAGTGCCGGCTGAACGCTGAAGGCTGACAGCTGATGGCTGACAGCTGATGGCTGACAGCTGATGGCTGACAACTGATGGCTGACAACTGATGGCTGACAGCGTTCCTACGCGTACATGCCGCGCAGCCTGGTCACTTGCGCGACGCGGTCGATCGCGACGACGTAGGCGGCGGTGCGCATGTCGGTCTTGTACTGGACCGCCGTCTTCAGCACGTTGTGGAAGGCCTGTTCCATCAGGCGCTCGAGCCGCTCGTTCACCAGCGACTCCTCCCAGAAGTAGCCGTGGCGATCCTGGACCCACTCGAAGTACGAGGTGGTGACGCCGCCGGCGTTGGCGAGGATGTCGGGGATGACGAAGACGCCGCGATCGTGCAGGTGCTGATGCGCTTCGGGCGTGGTCGGGCCGTTGGCGCCCTCGGCGACGATCTTCGCTTTGATCTTCGACGCGTTCTTCTTCGTGATCTGGTTTTCGAGCGCCGCGGGGATGAGGATGTCGCAGTCGAGCTCGAAGATTTTGTCGCCGTCGAGCGCATCGGCCTGCTTGTAGCCGGCGACGCTGCGGCTCTTGTTCTTGTGCGTGTGCTCGACCAGCTTCTCGACGTCGAGGCCTTTCGGATCGTAGACGCCGCCCTTCCAGTCGGTGACGGCGACGATCGTCGCGCCGAGCCGCTCGAGCAGCTGCGCCGACACCGAGCCGACGTTGCCGAAGCCCTGCACCGCGACCCGCGCGCCCCTGATGTCGATGCCGAGATGCCTGCAGGCCTCGCGCGTCGTGATCATGACGCCGCGGCCGGTCGCTTCGCGGCGGCCGAGCGATCCGCCCATGACGATCGGCTTGCCGGTGACGACCGCGGTCGTCGCCTGGCCAACGTGCATGCTGTAGGTGTCCATGATCCACGCCATCACCTGCTCGTTGGTGTTGACGTCTGGCGCCGGCACGTCCTTCTCGGGGCCGATCGCGTCGATGATCTCGGCGACGTAACGCCGCGTCAGCGCTTCGAGCTCGCGCGGCGACATCGTCGACGGATCGCAGACCACGCCGCCCTTGCCGCCGCCGAACGGGACGCCGGCGACCGCGCACTTCCAGGTCATCCACGCGGCCAGCGTCGTGACTTCGTCGAGCGTGACGTCGGGATGATAGCGGATGCCGCCCTTGGCCGGCCCGAGCGTCACGCTGTACTGGACGCGGTAGCCGGTGAAGACCTTGATCTGTCCGTTGTCCATGTGCACCGGACAGGAGACGATGATTTGCCGTTTCGGGTGCGTCAGCACCGCCCACAGGCCTTGATCCAGGTTCAGCAGACGCGCCGCGCCGTCGAACTGGTGCAGCATCGCGTCGAAGATCCTGCTTTCTGATGCCATCTGATCCTCCTCGCCACGCTCACCCGTCCGGGCGAGGGGCCAACCGATGAGCCTATCGGCGCGGTTCGAACCAGTCAAACGACGGCGCCGTCGAACCGCCGGGCTCCGGCGGTCCGCGCATCGTAGCACCGCGCCGGAAGGGCGGACGGACCGGGCCGGCGCGGGCCGATATAATCAAGAGCCATGAAATCAGCGCCTTCCGCGACGGTGCCCGAGCGGGCCGAGACGTTCACGACGATCTCCGGCCGGCCAATCGAGCGGCTCTACACGCCGGCGAATCTGCCGGGCTGGGACCCCGCGAAGGAAGCGCCCGATCCGGGTCTGTTCCCGTACACGCGCGGCATCCACGAGAGCGGCTACCGCGGCAAGCTCTGGACGATGCGGCAGTTCGCGGGGTTCGGGACGCCGGAGGAGACCAACGAGCGCTACAAGCAGCTCCTGGCGGCGGGCGGCACGGGTCTGAGCGTCGCGTTCGATCTGCCGACGCTGATGGGACGCGATCCGGATCATCCGCTCTCGCTCGGCGAGGTCGGCAAGTGCGGCGTCTCGATCGTCACGCTTGCCGACATGGAGCGCCTGTTCGACGGCATCAAGCTCGGCGACATCACCACCTCGATGACGATCAACTCGCCGGCGCCGATGATCTTCGCGATGTACCTGGTCGTCGCCGAGCAGCAGGGCGCGGACTGGAAGACGCTGTCGGGGACGATTCAGAACGACATCCACAAGGAGTTCATCGCCCAGAAGGAGTACATCTTCCCGCCGCGGCCGTCGATGCGGCTGATCACCGACATCTTCGCGTTCTGCGCGAAGGAAGTGCCGAGGTGGAACACCATCTCGGTGAGCGGGTACCACATCCGCGAGGCCGGAGCGACGGCGCTCCAGGAGCTCGCGTTCACGCTGCGCGACGGCATCGAGTACGTGCAGTGGGGCGTCGACGCCGGCCTCGACGTCGACGAGTTCGTGCCGCGAATCTCGTTCTTCTTCAACGCGCACAGCGACTTCTTCGAGGAGATCGCGAAGTACCGGGCGGCGCGCAAGATCTGGGCGAAGGTGATGCGCGAGCGCTTCGGCGCCCGGAGCGAGCGGTCGCTGAAGCTGCGCTTCCACAGCCAGACGGCCGGCGTCTCGCTCACCGCGCAGCAGCCCTACAACAACGTCGTCCGCACGGCGCTGCAGGCGCTCTCGGCGGTGCTCGGCGGCACCAACTCGCTCCACACCAACTCGCTCGACGAGGCGCTGGCGCTGCCGACCGCCGAGGCGGCGACGCTGGCGCTGCGCACGCAGCAGATCATCGCCCACGAGAGCGGCGTCACCAACGTCGTCGATCCGCTCGGCGGCTCGTACTTCCTCGAGCGGTTGACGCTCGACATGGAAGAGGGCGCCTACAAGTACTTCGACACCATCGATCGGATGGGCGGCATGGTCGCGGCGGTCGAGCAGGGCTATCCGCAGCGCGAGATCGCCGAGTCGTCGTACCGCTTCCAGCAGGCGGTCGAGCGCGGCGAGAAGCAGATCGTCGGCGTCAACGCGTTCGTCGAAGAGAACGAAGCGCCGGTGCCGATCCTCTACATCGACGAAAGCGCGGCGGATCGGCAGCTGGCCCGTCTCGCCGAGATCCGCCAGACCCGCGACCAGGCGCGCGTCACCGGCGCGCTGGCTTCGCTCCGCGACACCGCGCGGGCCGGCGGCAACACGATGTACCCGCTGCTCGACTGCGTCCGGGCCTACGCCACCGTCGGCGAGATGTGTGACGCGCTGCGCGAAGTCTGGGGCGAATACGAGGAAGTACCCTCAATCTAGTAAGTGAACGGTCTTCGCGGCGTGGGTGACAGATCTGCACACCTTCGCCGCCATCGGGTGGCGGCCGGGGCACGACACTTGCAATAATACGCACACCGTCCGGTCGGGGCGGCGTGCAGAGGACGCGCGGCACATGCACAAGACCCGAGTCATCATCGCGAAACCGGGCCTCGACGGCCACGATCGCGGCGCGAAAGTCATTGCCCGGGCGCTCCGCGATGCGGGGATGGAGGTCATTTACACGGGCCTCAGGCAGACGCCCGAACAGATTGCGGCCGCGGCCCTTCAGGAGGACGCCGACGTCATCGGCTTGTCGATTTTGAGCGGCGCGCATATGCACATTTGCCCGCGGCTCATGGAACTGCTGAAGGAAAAGGGGCTCGGGCACGTCACCGTTCTCGTCGGGGGCATCATTCCCGACGTCGATGTGCCGAAACTCAAGGAGATGGGCATCGCAGGGGTGTTCCTGCCCGGCAGTCCGATGAAGGACATCATCGACTTCATCAACGGCCAGGTGCGCCCGCGGGCCGAGGCGATTTAAGGGGCATGGCCAAGACGCTCCTTCTCGCCGACGACAGCGTCACGATTCAGCGCGTGGTCGAGCTCACGTTCGCCCACGAGGACGTGCGCGTCGTCTCGATGAGCGATGGCCAGCGCGCGGTGTCGTGGCTCGACGCTGAGAAGCCGGACATCGTCCTCGTCGACGTCGCGGTGCCGGAGGTCGACGGCTACAGCGTCGCCGCGCACGTGAAGCAGTCGCCGCGGCTCAAGCACGTGCCGGTGCTGCTGCTCGCCGGCGCCTTCGAGCCGGTCGACGAGGAGCGGTCGAAGTCGATCGGCTGTGACGGCGTCGTCGTCAAGCCGTTCGAGCCGAAGCAGCTGGTCGAGCGGGTGAAGGAGCTGCTCTCCCCGGGGCAGTCGGGCAAGGGCAAGAAGGGCGGGAAGGCGGAGCCGGCTGGCGAGGCGCTCAACTCTTCGCCCGCCGCGCCGATTTTCGGTTCGTCGATACCTGGAGGTCCGGTCGTGTCCGATCCGCAACCGCTCGAACTGCCGACGCGCCCGTTGTGGGACAACACCGGCGCCCCGAACCGTCCCGCGCCGGCGCCCGAGCCGGCGCCGGCCCCGCACGCGCCGCCCAAGGTGTCGCTCGTCAACGCGTTCTCCGCGCTGCTCGCCGCCGAGAAGTCGACGGCGCCGGCGGCGCCGCCGCCCGCGCCGGCGGCCGCGGTGTCCGTGTCGGAAGCCGCCATCGAGGACGCCGTCCATCGGGTGCTCGAGCGCATGACCGAAGACATGGTGCGCCGCATCGTGCTCGAGACCGCCGAGCGTCTCGTGCGCGAGGAGATCGAGAAGATCAAGGCGAATCCGGAGTAAAGTTTTCGGCGGAAGATGCCGCCGACACCGAACGTCCCCGAGAAGCCCGCCCTCGAAGGCCTGGAAGAGAAGTGGAAGACCCGCTGGGATGCCAGCGGGGTGTACACCTTCGATCGATCCGCTCCGCGCGACCTCGTCTACGCCATCGACACGCCGCCGCCCACGGTCAGCGGATCGCTCCACGTCGGCCACGTCTTCTCCTACACCCACACCGACGTCATCGCGCGCTTCCAGCGGATGCGCGGCCGCGCCGTGTTCTACCCGATGGGCTGGGACGACAACGGCTTGCCCACGGAACGCCGCGTGCAGAATTATTACGGCGTCCGCTGCGATCCATCGCTGCCGTACGTGCCCGGGTTTGCGCCGCCGGAGAAGCCCGAGAAGCAGGCGATCTCGGTGTCGCGCCCGAACTTCGTCGAGCTGTGCAACCGCCTGACTGTCGAGGACGAGAAGGCCTTCGAGAAGCTCTGGCGGCATCTCGGCCTCTCGGTCGACTGGGCGATGACCTACGCGACCATCTCGCCCGAGTCGCGGCGGGTGTCGCAGCTGGCGTTTCTGCGCAATCTCGCGCGCGGCGAGGTCTATCAGCTGGAAGCGCCGACGCTCTGGGACGTCGACTTCCGCACCGCGGTGGCGCAGGCAGAGCTCGAAGATCGCGAGATGCCGGGCGCGTATCACCGCATCCGCTTCGCGAGAGCCGACGGCGGCGCCGTCGAGATCGAGACGACGCGGCCCGAGCTGATCCCGGCCTGCGTCGCGCTCGTCGCCCATCCCGACGACGA
>DASTCC010000211.1:0-2461 GCA_035711465.1 Vicinamibacterales bacterium
CTTCCACCAGCATGCGTCGGACTTGCGATCCCAGCGACGCCGACCCTGTCGCTTCTCGGTCGGCGAGCACCTTGTCGAGCCGCCGCCTGACAATCGCGGCCAGCGCCGCGTCGGCGCCGACGAGCGGCCGCGCGCCATCCGCGGCACTCAGCATGATCGAGTTCGCGCCGGCGTTGAAGCGGATGTCGCCGCGAAAGAACCGACGATGCGGCGCGACGTCGTGCGGCTCGGGATGCGCAAAGCAAACCTGCGTCGGCGCCAGAGCCGCGCCCGTCGCCTCGCGCGCGAGTTTGAGCGTGACGGCGAGCGCGAACTCGGCGCGTCCGGGGTGCAGCACGGTGCTGGCGGTATCGCGCACCAGGATCAGGATGCCGTCGCCAGTCGCTTCCATGCGCGCCGCCACGCGATCGCTCATCACCGCGCTGTAGCGCGCCAGCCGCTCGAGTCCGAGCGCCAGTGACGCGCTCGAGCGAAAGGCGTACTCCACGAGGTCGAGCGCGCCGCGCGGCAGCGCCTCGGCGACGCGGATGCCGAGCGCGGGGTCGCCGGTGAGATCGGCAGCCATCCGCCATGCCGCTTCCGCGGTCTTTTCCGGGATGCGCGCGTCGGGGTCATCCAGGACGGCCAGGCCGGGCAGGTTGAGGATTGGTTGTGAATCGACGCCGCGGCTGCCTACCCAGGCGATGAGGTGCGGCAGGACCCACGCCTGCACGGTGGGTCCCGCGGACCGTCCGCGGACTTTGGCCGGCGGCGGTGTGGAAAGCATCCCAGCTACATACGGCCGCTGGCCGGCGATGTCAATGATTGGCCGCTGCGGTCATTGGCCGGCGTCCCGGTTCTTGGTTCGATCGTGTGATCACGGCACCACCAGTGAACACCATGTCACGACCTTCGTCTGAAGACGGCTTGCCGGAGAGCCGCGCCGACCGGGACGATCGCGCGATTGCCCTCGCGATCGGCGCCCTCGCGGCGGCACTCCTCATTCGCTATCTCCTGACGCCCTGGATGGGCGCCTCGCTGCCATTCGTCACCGTGCTCGGCGCGGTGGGGGTAGCCGTCGGGCTCGGTGGCTTCCGCGCCGCCATCGTCGTGGTGATCCTCGGCTATCTCGGCGCCGCCTACATGCTCGGACCGTGGCCGTCAGGCCCGCTCGGCTTCGTCGAGCTCGGCGGCCTGGCCGGTCTGTCGGCGTATCTGTTCACGTGTGCGCTGATCATCGGCTTTGCCGAGACCGCGCGCTCCGCCATTCGCCGCGACACCCACGCGCGCGCGCTGTTGCGCGTCGCCCTTCAGAACGTCGGCGACGCGGTGATTACGACCAACGCTTATGGCCGCATCATCGCAATGAACGCGGCGGCGCAGTCGCTGACCGGATGGACCGAGCAGGCCGCAGTGGACCAGCCGCTCGAGCGGGTGTTCCGCATCGCCGACGAACCAAACCGTCCGGCCTCGGACCACGCCGCGGCGCGCCACTACAGCGTCCTCATCCGCCGCGACGGCGCCGAACGCGTCATCGACCAGAGCGCGACGCCGCTCGTCGACGAGCACGGCGACGTGTCGGGCTGCCTGCTGGTGTTCCACGACATCACCGAGCAGCGGCGCAGCGAGCGTGAGCGCGAGGCGCAACTGACGGCAGCGCGCCTGCTGGCCTCGATTCTCGAGTCGTCTAACGACGCGATTGTGGGCCAGTCGCTGGATGGCACGATCCAGACCTGGAACGCCGCCGCCGAGAGCGTGTTCGGCTACTCGGCGGAGGAAGTGATCGGCCGCCACATCTCATTGGTCATCCCGCCGGAACGCCGTGACGAGGTCGACGCGATCGTCGCGAGCATCTCGTCGGGCCGCCCCATCGAGCATTTCGTCACCGAGCGGGTGCGCTCCGACGGCCAGCGGGTCCTGGTGTCGCTCACGGTGTCGCCGATTCGCAACGATCGCGGCCACGTGATCGGCGCGTCGAAGATCGCGCGCGACGTGACGGAGCAGTTCGCCGCTGCCGAGCGCGAGCGGGCGCTGCAGGCCGAGACGGCGCGGCTCAACGCCAACCTCGCCCGCGCCGATCGACGAAGGAACGACTTCATCGCCACGCTCGGCCACGAGCTGCGCGCGCCGCTGGCGGCCATCGCCAACGCGGCGCAGACGATTCGCCTCGGCGGGCGCGACGAAGGCATCCGCAACACCGCCTCGCGGACCATCGAGCGCCAGGCGACGCAGCTGACTCGCCTGGTGGACGACCTGCTCGACGTGAGCCGCATCGGGCAGGGCAAGATTCACGTCCGCAAGCGCCGTATCGAGCTCGCGCCCGTGGTCGACCAGGCGCTCGAGAGCGTGAGCGCGTATTGCGCCAACCTGCAGCACGAGATTACGGTCGCCGTTCCGCCGGTACCGATCTACCTCGACGCCGATCCCGCGCGGCTGACGCAGATCATTGGCAACCTGGTCCACAACGCGTGCAAGTTCACCG
>DASTCC010000212.1:0-4523 GCA_035711465.1 Vicinamibacterales bacterium
CGAACCAGACGCCGGCATCCGGGAGCCCAGCCGCGGCGCCGTCCGTGATGACGCTCGACTGGTCGGCGCCGAGCAAGGCGCCGACCGGCTGGAAAGCGAACACGCCGCGCGCGCTCCCGCGCGTCCTCCCCGACTTCGGGGTCGCGCCAACCGGCGGCACGCTGGGCAGCGGCGGATCGGGCCGGTTCCGCTCATCACAGATGGCGACGGTGATCGTCCGCTCCGAGGATGGCTGGGGCAGCGGCGCGTTCATCTCCGCGGACGGCTGGCTGCTCACCAACTACCACGTCGTCGAGCGCGCCGCGCAGCGCGCGTCGATCTCGGGCGCGGTCGCGACGCTCGACGTGATCGCGCCGGAGGTCGCCGGAGATCGACTGAAGGCCGGCCAGGCCCGCAGGGCGCGACTGTATCGCGCCGATCCCGTGCACGATCTCGCGCTGCTGAAGCTCGAGTCGCCGCCGGCGCCGCTCGCGTTCTTCAAGCTCGCAGACAAGGTCGACGAAGGCCAGGACTGCATCGTCATCGGCTCGCAGGGCAACGGACCGGCCTGGTGGGTCCGCGCGTCGATCGTCTCGCAGGTCTTCGACTTCCCCGCCGATCTCAGTCAGGTCGCCGCCGGGGTCGTGAGCGATCGTCCGAGTCTCGATCGCAACACGCTCACGGTGCTGCTCACGGATGCGCGGGTGTCGAGCGGCGATTCCGGCGGGCCGTTGGTGAACGACGCCGGCGAGCTGATCGGCCTGACGTTCGCGACGCCGCGCAATGCGACATCGGGTTCGGTCGGATGGCACGTCGCGCTGCCGCATCTGAAGGCGTTCGTCGCCAATCTGCCGGCCGCACCTGAAGGCGTCCCCTTCGACGCGTGGACGGCCGGACTCGGCGAAGACATCGGTTTCGACGCGCGGTTCGTGGACGGCAATCGCGACGGCAGGATCGACGCGGTGCAGGTCGAGTACGGGACGAGCGAAGACGGCCAGCCGCGTCTCCTGGCGCGGACGACGTTCGTCGACTTCGCGCAGCGCGCCACCGAGACCCAGGCGAGCAATCGTCGCCTGCCGTCGGGCCTCTGGGGCGTCGACGGCCGCGGGACCTATCAGTTCGACGTGTTTCTCACCGCGCGCGCGGACGGGCTGGCCGCCGCCGGCTACGCGAATCGGGAAGGCATCGTCGACGAGATTCGCGTCGGCAGGCTCGGCGAGGAGAACGCCGGCGTCGTCTGGCGCCGGACTGCCGCCGGACGCTGGCAGGCGACGCGTCCGTCGACGCCTGAGCTGCTGATCGACGAGGCGCGCCTGGGCGCTGAGAACGTCGCACGCCTGCAGGCCATCGCCTCCGATCAAGTGCGATCGGGGCCTGCCGGGCGGGGCGCGAACAAGCAGGGCGGACGGTGAGCCTCGCTCGGCGCGTTGCCGCGTTGATGGCGGCCGTCGCGCTGACGGGCGCGAGCGGCGCCGCGCAGTCATCCGGAACTCCATCGGCGCGCCCGTCGCTCCCCTACCAGGTTCGCCTCGAGCTTCGTGAATCGCAGTCGGCGGTCGCGCGCGCGATCGCGGCGCCGCAATCGGTCGCCGACTGGGCGACGGTGATCGACGCCGCGACTCGGGTGGTCACGGCTCGGACGACGCACCAGGGCGCGGAGTGGTGGGAAACCGTCGATGCGCGCCTGCAGCTCGCCGACGTTCGCACACTGGCAGAGCTCTCGCCCGACGTCCGTCAGTCTCTCGGTCGCGTCTACGAGCAGCTCTCTGGCATCGACGCCAGGCGGTCCGCGCTGCTCGCGTCGCAAGACCCCGCCGCGCTCGGCGTCGCCATCGACGAGCTCGGCCGGGCGGGCGCGACGCTGACATCGGCCTTCGGCGCGGAGCATCGGTCGGTCGCGCGCGTGAAACGCCGCGTGGCCGCGCTCGACGTCGCGCGTGGCCAGCCGCAGGCCGGCGAGCGTGTCTATCTCGAGGCGCGTGATTCGCTGAAGCAGCTTCTCGGGCCGGGCCACCCCGAGTACGCGTCGGTGCTACAGGAGCTTGGCATCCTCTACGTCGGTTCCGGCCGGTTGAGCGAAGCCGAGCCCGTCCTCGGCGAGGCGCTGAAGATTCGCCGCGACACCGTCCGCGAAGGCGATAGAGCCGAGCAGATGGCTTACGCCGACACGGTGATGTGGCTGGGCGTTCTGTCGGCGACGCTGGACCGGCTTGCCGACGCCGAGAAGCGATTCGTCGAAGCCGCCAACGCCTACGAGCGCATCGCGGAGAGCGGGGCGTATGCGACCGCGCAGATTCGCCTCGCGGACGTCTATGCATCGATGGGCCGGACGGAGGAAGCGAAAGCGCGCTACGCGACGGCGCGGCGCTGGCAGCCGAAGTCGGCGCCGGTGATCTTCGGGCACGCGGCGTTTCTGCTCTCGGTCGGCGATCTCGATGCCGCGCAGGCCACATGCAACGAGGGCCTCGAGCTCATCGACGACGCCGGCCGGCGCGGCCTCGTCTACGCGCAGGCGCTCGACGTGCTCGCCGGCATCGATCGCGCCCGGGCCCGATTCCCCTCTGCAGCGTCGAGGTACTCGCAGGCACTCGACCTGCAGGTGGCCGCGCTCGGCGCCACTCACCCGGATGCGCTGACGACGATCAGCAAGCGGGCGAGCGTGCGGACGTTGATGGGCGCTTACGCGCAGGCGGAAGAGGATTACCAGCGCGCGCTCGAGGGCTTCGCGGCGACGCTCGGCACCGCCAACCTCTCCTACGGCGTGACGTTGAACGAGCTGGCGGTGCTCCATCAGTACAGGAAGCCCACGCCGGACTACACCCGGGCGCTCGAGAACTACCTCAAAGCCCGCGACATCTTCCAGGCCGTCGTCGGCACCAATCACACGACGTACATCACCGCGCTTCACAACCTCGGCGCGGTGCATCACGCGCTGGCCGATACCGGCCCGCCGGCCGACCGCGCCAGCCACCAGGCCGAAGCCGAACGGTTCTATGCCGAAACCCGCGCGCTCCTGAAGGACCGCGCCGCGACACAGCCGGCGCTCTACGCGACCGTGCTCGACAACTCGGCCCGGCTCTCGGCGTCGATGCATCACGTCGACGAGGCCACGGCGTTCGCCGAAGAGGCGTCCGGGATTCGGCTGGAGCTCTACGGACGCGATCACCCGGCGGTCGCGGCGAGCCTCAGCACCCGGGCGCTGATTCTCGTCGAGGGCAAACAGCTCCCTGCGGCCGCCTCGCTGCTGCTGCAGTCCACGCGCAGCGAATGGGCGCACGTCACCCGAAGCCTGCCGGCGCTCACCGACGATCAGAAACGCCTCTTCCTCCGTCAGACCGAGTTCACGCAAGCCGATCGGCTATGGACCCTGGTGTTCGAGCAGGCCCAGTCAGCCGCCGAAGGACTCGAGGCGGTGCTGCTCCGGAAACACCTCCTGTTCGAAGCGACGCGACAGGAGAGCGGCGCCTTCCGTGCCGTCGTCAGCTCGGCGTCGAAGGAGTGGCAGCAGCTCTGGGCGGAGCGCAACGCCCTCCGTCAGCGCTACGCGGAGGGCGTGCTTCACGGCGCGCCGGACGACGTGATCCGTCAGCTGAGCCTGAGCCTCGACGCGATCGAAGCGCGGCTGCGTCGCGAGCATCCGGCCTACGACCGTCAGGCGAGGCTGAATCAGATCTCGATCGACGATCTGATCAAGACGCTGAAGCCGTCGGAGGCGATCGTGGAGATCGTCGCCTATCGCCGCTTCGATTTCGCCGCCGGCTCGTTCGATGCGCAGCCGACCTATGGCGCGATCGTCCTTCGCGCCGGCGCCTCGCCCGCGGCGGTTCGTCTCGGGCCATCCCAGGAGATCGACGCTCTCGTACGCGACTATCGCGGCGAGATGCAGAAGTGGATCGAGGCGTACAAGGCCTTTTCCGGCGAGATCTCGCCGGCGCGGGCGCGCCGCTCGGAGCTGGCGCTCGCCAGCCTCGCCGAAGGGCTCTCGAAAAAAGTCTGGAGCCCCATCACGACGCTGCTGGGCGGCGCGACGCGCATCTACCTCGCGCCCGACGGCGCGCTGGGCCTCTTGCCGTTCGAAGCGCTGGTCGCGCCCGACGCCGCCGATCTGGCTTATCTCGGCGAGAAGATCGAGTTCGTGTATCTGCCGGCGAGCCGCGATCTCGGACGGTTCCGGCTGGCTGCCGCCGCGCCCTCAGCGAACACGGCGGTGATCGTCGGTCATCCGGACTTCGACATGCCGGCGCCGGCCGGCGCCGCCGGACCCGCGGCGGATTCTTCCGCGTCGTGCCGCTACACCTACGACAAGCCGTGGGGCGACGCGCCCGGCCTGACGCCGTTCGTCACCAGCGCGCACCGCGTGCTGACGACGCTCAACTGGAACGTCACGTCGCTGGTCGATCGGGACGCGATCGAAGGGACGGTGCTCGCGGCGCGGGCGCCGCGGCTGCTCCAGTTCGCGACGCATGGCTACTTCCTCGACTGCGGCGAGGGCGCGCTCGACACGCCGCTCGCGCAATCGCTGTTGATCCTCGCCGGCGCGAATC
>DASTCC010000213.1:0-10835 GCA_035711465.1 Vicinamibacterales bacterium
CATCGCGGCGTGCTGGCCATCGGCATACGCGCGCGCGTAGATCTGTCTGTCGTGATCGGCCGCGCGATCCGCGGCGCTGTGCCGCGGCGCCGGCTCGTCGAGCTCGACCAGCCAGCGGGCGTCGCCGCCATGGCCGTTGCAGCTCTGGCCCGCCGCGGCGTGCGCGGGCCACGTGACCGGCACCGCCTGGACGTCGCCGAGGCGCGAGGCGCTAGGTGACATACTGCTCCCCGGCGCCGGCGCCGGTCGAGATCAGCCCCTCTTCTTCGAGCTTGCGGGCGATTGCGACGATCTCGTGCTGCGCCTTCTCGACTTCGCGGAGGCGCACCGCCCCGAGCATCTCGATCTCTTCCTTCATCAGGTCGCCGGCGCGCTTCGACATGTTCGCGAAGAAGCGCTTCTTGATGTCCTCGTTGGCGCCCTTGAGCGCCAGCGTCAGCGTCTTCTTGTCTGCGCGGTTGACGATCTCGCGGATGCCCGCTTCCTCGACGCTGACCAGATCGTCGAACGTGAACATCAGGTTCCGGATCGCCGTCGCCAGGTCCGGCGACAGCGACTCGATGCGCTCGAGCGCGGGTCGGCTCATCTGCCGGTCGAGCCGGTTGAACAGCTCCGCCACTGCTCGGACGCCGCCGCGCTGCTGCCGGCGCGGGCCGCCGAGGCCGCGCAGCCGCTGCTCGATGACGCTCGAGACGCGCGCGATCACGTCCGGCGGAATCTCGCCGAGCGTTGCCATGCGCATCACGACGTCGGCGCGGATCTCGTCGGGGAGCTGCCCCAGCAGCTCCGCGGCGCTGCCCGGATTCAGGTGCGCCAGGATCAACGCGGTCGTCTGCGGATGCTCGCCGAGGATGAACTTCGACAGCTGCTCCGGGTTGGCCTTCTCGAGCGACTGGAAGCCGGCGGTCGTGTTGAACGAGTGAACGATGCGATCGAGGATGCGACGGGAATCCTCGGGGCTCAGCGACTTCATCAAGAGCCGCCGTGCCTGCTCGACGCCGCCGGTGGCATAGCACGACGCGGCGCGCGCCGTGGCGTGAAGTTCCGTGAGCACGTGCTCGCTGACGTCCTGCGGCACGGTCGACATGCCCGCGATCTCGCGGGCGACGCGTTCGATCTCGTCCTCGTTGAGATGCTTGAATACGGCCGCCGACGCTTCGTCGCCGAGCGTCATCAGCGCCACCGCGACCTTGCGCGCGCCGCGCATCGCTCCAGTCGTCACGGCCATCAGCGGTCCTCCTCCGCCATCCAGCCGCGGACAATCCGTGCGAGCTGCTCGGGCTCGTCACTGGCGAGCTTGGCGACGCGCCGCGTCAGCACCGGCAGCTTGCGCGAGCGCTCGCCGTCGTCGGCGTCGAGCTCGGCTTCGATGCGTTCTTCCATCTCCGACACCGTGGCCAGCCGCGCCGCCGCGGTCGGAGCGGCGGCGGCAATCTGCGGCTGCGCCCGAACCGCGGCCGTGGCGCTTCGCGCCATCGGACGGAGCACGCCGAACAGCGCAAAGGCCGCGAGGCCGATCACGGCAAGACCGCGCAGCGCCGCCGGACCGTATTCCTTGAGCACCTGCAGCACTTGCTGGCCCACGCCCGGCGCCGTCTCGATCTCCTCGGCGACCGGCGCTTCGAACGCGACGTTCTCGACGGTGAGGATGTCGCCGCGCTCGGCGTTGAGGCCGACGGCCGCGGACACCAGATTCTGGAATCGCGCCAGCTGATCCGGCGCCCACGCCTTGGTCGTGACCGACGTCGTGCCGTCGCCCGCCTTCGTCGTCACCCGCTCGTCGTCGATGATCACGGCGACCGACAAGCGCGCGAGATCGCCCTGCGGGCTGATCGTGTGACGCGTGACGCGTCCGACTTCGTAGTTGGTGGTCTCGGTGGCGCGGCCGGGAACGCCGGGCGGCAGAATCGAGGCCGACGTGTTCACAGGCGCGGCTGCCGGCGTCGTCTCGGGCGACGGCGTCGCGTTGGTATTGGCAGGCGACGGGCTCGCCGCGGCCGCCGGTTTCGATGTCGTCAGCGCCGGCGGCTGATTCGCGCGCGCGCCGGCGACGCCGCCGGCGACCGTCGCGGCGTTGCCGGTCTCGGTGGACGTCTGGCGGCTGCGGACGACGGTGTTCGGATCGAATCGCTCTTCGGTCTGCTCGATGCGGCTGTTCTGGAGCTGCGCCGAGACGTTCACGCGCACGCGCCCCGCGCCGACCACCGGCTCGAGCAGCGCCACGACCCGGGTGCTCAAGTCGCGCTCGATCTGCTGCTGCCGTTCCACCGCCGAGCGGCCGACCGTGTCTTCGTTCTCATCGGGCCGTGTCAGCGGGCGCCCGAACGTGTCGACGATGACCACGGCCTCGGGCCGCAGGTTCTCGACGCTGCCCGCCACCAGGCCGGCGATCGCGCGCGTCGTCGCCGGCGCCAGCGGCCGGTTGTTCTTGAGGCGTAGCACGACCGACGCCTTCGCGGCCTCGGCCTGATCGACGAAGAGCGACTCCTTCGCGAGCGCGATATGGACGCGAGCGCTCGACACCTCCGACAGCGTGCCGATCGTCCGCGCCAGCTCGCCCTCGAGCGCGCGGCGGTAGTTCACCTGCTCGGAGAAATCGGTGGCGCCGAACGCCGGCCGATCGAAGATCTCGAAGCCGATGCGGCCCGCCGAGGGCAGCCCGCCGCCGGCAAGCTCGAGGCGCAGCTCGTCGACGCGATCGACCGGCACGCGCACGGATCGACCGCCGTCGCTCAGCTGGTATTGAATGCGCTGATCCTTGAGCTTGTTGACGACCGACGTCGCCGTCTCCGGATCCATGTCGGCGACGAGGAGCGCGTACTCGGGCGTCGACAGGTAGTACGCGGAGCCGACGACGACGCCGACGACGGCAACGAAGACGGCGACGAGGCCGGCCATCTGCCCGGCCGAGAGCGACGCCGCCAGTCGTTTGAGATGCGAGAAGATCTGCTCGGGGTTCACGATTCAGCGCCGGGGCCTAGACGGGCATCCGCATGATGTCCTGATAGGCCTGAATGAGCTTGTTGCGGATCTGCATGGTGAGCTGCAGCATCACGTCAGCTTTCTGCATCGCGATCATCGCTTCGTGCACGTCGCCGGAGCCGTCGATCATCCGGCCGACGGCGGCGTTGGCATCGCCCGACGCCGCGTCGACCGAGCCGATGATGTCCTTGAGCGCCTGGCCGAAGTCGGCGCCGCCGGCCGGCGCGACGCCGGCGCCAGGCGCCTCGGCCGGCGCGATGGGGTTCGTGGACGAAAGACCGGGGAGTCTGTCGATGGCCATGGCTTACTTCGCGAGCTCCAGCGCCTTCTGCACGGTGTCGCGGATGAGGTTGATGGCGGTGAGATTCGCCTGATAGGCGCGCGCCGCGCCGATCATGTCAACCATCTCCTCGGGCACGTCGACGTTGGGCACGGCGACGAAACCGTCGGCGTCGGCGTCGGGATGCGACGGCTCGTAGCGGCGGCGGAACTCGGTCTGGTCCTCGACGACGGCGGCGACACGGACGCCCGCGGTCTGCACTTGCGATCGATCCAGGTGCTGGTCGAACGGCACCGACTCGATCACGACCTCGCGGCGGCGGTAGGGCTGGCCGTCGGCGTCGCGCGTCGACTCCGCGTTGGCGAGATTCGAGACCGCCACTTCCATGCGCGCGCGCTGGACGTCGAGCGCGCTGGCGCTGGCATTGATCGCCTGAAGCAGGTTGCCCATGATCAGCGTCCCTCGTTGATGGCGTAGCGGACGAGACGGAACTTCGCCGCGAGCACGGTCTGCGCGGCGGTGAAATCGCCGGCGGCGCGGGTCATCGAGAGCAGCTCGCGATCGAGCTGCACGTTGTTGCCATCGCGGCGCGGCGCCAGATTGGCGACCTCGCCAGTCTCGACGACGCCGGTCGATCCGGCGGCCCCGCCGATGTGGCGCGCGTCGGTCGTCGTCAGCACGCGGACGCCGAGCTCCTGATCGAGCGACTCGGCGAACTTCGCTTCCTGCGTCCGGTACCCTGGCGTGTCGAGATTGGCGAGATTGCCGGCGGCGACCGACTGCCGCTGCACCGCACGTGTCATGTGGCGGCCGAGCGCCGCCATGATCGCCGCGTCGTTCGTGATCTCTCCCATCGCCTGCTCCTGCACTCCTGATCGCACCGACAGATGGCGCGCGGCGCTGAAGTGCAAGGCCGGTGCCGTCGGCAACGAACGCCGAAGACGATTCGGCTCCCGGCGGCAACCGCGGTGCCCGATCCACGCGATTCGAGCGCACTGGACTGCATGCCGTCGGTCGCAGAGACGACCGCTGTCGAAGGGCGCAGAGCGGCAAACGACGGCCGCGGATTTCGGCTGCGGCGTGGTCGCCAGACCGACAGCACGGCCGGCCCGCCGACACGGCGACTCCACCGATCCCGATCGGTCGATCGCGGTCGCCGACCGACCCCGGCGGCTGCGGACGGCGTGTCGGGAATCCGGGCACGGCGTCGAAATCCCGGCCGGATGTTGGCGATTCCCGACCCCCTGTCAGGAATCCGGCCAGGCAGACTTGCGGTACGACGGGACCTTGACGCTTCACGCCGCGGACGCGGCGGCCGGCCTCGTGGCGCCGTGTCAAACCGTGCAGAAGTGCGCCAGAAGCGGACTCGGAGCGACTCTGGAAACGGCAGCAGAACTTGGCAGGTCGATTGCTATATGACGGACCCGGACCGGCGCCTGTAGCGTGTCCTTGCCGGTTTTTCGGGAGTCAATACGGCGGAGGCTCCCCCCTCCGGGAGTTCGGTTGTGACCGACCAACGCGCGACAGTTCTGGTAGTTCAATCGGAAGTCGAATCTCGACAGCTGATCGCGGACTCGCTCGACGCGGCCGGCATGGTCGCGGCGCAATCGAGCGGCGCCATCGACGCGCTGTCGCGGCTCGAAGGCTTCGCCTACGACGCGCTCGTCGTCGACCTGGCGCTGCCCGACGGCGACGGCCTCGAGGTGCTCGACCAGGCGCTCTCGCGCTACCCGGAATTGCGGTGTGTGGTCACCGCCGGGTTCGGCAGCATCGATCAGGCGGTGCGCGCGCTGAAGCGCGGCGCCGTCGATTTTCTGATCAAGCCGTTCCAGCTCATCCAGCTCGTCCAGGTGCTGAAGACGTCGCTCAGCGAGCGGCGTCTGCAGCGCGAGAATGCGGAGCTGCGGGCGCGGCTCGACGACAAGTTCAAGTTCGGCCGTCTCGTCGGCGCCAGCCCGGCGATGAAGCGGCTGTTCGCGACGCTCGAGCTGGTCGCGCCGCTCAACAGCACCATCCTTATTCAAGGCGAGACCGGCACCGGCAAGGAGCTCGTCGCCCGCACGATTCATCACAACAGCCCGCGGCACGACGAGCCGTTCGTCGCCTTCAACGCCGCGGCGATTCCGGAAGGCCTCGCCGAGGCCGAGCTCTTCGGCCACGTGAAGGGCGCGTTCACCGGCGCGATCAACACTCGCATCGGCCGGTTCGAGGCCGCCGACCGCGGCACGATCTTCATCGACGAGGTCTCGTCGATGTCGCTGTCGCTCCAGGCCAAGGTCCTGCGCGCGCTGCAGGAACGCGAGGTCGAGCCGGTCGGCACGTCGAAACCGGTGAAGATCAACACCCGCGTCATCGCCGCGACCAACGTCGATCTGCTGACGCTCGTGCGCGAGGGTTCGTTCCGCGAAGACCTGTACTACCGCCTGAACGTCGTCCGCGTCGTGCTGCCGCCGCTCAAGGCACGCAAGGAAGACATCCCGATGCTCGCGCAGCACTTCGTCCAGGAGTCGGCGCAGAGCAACGGCCTCGGATCGAAGCGGCTGAGCCAGGGCGCGCTGCGGATGCTGATGAACTATCACTGGCCGGGCAACATCCGCCAGCTGCAGAACTGCATCGAGCACGCGGTGGCGATGAGCGGCGACTCGACCGAGATCCTCCCGGACGAGCTGCCGGAGGAGCTGCACACGCCGGACATGAACAACCTCGTGGCCCTGCCGCCCCTGCCCGACGAAGGCATCAACTTCGCGTCGACGATGTCGCAGGTCGAGCGCGAGCTGATCCTGCGGTATCTGGCCAAGGCCGGCGGCAACCAGCGCCAGGCGGCGCGGCTGCTGAGCCTGAGCCGGACCACCCTGCTCGACAAGATGCAGCGTCTGGGGGTCAACGACTCCTCGGCGGCCTGAGGGGTCGTTGCTGTCCTCTCAAGTCCGGCCGAGTCCGGCCGATTTAATAGATCGGGACTATGGACGAGATGGTGAAGCTCGGGCTTCGCGGTGCCAATCCGGGAAAACCGGCGCTGCCTGACGAAACGGGCTTCGATCTCGCGGATCGCCTCCTCGCCCACCTCATCGACTACGCTCCGGACAACGACGCCGACGATCTCGCGAACTTCCGGCGCAGCCTGGCCCGCCTGCGCGGCGAGCTCACCGCGCCGCCGCCGGTGATCGCCGCCGCCCTGGAGTGCGCCGCGCTCTGCGCCGACTACCTGAAGACCTCGCGCGGCTACGTCGCCCACCGCGAAGCCGAGCTCAAGGAGATGATCCGGATGCTCCGCGACGCGCTGGCGACCGCGTTTGGCGACGGCACGGCATTCAACGCCAGGGTGATGTCGGGCCTCGAGCGCGTCGACAGCCTGACCCGCATCGACGACATCGTCGAGCTCAAGCGGACGCTGGCCGCCGAGGTGTCGTCGCTGCGGCGCACCGTCGAAGAGAAGCAGAAGCGCGATAAGGAAGAAGGCGCGCGCGTCCACGAACGCTTCGAGGTGCTGCGGTCGAAGCTGATGCGCGCCGAGCAGGAAGCGCTCGTCGACGGCCTCACCCGCGTCGCCAATCGCACCGCCTTCGATCGGACGTTGCCGCACTCGATCGCCGCGGCGATCACCTCGAGCCGCCCGCTGGCCCTGGCGATGGTCGACGTCGACAACTTCAAGTCGGTGAACGACTCGCACGGCCACGCCATCGGCGACCGCGTCCTGATCTGCGCGGCGAACTGGCTCACCAAGGGCGTCCGCCGCACCGATGTCGTCGCCCGCTACGGCGGCGAGGAATTCGCCGTCATTCTCCACGACTCGCAGATCGCCGACGTCGAAGCGCGGCTCCGCGTCATCCTCGCCGACATCGCCGCGCGCAGCTTCGAGTACGACGCCGGCGGCCAGGTGCGCACCGTCCAGTTCACCGTGAGCTGCGGTGTCGCCGAGCTCATCGCCGGCGACTCGGTCGACGATCTCATCCGCCGCGCCGACGACGCGCTCTACGAGGCGAAACGCAAAGGCAAGAACCGGGTGATCGCGCGGAAGCGATCGATTCTCGGCAGCCTGCCGAGTTAGTCCGTCATCGGATCAAAACACTGAACCTTGGAGATCAGTGGAGATCCGTGGAGGGGTTCAAAGAATGACATCCAAGAATCTCCACGACCTCCAGGGTTCAATGTTTTCACTTGAAGCGCCGAGCGCTCACGGCATCGTCAACACCGGCGCCGGCAGACGCGACTCGTCGACGTGCAGGCCGAGCCCTGGCGACGTCGGCACCGCCAGCCGGCCTTCCGCGCGCCGCGGCGCGTCGTCGGCGACGCTGACGTCGATGTAGCTGTTGAAGTCGGTTGACGTGAACAGGAACTCCGGCCGCGTGCTGCCGGCCAGGTGCGCGATCGCGGCGGTCGCGACGTCGCCGCCCCAGCTGTCTTCGATCGTCATCACGATGCCAAGCGTCTCGCACAGGTCGCGCATCTGCTTCGCGCGCGTGAGCCCGCCGACGCGCGAGATCTTGATGTTGATGACGTCCATCGCCCTGGCCTCGTACGCCTGGATGAACGGGATCGGTCCGGTCATCAGCTCGTCGAGCACCATCGGCTGCGGGGTGCGATCGCGGACGACGAGGCATTCGGGCAGCGTCGCGCAGGGCTGTTCGACGTAGCAGTCGACGCCGGCAATGCCCTGCACCACGCGCAGCGCCTGGTGTGGGAGCCAGCCGGTGTTCGCGTCGGCGACGAGCACGTCGCCCGGCTGGAGCACGCGCCGGCATGCGAGCACGCGCTGGATGTCGACGTCGGGATCGCCGCCGACCTTGAGTTGAAATCGCCGGTAGCCCTCAGCGCGATAGCGCTGCACGTCGTCGGCCATCTTCTGCGGCTCGGCCTGCGAGATCGCGCGATAGAGCGGATACGCGTCCACCCATGCACCGCCGAGGAGCCGCGCGATCGGCGCGCCGAGCGACTGGCCGAGGATGTCCCAGCAGGCGACGTCGATCGGCGACTTCACATAGAGATGACCGGCGAGCGCGGCGTCCATCGCCGCGTTGATCGCGCGCAGCTTCGTCGGGTCCTGGCCGATGATCGACGGCGCGATCTCGCGCACGCCGGAGGGCACGCCGTGCGAGTGCGCTTCCATGTACGACGCGCCGAGCGGACACACTTCGCCGAAGCCGGAGAGGCCGGCGTCGGTCGACACCTTCACCAGCGTGGTCAGGAACCGCGACACGGAATGGCCGCCCGACCAGGCGTAGGTCTTGTCGTGCAGGCCATAAGAGAGCTGATAGACGTCGATGCGGGTAATCTTCATGGTCGCGCGCATCATAGCCGACGGAGACCACGCTCTTGACGAAGCCGACGTTCTTTCGGACCGCTGCCGAGTTCCGCCGCTGGCTGAAGGCCCACGGGGAACAGGAGACCGAGATCTGGATCGGATTCCACAAGCTTGCCTCCGGCCGGTCGAGCATGACCTACCCGGAAGCGGTCGACGAGGCGCTGTGCTTCGGCTGGATCGACGGCGTCCGCCGGAGCCTCGACGCCGACAGCTACGTGCAGCGCTTCACGCCACGCAAGAAGGACAGCTACTGGAGCAGGATCAACCTCGCGAAGTTCGCGAAGTTGAAGGACGCGGGCCGCGTGGCTGCGCCCGGACACGCCGCCTTCGAGCGGCGCACGGACAAGAAGCAGGCGCGCTACTCGTTCGAGAACGCGCCGAAGACGCTGTCATCGAAGTACATCAAGACGTTCAAGGCCAATCGTGACGCCTGGCGCTTCTACGAAGCGCAACCGCCGGGCTACCGCCGCGTGACGACGTTCTACGTCATGTCAGCGGCGAAAGAAGAGACGCGCGAGCGGCGGCTGGCGCGGCTGATTGCGGATTCGGCGGCGGGACGGCGGATCGGGCTGTTGGAGAAGAAGAAGACGTGATCGGCTTGGGGCTTGGGGCCTTCTTCAGGCTCGCGGCTCGGGGCTCGGGGCCTCTTCAGGCTCGGGGCTTGCGGCGGGGCTTGCCTGCGAGCTCCGGCAGGTTGCCGTCGGCGTCCTCCGGATCGCGGGCCTCGGCTTTCTCTTCGACGATGATCTCGATCGCGTGCCGCCGATCTTCGTTCAGGAGATCGTAGACCGCTCCAACAGCCGCAGGTCCGGTTCGACGGCGACGCACTTTGACGAGTACGACGACCACCATCGCCAGAGCGAACGCCGCGATGGTTCCCTGAAGTGCCAGCTGGTACATGTCCGGTCATTGTCGCAGACCGGAGCCGAGCCCGAGCCCGGCGTCCGAGTCCGTCAACCCGAGCAGAAGAGCCGCTCGGGTTGACATTCTACCCAAGCCGGCATAGCCTCCTCCCATTCCGATGTTCCGGCGCCGACGCTCGCGTGATCCGCGCGACTTCGCCGACGAAGTCCGCGCCCACCTCGAGCTCGAGGAAGCGCGCCTGCGCGAGGACGGCTCGAGCGCCGACGAGGCGCATCGACAGGCCCGACGCGCGTTCGGATATCCCACCGGCGACGTCGAGCGCGTCTACGAAGCGCGGCCCGGACGCTGGCTCGAGACGCTCGTCCAGGACGTACGCTACGGATGGCGACTGATGCACCGCAGTCCCGGCTTCACCGCCGTCGCGGTGCTCGTGCTCTCGCTCGGCATCGGCGTCAACACGGCGCTGTTCTCGATCATCAACGCGCTGTTCTTCAAGCCGCTGCCGATCGAGCGGCCGGAGACGCTCGTCTATTTCTACACCGTCAACCAGTACGGGCAGTCGATGCGATCGGTCTGCTGCCGGTTCGCGGACGGACTGACGTCGGAAGCCTCGGACCTCGTCGACTTCAGTTACAACTGGCGCGTCACCTCGCGCGTGTCCATCGACGGCGAAACCGAAGCGCTCTCCGGCGAGTGGATCGAATCGTCGTACTTCGATCTGCTCGGCGTCCGTCCCGCGCTCGGCCGTGCCCTCGGTCCCGCGGAGGACGAGCCCGCAACGCCGGAGCGGGCCGTGGTGATCAGCGACGAGCTCTGGGGGCGGCGATTCAAGCGCGATCCGGCGGCGCTCGGCACGCAGATCCGCATCAACAACCGCCATTTCTCGATCGTCGGGGTGATGCCGCCGGACTTCCGCGGACTGGCCGATCCCTGGACGCCGTCGCACTACTGGACGACGCGGATGCAGGCGCGCGACCTGCCCCCCGGTTATCAGGAACCGACGCTCGGCCGCTTGAAGCCAGGCGTGACGATCGAGGAGCTTCGCGCCCTGATCGCCGCCGCCTTGCCGCGCTGGAATCAGGACTACGTCGATACCCTGGACCGCGGCAATCCGAACTACCAGCGGCTGGCCGACATCGCCTTTCGCTCCCGCCTGCGCGTCGAACGTGCCGCCGACGTCGCACTGCCGTTCAGCCCCGACGCGACGCTCGTGCCTCCGTCGGTGCTCGTGGCGGTGACCTCCGTGGTTGGCCTCGTGCTGCTCATCGCCGTCGCGAACATCGCCGGCCTGCTGCTGGCTCGAGGCGTGACCCGCACCGGTGAGGTGGCGGTGCGGCGGGCGCTCGGCGCCGCCGGCGGCCGCCTCACGCGTCAGCTGCTCACCGAAGGCGTCCTGCTGGCCGGGTG
>DASTCC010000214.1:0-5286 GCA_035711465.1 Vicinamibacterales bacterium
CGACCGAGATGGTGCTCGCTCGCGCGCCCGAGGTGATCCTCGAGGTGCAGCCGCCCGACGGCATGACACCCGATCGCATCGCGCGGGAGATCGCGCTGTGGTCCGCGCTGCCGGCCGTTACCGCGGTTCGCGCGAAACGGACCTATCTGCTCGCCAACGAAGTGTTGATGGTGCCCGGTCCTCGCGTCGCGGATGGCATTCGACTGATGGCCGCCGTGCTCCATCCACCTCGATGACGAAGCGCGTGCTGCTCTCCTGGTCGTCGGGCAAGGACTCGGCCTGGGCGCTGCACGTGCTCCGTCAGGATCCCACCGTCGAGGTGCGCGCGCTGCTGACGACGTTCAACGAGGCGGCGGATCGGGTGGCGATGCATGCGGTGCGGCGATCGCTGGTGCTGCGGCAGGCCGAAGCCGCGCGCCTGCCGCTCTGGAACGTCGACATCCCGTCGCCGTGTCCGAACGACGTCTACGAGACGCGGATCATGCAGGCGATCGAGCGTGCGCAGCAGGAAGGCTTCACGCACGTCGCCTTCGGCGATCTCTTTCTCGAAGACATCCGGACCTACCGCGAGGCACGGCTCGCCGGCACCGGACTCGAACCGCTGTTTCCGCTGTGGGGACGACCGACCGCGGCGCTCGCGGGCGAGATGCTGTCGGCCGGCCTCGGCGCCTACGTCACCTGCGTCGATCCACGGAAGATCGGCCGCGACCTCGCCGGTCGCGCCTACGACGCGGCGTTTCTCGCCGCCCTCCCCGCCGCCGCCGACCCGTGCGGCGAGCGCGGCGAGTTCCATACCTTCTGCCACAGCGGCCCGATGTTCACGACGCCGATCGCGGTCACGCCCGGCACCGTCGTCGAGCACGACGGGTTCGTGTTTGCGGATCTCCGGTGATTCGGAATTGTTGAGGCTTTGATCGTCTCGGGGCTCGGGCCTGCAGCCCCATTGACTCCGGCGGCGCCACACCAGATACTAAACTAAATGGTTAAGTATTCGACGGCGGACCTGGACGTCGTCTTCGGCGCGCTCGCCGACGGCACGCGCCGGGCCATCCTGGCGCGGCTCGCGCAGGGCGATGCGTCGGTGATGGAGCTGGCCGAGCCGCACGAGATGTCCGTGCCTGCGGTCACCAAGCACCTGGGTGTGCTCGCCTCGGCAGGCCTGATCTCGAGCGAGAAGTCGGGCCGCGTGCGACGCTGCCATCTCGAAGCGGCGCCGCTCCAGGGCGCCGCGGCCTGGATGGCGTTCTACCAGCGCTTCTGGGACTCGCAGCTCGATGGACTCGAGCGCTTTCTCGCCGCCGTCACCCGAAAGGATCCGTCATGGACCGCCCCGCCACCGAAGCTGCCGTCGTCCGTATCACCCGCACGTTCCAGGCGCCGCCGCCGATCGTCTTCAAGGCGTGGACGGACCCGGCGATGATGGCGGAGTGGTTCGCCCGCGCGCCGGGCACGCCGCCCGGCAACGTCGTCGAAGTGAACGCGGTGCCAGGAGGCAGATACGTCGTCGAGGTCGTTGGTCCGGAGGACGGGAAGACGTACCGGATGCACGGCACCTACAAAGAGGTGCGTCCCTACGACCGCCTCTCGTTCACGTGGTGGTACACGGGCGCTGACTTCGCAGAATCACTCGTGACGATCGACATTCGACCTTCAGGCGAAAGCGACAGTGAGCTGACGCTCACACACGCACTGCTGCCGCCACATCAGATCGAGGGGCATCGCAAGGGGTGGACTGAGTGTTTCTCGATGCTCGACAAGGCGATCGCGGGAAAAATCTAGCTGGCAGTCGAACGCGCGTTCGAGAGCACCCGCCCGCACCTGTCGCACCCGTCGGCACCCGCCGGCACCGACAAGGGTCTTTACACGAACTCCACCGGTACCCGAGCCGGCACGAGGCCCTTGTCGTACGCCTCGCCGAAGAATCGGTCGAGCGCGGCCCGGCCGCGTGAGCCGTAGTCGAGCGTGAGCTGATTGACGTACATCCCGACGAACGTGTCGGTGTCGGTGCGATCGAGGCCGCGGCCGAACTTCTGCGCATAGATGACGGCATCGTCGCGGTGGTTGAGGGCGTGGGCGATGCTGTCGTGCAGCATCTTCGAGACCGTCCGCATCGTGTCCGGACCGAGGTCACGGCGGATGATGTTGCCGCCGAGCGGCAGCGGCAGCCCGTTGGTCCGCTCGAACCACCACTCGCCGAGATCGACGATCTTGTGCAGGCCGTCGCGGTGATAGGTCAGCTGGCCTTCGTGAATCAGCAGCCCGGCATCGACGACGCCGTCGACGACCGCCTGCTGGATCTCGTCGAACGGGATGATCACGGGCACGAAGTCCGGATCGTAGAGCTTCAGCGTCAGGTGCGCCGACGTCAGATCGCCGGGAATGCCGACGCGCATCCCGCCGAGCGACGCACCCGAGTACGGCTTGATGGCGACCAGAATCGGCCCGTACTGGTCGCCCATGCTCGCCCCGTGCGGCAGGAGCGCGTAGCGATCGAGCAGGTGAGCGTAGGCATGGAACGACACCGCGGTGACTTCGTAGCGCCCCTCGAATGCCGCTTTGTTCAGCGTCTCGATGTCGGAGAGGACCTGCTCGACCTCGATGCCGTCGACCTGGACGGCGCCGCTCGCCAGACCGTAGAACATGAAGGCGTCATCGGAGTCGGGGCTGTGCGCGACGGTAATTCTCATAAGAAGAAACGATACGGCTGCGGGCTGCCGGCTGCAGCGCGGGGCCAGCAGGCTCAACTGGCAAGTGCTTTTCCTCGCAGATGCGTGACCACCGCCGCGAACTTCTCGATCGCGTAGTCGATGTCGTCTTCGGTGGTGAAGCGGCCGAGGCCGAAGCGGATCGACGCGCGCATCGCCGCGTCGTCGCCGCACATCGCGCGCAGCACGTGTGACGGCGTGGCCGACGCCGAGCTGCACGCCGAGCCGGTCGACACGGCGATGTCGCCGATGCCGATCAGCAGCTCCGATCCGTCGACGCCGTCGAAGTTGACGTGCAGGTTGTGCGGCAGGCGATGCGCGATCGAGCCGTTCACCGAGACGCCGTCGATGCGCGCCTGGAGGCCCGCGAGCAGGCGGTCGCGCAGCCGCGCCAGCCGCGCGCTCTCATCGGCCATGTCCACCCTGCCGATCGCGCACGCGACGCCGAGGCCGACGATGCCGGGGACGTTGAGCGTGCCGGATCGCAGGCCGCGCTCCTGGCCGCCGCCGCAGATCAGCGGCGCAAGCTCCGTACGTTTGCGGATGTAGAGCGCGCCGCAGCCCTTCGGGCCGTACATCTTGTGCGCCGTGAGCGACAGCAGATCGACGCCGCTCGCGTCCACGTCCACTGGAATCTTTCCCACTGCCTGCGCGGCGTCCACGTGCAGCAGCGCGCCGGCACCGTGCGCCAGCACGGCAATCTCGGCGATCGGCTGGATCACGCCGACCTCGTTGTTCGCGGCCATCACGCTGACGAGCGCGGTATCGGGGGTGAGCGCCGCCTGAAGGGCGAAGACGTCGAGTCGCCCGTCCGCATGCACCGGCACCCGCGTCACCCGCCAGCCGTCGCGCTCCAGCCGCTTCGCCGCCTCGAGCACCGATTTGTGCTCGATGACCGACACCACGAGATGGCGCCGGCCGTCCGGGGCGATCTCGGCGACGCCCCGGATCGCGAAGTTGTTCGATTCGGTCGCACCGCTGGTGAAGACGACCTCGCGCGCGCTGGCTCCGATCAAGCCGGCGACCTCGCGCCGCGCCTTCTCGACCGCTTCCTGCGCCTTCCAGCCCCACGCGTGCGAGGACGACGCCGGGTTGCCGAAGGCGTCGCTGAAGAAGGGCAGCATCTCGCGCAGCACGCGCGGGTCCACGGGCGTGGTCGCGTGGTAGTCGAGGTACACGGGCGCGTGCGCCATCCGGGTATTATGACCTCAGACCACGCTTTTCCGGAGGAAACCCCGATGCAACGAGGCTTGTTGGGCCTGAGCGCCGGCCTGGGCGCTGTTCTGGTCGTCGGCGCGACCCTCGCGCCCCGCGCGCAGGCACCCGCCCAAGCGGACGCCGAGTTCCTGCGCACCGCTTACGACACGTATCGCTCGATGGTCACGAGCTCGCCTCACAAGGCGAACTGGTCCTACCTGGGACCGACGAACGTCAGCGGCCGCTCTACGGACGTCGCCGTCGCCGACAAGAACGGCCAGCGGCGCATCTACGTCGCCTACGCGACCAGCGGCATCTGGAAGACCGACGACAACGGCACGAGCTGGCAGGTGATCTGGGAGCACATGCCGTCGACGAGCATCGGCGACATCGCGGTCGCGCCGTCCAACCCGGACATCGTCTACGTCGGCACCGGCGAGGCGAACATCTTCCGCGCCTCGATGGCGGGCGTCGGCATGTACAAGTCGACCGACGCCGGCCGCACCTGGCAGCACATCGGGCTCACCGATACGCAGACCATCGGCCGCGTCATCGTCCATCCGACCAACCCGGACATCGTCTGGGTGGCGGCGACCGGACACGAATGGACCGACAACGAGATGCGCGGCATCTTCAAGACGACCGACGGCGGGAAGAACTGGACGAAGGTCTATTACAAGAGCCCGCGCACCGGCGCCAACGATCTGGCAATCGATCCGCGCAATCCCGACGTGCTCTACGCGTCGATGTGGCAGCGCATCCGCCGCAAGTGGAGCGACCCGCGCGTCGAGCCGGGCTACAGCGAAGGCGGCGTCGTCAAATCGAGCGACGGCGGCAAGACCTGGACGGATGCGAGTCAGGGCCTGCCGGCGCCGCAGTTCCGCGGCCGCATCGGCATCGACATCTCCCGCTCGAACCCCGACACCCTGTACGCGCTCGTCGACAACTACGAAATCGGCCGCGAAGCGAAGCCCGGCGAACGCGACGCCTACGGCCGCACCATGCCGGCCGGGTCGGGCTTCATCAAGGGCGCGGACGTGTATCGCTCCGATGACGGCGGCAAGACGTGGCGGCAGACGAGCCGCAAGACGCCGGAGTCGACCAACTGGCTGATGAATCGCCAGTCGGGCACCTACGGCTGGGTGTTCGGGCAGATTCGCGTCGATCCGACGAACGTGAACCGCGTGTGGATTCTCGGCGTGCCGCTCAGCATGTCCACCGACGGCGGCGAGACGTTCGCCGAGATGCCCGGCACCGACGACGTTCACGGCGACCATCACGGGATGTGGATCGATCCGGCCAACCCGAACATCATCTACAACTCCAACGACGGCGGCTTCTACATGACGGCCGACGGCGGCAAGACCTGGAACTTCGCGGTCTC
>DASTCC010000215.1:0-4036 GCA_035711465.1 Vicinamibacterales bacterium
GAGGAGCTGCCCTACGCGCATGGTCCCGGAGGCGCGAAGGGCATCGGCGAGCTGCCGATGGACGGCGTGGCGCCGGCGATCGCCAACGCGATCGCGAACGCGCTCGGCGTCGAAGTGAAACGGATTCCGATCACGCCGGAACGGATTCTCGGGGCGATCGAACGCGCGCGGGCGATGGAGCCCACCCATGGCTGACGGGCCGCTCGTCGATCTGCGATTCCGCGTCAACGGCCTCGACACTGAGGTGCGCGTGCATCCAATGCGGCGCCTGCTGGACGTGCTCCGGATCGACCTGCTGCTGACGGGCACGAAGGAAGGCTGCGGCGAAGGCGAGTGCGGCGCCTGCGCGGTGCTCGTCGACGGCGCGCTGGTCAACAGCTGCCTGACGCCGGCGCTTCAGGCCGACGGCGCAGAGGTGACGACGATCGAAGGCATCGCCGCGGCTGACGGCACGCTCCACGCCGTGCAGCAGGCCTTTCTCGACCAGGGCGGCGCGCAATGCGGCATCTGCACGCCGGGAATGGTCCTCGCGTCGATCACCCTGCTGCAGCGGACGCCGGATCCGAGTGACGACGAGATCCGCGCCGGCCTCGCCGGCAACCTGTGCCGCTGCACCGGCTACATGCGCATCTTCGAAGCCGTGCGCCGGGCCCGGGAGGCGACGTCGCGATGAGGTCGTATCTGCCGGCGTTCGATTTGCGCGCGCCCGCGTCGCTCGACGAGGCGCTGGCGTTGCTCGCCGATCCGGGCCGCCGCTGGCGGCCGTTTGCCGGGGGCACCGATCTGATGGTGCAGCTCGAAGCCGGCACGCTCCCCGAGTCGCCGTACCTCGGACTCTGGAAGCTGCGCGAGCTGCGAGGGATCACGGACACCGGCGATGCGTTCGCCATCGGCGCGATGACGACCTACACCGACGTGCTTGCGCACGACGGGTTGCGTCGTGATTTCCCACTCCTCGCGCGCGCGGCCGCCGAGACCGGCGGCGCGGCCACGCAGAATCGCGGCACGCTCGGCGGCAACATCGTCAACGCCTCGCCGGCCGCCGACACGCCGCCGGCGCTGCTCGTCTACGACGCGGAGCTGGAAGTGATTTCCGCGCGCGGAACCAGGCGGTTCCGCTACGACACGTTTCACCAGGGCTACAAGAAGATGGACCTGGCCGCCGACGAGCTCGTCGCGCGCATCCATCTCCGCAAAAGGCCCGAGCCGTGGGTCGACTACTACCGCAAGGTCGGCACGCGCCGCGCCCAGGCGATCTCGAAAATGTGTCTCGCGGCGTCCATGCGGTTCGATCGCGGCGTCGTGGCCGACGTCCGCATCGCGCTCGGCAGCGTCGCGCCGACCGTGATCCGCGCGCGCGCGGCCGAGGCCGCGTTGCGCGGACAGACGATCGACGAGGATCGAATCGACGCCGGCGTCGCGGCGCTCGCCACGGACGTCGTGCCGATCGACGACATCCGATCGACTGCGCACTATCGGCTTGCCGTCGCCGGACGCGTGTTGCGCGAATGTCTGACGCGGGCGCGGTGACCGGCCGCTAGCTCCCGCCGCAGCGTTTCGTCACCTGCCGCGTGATCTCGCGGCTCGACGGCGGATTCTCGCCGAGGCCGAGCGCGTGCAGCATCTCGTGGATGATCACGAGCTCGGCCGCCACCGGCTGCCGCGAGGCGAGCGCGGCAAACGGCGCGGAGCAGACGCGGACGACCTGGTGTCCGGGTACGGTGAACGCCGGCACCGTGCGCTCGCGCCGGCAGAGCGTCGTCTCGTCGCCGCTCACGAACCAGACGCGGTTGATCAGATAGTCGCCGGCCGATTGTTCGATCGCCTCGAGCTTCTCGACGAGCGTGCGCCCCTCGGCATCGCGAAAGTCGCCGAGCACGCGCGCGCAGCCGGGACGCATCAGGCGGGCTCTCGCCCCTGATACCGCGGCTTCGAGGCCGCCCCTCACCCGGCTGTCGGAGACGTCGATCCGGACCGCCTGATCCACGGGGAACAGCAGCAAGACCGCGATCCAGAGCGCCACGGCTCACCCCCACCGAGGCGACGCGAGAAACACGGTGAAACTTGCTCACGGCCGTCGGGGCGGCCTTGACGGCGCTGGGGCCGAGGCGCAGGATGCCGGCATGGATCAGCCGGCCGTGGACGTGACCGGGCTGCTGCATGCCTGGCAGGACGGCGACGCCGCGGCACGGGATCGCCTGATCGCAGTCCTCTATCAGGACCTGCATCAGCGCGCGGCATCGCGGCTGCACGGCGAGCAGCGCGGGCACGCGCTCCAGCCGACCGCGCTCGTCAACGAAGCGTACCTGCGGCTGGTCGGGCAGAAACGAACCACCTGGCAGAATCGCGCCCACTTCCTCGCGGTCGCGTCCGAGATGATGCGGCGGATCCTCGTCGATCACGCGCGGCGCCGGAAGATGGCGAAGCGATCGGGACGATGGGCGAAGGTCACGCTCGGTGACGCAGCAGCTGTCGAAAAACCGCGCGACGTCGATCTGCTCGATCTCGATCGCGCGCTCGAGCGGCTCGCCGAATTCGATCCGCGCAAGGCGAAGATCGCGGAGCTGCGTTACTTCGGCGGGCTGTCGCTCGAAGAAACCGCTCTCGCGATCGACGCGTCCGTCGCCACGGTCGAGCGCGACTGGCAGGCGGCGCGCGCCTGGCTCCTGGCGCAGCTCAAGGGAGGTTCGGGTCGTGACGCCTGAGCGCTGGCGTCAGGTGACGGCGATCTTTCACGCCGCGCGCGGCCAGGAGGCGGCGCAGCGCGACGACTACCTCGATCGCGCCTGTGGATCGGACGCGGCGCTGCGGGCGGACGTCAACGCGCTGCTCGAGGCTGATGCGGGCGGCGCGTCGCTCGGCCGCGCCGATGCGGCGCTGGAAGGGCTGCCGCAGCTCCCGGCCGGCATGGCGTTTGGCGACTACGAGATCGAGGCGCTGATCGGATCCGGCGGCATGGGCCAGGTCTATCGCGCCCGCGATCGCACGCTCGGCCGCTTCGCCGCCATCAAGGTTCTACTGCCGTCGCGAATCGCGGATGCTGCCGGGGACGCGTGGATCGAGCGCGAAGCCCGCGTGCTCGCGTCGCTCAACCATCCGAACATCGCCACGGTGTATGGTCTCGAAACCGCCGCTGGCATTCGCGGCATCGTCCTCGAGCTCGTCGAAGGCGCCACGCTCGCCGAGCGGATGGCCGGCCAGCGGCTGCCGATACGCGACACGCTGACCATCGCCCGGCAGATCGCGCTTGCGGTCGAGGCCGCGCACGAGCGCGGCGTCGTTCACCGCGACCTGAAGCCCGCCAACATCAAGATCACGCCGGCAGGCGCCGTCAAGGTTCTCGACTTCGGTATCGCGCGTCTCGCTGCCGATGCCGCCGGGCCACGTGATGGTGCTGGTGTCGCGACCGACGCGGGATTGATTCTCGGCACGCCCGCGTACATGAGTCCCGAGCAGGCGCGCGGCGACGCGATCGACAAGCGCACGGACGTGTGGGCGTTCGGGTGTCTGTTCTACGAGATGCTTGCCGGCCGCGGCGCGTTCACCGCGCGCACCGCGCCGGAAAGCGTCGCGAAGGTGCTCGAGACGGATCCGGATTGGACGGCGTTGCCGGCAACCACTCCGTCCGGCATCGTGCGCCTGCTCCAGCGCTGCCTCAAGAAAGATCGTGGCGAACGCCTTCGCGACATCGGCGACGCCGCGATCGAGATCGACGACGCGATGGCGCCGGTGGGCGCGCGCCGTCCCGGCGAGCGGATGCCGTCACGCGCCGTTGTCGCCGCCGCCGCCCTCGCCGTCGTCGTGCTCGCGGCGATCGCCTATTCGATCGCCGGCGGCCGATCGGGCGCGGCCGCGCCGCCGCCAGCGATCGAGCTCGGCGTCATGTTTCCCAGCAACCTCGTGCCCGCGCACGGCATGGCGATCTCGCCGGACGGCCGGTTCATCGTCACCGGCGTGTTCGGCAATCGGAACCAACTCTGGCTGCACCGCCTCGAGACCGGAGACACGCAACCGATTGCCGGCACCGAAGATGGGT
>DASTCC010000216.1:0-23608 GCA_035711465.1 Vicinamibacterales bacterium
GTTTCCGATTGTCGTCGGCCTGCAGCTCGCCACGCTGTGGATCTCCGGTAAGTACCGTTCGGTCTGGGCGCAGATCGGTCCTACGGAGCTCATCTCGCTCGGCCGGGCCACCGCGGCAGGCGTGGCGGTCTCGGTGATCGCCGTCTTGTACCTGACGCGATTCGAGGGCTACTCCCGCCTCGTGTTCGCGTTCGATGCACTGCTCGCGCCCGTCCTGATCATCAGCGCGCGAGTCACGCTGATCGGTCTCGACCAGTACCTGCGCCGGCGGCGCAGCCGCGGCCGGACCGCGATCATCTACGGCGCCGGCCGCGGCGGCGCGCTCGCGGTGCGTGAGCTGCTGCAGAACGCATCGCTCGGACTGACGCCCATCGGCTTCCTCGACGACGACCCGGGAAAGCGGCGGCTCAAGATCGACGGCCTGCCCGTGCTCGGCGGCCTCGCGGATCTCGAGGCGATTCTCGACCGGCCGCGGACGCGTGTCTCCGCCGTCGTGGTGGCCGCCAGCGCGGTACCCGCCGGGCATTTCGATCGGTTATGCGACGTCTGCGCGAAGCGCGACATCGCCGTGCGGCGCATCCGCTTCGCGATCGAGGACGTGCGCCGGCGCAGTCAGGACCAGGTGGTCGCCTTTCCACGCCAGCCCGGCGTGCGCTAGTTCGGGACGCGATGACATTTCACGAGACCCAGCTCCGCGGCGTGCTCATCATCGAAGCCGAGGTCTACCGCGACGAACGCGGCAGCTTCATGCCGGCCTGGTTGCCCGACCGCTTCAAAGCGCGCGGTCTGGACACGTCCGTCGCGCAAGCCAGCCTCGCGACGAACCTCCGCCGCGGCACGATTCGCGGTCTGCACTACCAGATCGCGCCGATGGAGGAAGTCAAGGTGATCCGCGCGATTCGCGGCGCGGTGTTCGACGTCGCCGTCGACCTCCGGCCCGACTCGCCGACCTACTGTCAGTGGGTCGGCGTCGAGCTCAGCGCCGAGAACCGCAAGATGCTCTACCTGCCGAAGGGATTCGCGCACGGCTACCAGACTCTCAGCGATCACGCCGAGGTGTTCTATTTCGTCTCCGCGCCGTACTCGCCGGAGCATCAGCGCGGCGCGCGATGGAACGATCCGGCCTTCGGCATCACCTGGCCGCTCGGCGCCCCGACCGTGATCAACGAACGCGACGCCACCTACCCGGATTTCGTCACCGCGCCGGTCGACGTCGCCGGCCGCTGAGGCGGCGCCGGTTTGCCCGAAGCGGCCGCGACCGCAAATAATCGCAGTAGCGTCGCTCATGAGCCGCACTCGCACCGACACCGACCGGCCGGTCGCTGACAACCGCAAGGCCGGCTTCGACTACCACATCCTCGAGACCTTCGAGGCCGGCATCGCGCTCGTCGGCACCGAGGTGAAGGCGATTCGCGAAGGCAGCGTCAACCTGCGCGACAGCTACTGCCGTCTCGACCGCGGCGAGGCGTATCTGCTCGGCGTCCATATCGGTCAGTACAGTCATGATGGCCTCGGGGGCCACGATCCGACGCGGACGCGTAAGCTGCTGCTCAAGCGGCAGGAGCTCAACAAGCTGCTGGGCAAGACGACCGAGAAGGGCCTGACGATCGTGCCGCTGCGGATGTACTTCAAGAACGGCCGCGTCAAGGTCGCGATCGCGCTCGCGAAGGGCAAGAAGGTCTACGACAAGCGCGAGACGATCAGGCGCCGCGAAGCGGACCGCGAGACGCGGGCGGCCGTGAAGAGCCGCCGGGTATAATTGCGGCGATGAAAGGCTCCGCGCGCGTCGGCCTCGCGATTGCGGCTCTGGTGGCCGTCCTCGCCGCATGGCTCATCGTCAAGCCCTCCGGTGAATCAGTCGCCCTCGATCTGATCAACGCGTTCCCGACCGCGAAAGACCGGCGGCCGACGCCGGAGACCTTCGACGTCATCGACGCGACGATCAGCGGCGAGACGCATCGTGCGATTCACCCGAAGGACCCGAGCCGGATCATCTGGTCGGTCAACGTGCCCGAGAACGGCTGGCTGTACGTCGACATCGGCCTGCTCGAGCAGTCGTGGACGATGCAGGGCGACGGGGTGCTGTTCATGGTCGGCGTCTCGGACGGCAATACGTTCGACGATCTGCTGAGCCTGGTCGTCAATCCATTCGGCAATCCGAACGACCGCAAGTGGCAGCCGCTCAAGATCGACCTGAGCGCCTACGCCGGCAAGACGGTCGATCTCATCTTCAACACCCGCTCGAGTCCGCCGGATCCGCCGCGCGACGATCGCAACGGCGACCTGCCCGTCTGGGGCGATCCGCGGATCGTCACACGCTAATCACGCCGCGCGACGCATGTCCTCTCGTCCCGTCACCGACATCGCGGTGCCCCTGCTCGACCTGACCGCGCAATATCAGCCCCTGCGCGCCGAGATCCTCGCCGCGATCGCGCGCGTCGCCGACAGTCAGCGGTTCATCCTCGGTCCCGAGGTCGAGGCGCTCGAGCGCGAGCTCGCGGCACAGCTCGAAGTCGCGCATGCGGTGAGCATGTCATCGGGCACCGACGCCCTGCTCGCCGCGCTGATGGCGCTCGGCGTCCACGCGGGCGACGAGGTCGTGACGCCGACGTATTCGTTCTTCGCCACCGCCGGCTGCGTCAGCCGGCTTGGCGCGACGCCGGTGTTCGTCGACATCGATCCGGAGACGTTCAACCTCGATCCGGCGGCGCTCGAGCGGGCGATCACGCCGCGCACGCGGGCGATCGTGCCGGTGCACCTGTTCGGGCTTGCCGCCGACATGGACGCGATCGCGGCGATCGCGACACGCGCGAACGTCGCGGTGATCGAGGACGCGGCTCAGGCGATCGGCGCGCGCTACCGCGGCCGGCAGGTGGGCAGCTTCGGCGAGGCCGCCTGTTTCTCGTTCTTCCCTTCGAAGAACCTCGGCGCCTTCGGCGACGGCGGTCTGGTCACCACGAACGATGCCGCGCTGGCGGCCGAACTGCGCCTGCTCCGCAATCACGGCGCCGAACCGAAGTACGTGCACGCGCGCATCGGCGGCAACTTCCGGCTCGACGCGCTGCAGGCCGCGGTCCTGCGTATCAAAGCGCCGCACCTGCCGGCCTGGACCGAGGCCCGTCGCCGCAATGCCGATCGCTATCGCGCGCTGTTCGACGAATACGGACTCACCGGCGCGTTCGATCTGCCGACCGAGCCAGCGGGCTCTCACCATATCTACAACCAGTTCGTCATCCGCGGCCCGCAGCGCGACGGCCTGCGCGACCACCTCAGCGCGCGCCGCATCGGCACCGAGATCTACTATCCCGTGCCCTTTCATCGGCAGCCCTGTTTTGCCGGGCTGGCGCAGGCGGGGCCGTTCCCCGTCGCCGATCGCGCCGCGGCGACGTCGGTGGCGCTGCCGATCTACGGCGAGCTCACCGCCGATCAGCAGCGGCATGTCGTCGCCGCCATCGCGGAGTTCCACGCCTCGTGACGCGTCAGCTCGTTCTCGTCGTCGGCGCCGGCGGTCAGCTCGGCGAGTCGATGACGGCGCGACTTTCGGGCAGTCACGAGACTGTCTCGCGAACCCGTGACGAGATGGATTTGACCGTGCCCGAGTCGGTGCGGACGACGATCAACTCGGTGTGCCCGGACGTGATCATCAACTGCGCCGCCTACACCAACGTCGACGCCGCCGAACAGGATCCGCTCACCGCGCTCGCCGTGAACGCGTGGGGCGTGCGGACGCTGGCGGTGGCGGCGCGCGAAGTCGACGCGACGCTGGTGCACTACAGCACTGATTTCGTCTTCGACGGCGAGACCGACGCGCCCTACGTCGAGACCGCCGATCCCAACCCGCGCGGTACCTACGCGGCGTCGAAGCTCGTCGGCGAGTGGTTTGCGGCCGAAGCGCCGCGGCATTACGTGCTGCGCGTCGAGAGCCTGTTCGGCGGGCCGCGCGGCAAGAGCAGCATCGACCGGATCATCGACGGCATCGCGGCGGGCGTCGAAGTGCGGGCGTTCTCGGATCGCACCGTGTCGCCGAGCTACGTCGACGACGTCGTCACCGCGACGATCGGCCTGCTCAGTCAGGGCGCGCCCTTCGGCCTCTACCACTGCGTCAACAGCGGCTGGACGACATGGTCGCAGCTCGCCCGCGAGGTCGCGCAGCGGCTCGGACGTCCGGACGCGGCGATCGCGGAAGTACCGCTTGCGTCCGCCGCACTCCACCCGCCGCGGCCGAGATTCGCCGCGCTCTCCAACAGCAAGCTGACGGCTGCGGGCGTCCCGATGCCCGCCTGGCAGGACGCACTGGCGCGTTACATCGCCGAACGAGACCGGGACGGCAACGCGTAATCGAGGCAATCAGATAATCGAGGCAATCAGGTAGTCGTTACACGTGCTCAGGCCTGCTCGACGATGTCAGCGACCCGCTCGCCGATCGCCAGACACGACGTCAACCCTGGCGAGTCGATGCCGGCCGCATGCACGAGCGCGGGCACGCGTGAGTCGCGTTCGATCCTGAAGTCGGCGAAGCGTTCGGTGGCCGGGTGCGCCTTGGCGCGAATGCCGGTGCCGCCGAGGCGCAGGTGATCGAGCTCGATCGATGGCAGCAGGGCACGTACGGGATCGAGAAACGCTTCGACCGGCAGGCGATCGCCTTCGTAATCCGTCTTGTCGTCCTGATACCGAATCGTCGGTCCGACCCAGACCGCGCCCGAAAGCGTCTTGGTCAGGTGCACGCCGAGTCCATGCCCCGACGCGTGCGGCACGGGATACACGAGGCCGTTCACCAGCGAGCGCGCCGACGGCGTCAACTCCGCGTACTCGCCGCGGCACGGATAGATGCGAACCGGATCGCCGCCCACGAGCCACGACACGTCGTCGGCCCAGAGGCCGGCCGCGTTGACGACACGTTCGGCGTCGATCCGCTCGCGCGAGGTGAAGACGCTGAGGCCGTCGCCGTTTGGCTCGATCGCGCAGACCTCCGTGCCCGGCAGCACGATGCCGTCGTGGCGCAGCACCTCGGCCAGCAGGGCACGAACCAGCGCCTCGGCCTCGACCCAGCCGGTGTCGGGCGACCACGCGGCTCTGGCCGCCCTCACGTGCGGTTCGCGGCTGGCAATGAAGTTGCGATCCGCTTCGACGAGCCGTGCACCGTTTGCGGCCGCGGCGGTGAAGAGCGCATCGAGCGCACCGTCCTCGCCGGGACCAGCGACGATCAGCTTGCCGCAGCGGACGTGCGGGACGCCGGCGCGATCACAGAACTGATACAGGCGCTCGCGGCCGTCGACGCAGAGGCGCGCCTTGAGCGATCCTGCCGGGTAGTACAAGCCGGCATGGATGACGCCGCTGTTGTGCGTCGAGGTCTCGAGGCCGGGGCGCGGATGGCGCTCGACGACGGCAACCTCGCGGCCCCGGCGCGCGAGAGCCACGGCCGAGGCCAACCCCACCACCCCGGCGCCGATCACGACGATCATGGTGGAATACTAGTCTCCGGGCCGCGGCGGGATTCGCGATATCATCGCGGGCTATGTCTCGAAAGCGCGCGCTCATCACCGGGATCACGGGCCAGGACGGCTCGTATCTGGCCGAGTTGCTGCTCGGCGAGGGCTACGAGGTTCACGGCCTCGTGCGCCGGCTCTCGGCAGATAACTACTGGCGTATCGCCCACATCCTCGATCGGATCCACCTCGAGGTCGGCGACCTGCTCGACCAGCTGTCGCTCATCCATATCCTCGAGCGCGTCAAGCCGGACGAGGTCTACAACCTCGCGGCGATGTCGTTCGTACCGACGTCGTGGGATCAGCCGCTGCTCACCGGTGAATTCAACTCGCAGGGCGTCACCCGGATGCTCGAGGCGGTTCGCGTCGTCAATCCGAAGATCCGCCTCTATCAGGCGTCGTCGTCGGAGATGTTCGGCAAGGTGCGCGAGGTGCCGCAGCGCGAGTCAACGCCGTTCTATCCGCGAAGCCCGTACGGAGTCTCGAAAGTCTTCGCGCACTACATCACGGTGAACTACCGCGAAAGCTATGACCTCTTCGCGGTGTCGGGCATCCTCTTCAACCACGAGTCGCCGCGCCGCGGACTCGAGTTCGTGACCCGCAAGGTCACGCATGGAGCTGCGAAGATCAAACTCGGTCTTGCCGACGAGCTTCGCCTCGGCAACCGCAAGGCGCATCGCGACTGGGGATTCGCCGGCGATTACGTCCGGGCGATGTGGCTGATGCTGCAGCAGGACGAAGCCGAAGACTACGTCATCGCCACAGGCGAGAGCCATTCGGTTCAAGAACTCGTCGAGATCGCCTTCGAGCGCGCCGGCCTGGACTGGCAGCGATACGTCAAGGAAGATCCGAAACTGCTCCGCCCGGCCGAGGTCGAACACCTGATCGGCGATCCGAGCAAGGCCAAGACGAAGTTCGGCTGGGTGCCATCGGTAAGCTTCAAACAACTCGTCGAGATGATGGTCGACGCGGACATCGCGCGCCTGAGTCAGACCCTGCCGGCCCGGGTCTGAGCCGTCAGCGCACGACCGTCTTGACATCTCCGCGGCACAGACCGACCTGCACCGCCGGCTCCACGAATTGCGGCTGTATGCCGTCGACCTGATCGGCGGTCAGGACGACGACGTTGTCCGCGCCGACCGGAACCGTCCTCGCCGCCGCGGCCAGGCGGGCGAACGGCCGCGTGCGCTCGAAGAAATCGTTCGCGCCGTCGTGCGCGAAATGCGCGTATCTCACCGCAAGGACCAGCGTCAGGACCGCGATCGCGCCGCGCGCGAACGCCGGCGTCCGCCGCGCCGCCAGCCAGTCGTGCGCCTGCACGAGAAGATCGGCGATCAGCCACGAGAATCCGGCCGCAGGCAGATAGACGTAGCGCGACGAGTTCGCCCACGTGAAGAACGACGCCGGTCCCATCGTCGCAAACAGCCATAACAGGAAATAGCGGCGCGCCGGGGTCCCGCGCACGAACAACAGGATGGCCACGATGGCTATCGCGGCGTAGACGGCCGGATGGCTCTTCCAGACGATGAGCCAGGCGACGTACTGCAGCATGTGCGGCACGGCGTGCCAGCCAAAGCGATAGTGGCCGTCCGACACCAGGTAGCTGCGTGAGTTGACGAGGTAGGCGATGAGCAGAAAGCCGGTCAACAGCAGCGCGAAGGGCAGGTATCGCGGCAGGGCGCGCCGCACCGCCGCGGCGTCGAAGCGGTGACCGATCTGCAACCACGCCGCCTCGGTCAGCATCATCACCACGAGGAGTGTCGCGGCGCTCTCATGAGTGCCGAGGCAGATCGCGAACGCGGTCAGCGAAGCGGCATAGAGGGCGCGCGACGCGGTGTGAAGATATCTGAGATGCAGCCAGATCGTGAGCAGGTACCAGAACGCCGGCATCAGATCGGTGATCGCGCCCACCCACGCCACCGCTTCGACGAAAGCCGGCTGCACGGCGAACAGCACCGCGGCGATCCACGCCATGTCCCGGCGTCGCGTCAGCGCATGGCCGATGAGGCCGACGAGCAGCGTGGTGAGCAGATGAATCAGCACGCTCGCGGCCTGAAATGGCGCGGACTCGCAGCCGACGGTATGAAGGCCCGCGTAGAAGTAGAGATGAATGACGGGCCGGTAGAAGTGCGCGTAGCGATCGAGGTCGAACAGGTCAGCCGGCCTGAAACGAAACGAGTCCGAGAGCCATTGCAGGCCATCTTCGAAGTGGTAGCTGCGCAGCGCCGGCTCGTAGATCGCGAACACGACCGCGGCGAGAACAGCGCCCGCGGCGAGCTCGAGTACGCGACGCGGCGGGCGGCTCATGCGCCGGCCGACCGTGGTTGTTCCGCCAGACGGGCGGCCAGCAGAATCGCTTCGATCAGGCTGCCCTCGTCGGCCTTCCCCTGACGCGCAATGTCGAACGCGGTGCCGTGATCGACCGAGGTGCGGATGATCGGCAGCCCGATGGTGACGTTGACGGCGTGACCGAAGCTGAGCAGCTTCACGGGCACAAGCCCCTGGTCGTGGTAGCCGGCGACGACGACGTCGAACTCGCCGCGCGCGGCGCGCACGAACAGCGTATCGGCGGGAATCGGACCGTGCACGTCGACGCCATCGCGGCGACAGTCGTCGATCGCCGGCCGGATCGTCTCGGCGTCTTCGCTGCCGAGCAGCCCGTCTTCGCCGGCGTGAGGATTGAGACCGGCGACGCCGATCCGCGGCGCCTGGACGCCAAAGCGCGGCAGCGATCGCGCCGTCAGGCGGATGACGGCGCCGAGGCGCGACCGCGTCAGCTCCATCGGCACGCGAGCCAGCGGAATGTGCACGGTGGCAAGGACGACGCGCAGCCGGTCGGACCAGAACATCATCGCGACGTCCGCCGTGCCGCAGAGATGCGCGAACAGATCGGTGTGCCCGCGCCACGACAACCCGGCCGCGGCAAACGCCGCCTTGTTGATCGGCGCCGTCGCGATCGCGTCGACGCGACCGGCCAGCGCGTCAGCCGTCGCCGCGACGATGGCATCATAGGCGGCCTGTCCGGAGGCGGCGCTCACCTCACCTGCCGGAAACGCCGCGATCGCCTCAGGCGTCGTCGGGCCGTACGGCACCGCGCGGCAGACGTCGACCACGCGGGGGTGGCGCAGCGCCTTCTCCACGATCTCGGGTCCGATGCCGGACGGGTCACCGACGGTGATGGCGACGATCGGACGGGATCCGGATGCCATCGAGGAAGCTCGCCCGTCAGATCGAGAGCGCGACCCAGTCGGCGACGATCTTCGGGCTGGCGTTGCGGTCGAGATGTTCGGCGGCGCGGGTGGTCGTCTCGTAGGCGGCCGAGGCCCGCGCCGGACCGAAGGCGGTGGCGAGCGAGCGCAGTTCGTCGCCGACCCCCGCGTTGGCCAGCGTCCGGTCAGCACCGACGCCAATCGCGCCGAGATCGCGCAACAGCGAGCCGAGCGCCGCCAGGCGGTCGCCGAGCGCTTCGCGGTCGCGGCGATCCGAGTTGTTCTTGGAAAAGGCCGCCGACGCCTTGAGCGCCGCCGCCGGCGCGCGTCCGCGCGCCGCGCGCAGCAGCATCAGCGCCGCCTCGCGATCGTCCACCGTTTGATCGTCGGCCGGCGTCGACAGGCGCGGCACGGCGCCGAATCGAAGACGCCGGCACCGCGACTGGACGGTCGGCACCAGCGTGTCGGGATAGGCGCTCACCAGAATCAGCATCGCCGACGGCGGCGGCTCCTCGAGCGTTTTGAGCAACGCGTCCTGTGCCTCGAGCGTCAGCTCGTCGGCCGGGTCGATGATGAAGACACGCTTCTCGGCCTCGAACGGGCGATAGCCGACGACGTCGAGCACGCGTTCGCGCAGCGCCTTGATCTTGATCGAGGCTTCGTCTCCCTTGTCGAGCAGGACGACGTCGGAATGACGCCCGCCGGCGATGCGCACGCACGTCGGGCACTTGCCGCACGCATCATCGCCGTCGTGGCGCCGCCTCGCCGGGCAGTTCACCGCCTGCGCCAGCGCAATCGCGACCGCGCGCTTGCCGACCCCGGCCGGTCCGGCGAACAGCAGGCTCTGCGGCAGGCGGCCACGGCGGACCGCCTGCTTGAGCAGCGCGATCGTGTGGACGTGCCCTTTGATCTCGGCGAACGGCATCGAAGCTCGAACTATCCTAGCGCGGCGGCGCTGCCAACTTCGCGCGCAGGAGCACGAACAGGCTCACGGCGAGCTGCGAGACGACGCTGACGATCTCGGTCCAGAGTCCTGGAGGCAGGAGCAGCGAGACGATCGTCACCGCACCGACGACGACGCGGCCCACGACGGAGGCGTCCGGGTCGAACGCGTAGCGCGCGGCGAGGACGATGCAGGCGATGTGCAGGATGGCGCGATACACGTCGAAAGCCCCCGGTAGAATAGCCCGGCGCGCGCATCCGGTTGCGCGGGCCGCCGTGGGGGTGCCATAATCGCGTGTTGCCGGTCGGGGCGGTTAGCTCAGTGGTAGAGCACTGGCCTTACACGCCGGCTGTCACAGGTTCGAATCCTGTACCGCCCACCACGACGGTACGGCGAATCACACCCGAGCGGGGTCGTAGTTCAGTTGGTTAGAACGCTGGCCTGTCACGCCAGAGGTCGCGAGTTCGAGTCTCGTCGGCCCCGCCACTCCTCTTAAGAGATTTCAAGAAACTCGCGTCGCGTCGGTACCGGCGCGCTTCGGCCTCTAGAGCGCCGCTCTCACAGCCCTCCGCCCAGCAGCATCTGCGCGATCAGCCGCCAGATCGAGATCTGGCCGGCCGCGAGTTTGTCGAGCAACATGCGCGTCTGCTCGCTTGTCGCTCCCGGCGTGACCGGACAACCGCTGTGGTGATCGACCGCCGTCCCGGGCGGCGTGTTCGGGCAGACGTCGTTGTCGTCGATGACGCCGTCGCCGTCGCTGTCGCGCGGCACGGGCGGCGTGCCGCCCGGGCCCGCGGAAAACGGAAACGTGAGCAGCGCCTGCACTTCTTCGCCGCCGGCGAAGATGTCCGTCCTGTCCTTGAGCGGCAGGCCCCAGCGCAGCATCGCGTTGTGCTGGCCGGCGGCCAGCTTCGACGGATCGATGAAGAAGTCGTGGACGATCACGACCGGCGCCTGCGAGCCCGGCAGGCTGTCGACGCGCTGCACCAGGTTGCCTTCGACGAACGCGTGAAGGTTGACGTCGGTCCGCAATTCCGTGAAGCCAGCGGGGATCTTGCGCGTCTGCTCGCCACTGCCATAGCGCCCGCTCTCCGAGTACAGGCGCCATGGCTTCGTCAGCGCTTCTCCAGGGAGCGGGATGTAGTCCCAGAGGCGAACAATCTGATTCCCGGCCGAGGCCCCCCGCGCCGACTGCGTCCCCATGTCGACGGTGATCGGCCACTGCACATAGTCTCGGTTCGGGCCGCTGCCGAGGGTCGGCGGCTCAGTCGTGTCGAGCGCCGACCAGAACGGCAGATGGACCTCGATCCCCATCTGATCGCGATTGTCGAACGCGATCTCGATGCTGATCACGAAGAGCGCCATCCCGTGCTTCACCGGCCAGTTGGACGGATCCATCGTCACGATGAACGTCAGCGTCACTAACCCGTCCGGATTGCCGGCCATGGTCGGAGGCCGGTCCGTGCCCGTGCCGTCGAAGACGACGTTCGTGTTCAAGGCTGGCGCGCGGCCCGGCCCCGAGAAGTCCAGGCGCTTGAGATGACCGGCCGTGTGAAAGAGCATGATCCGGCATGGAAATGTCACCGGTCCCGTGATGAACGCGTAGATCGGAGCCTGACATCCGAGGTGGCCATGGCTGAGGCGCGCCGGATTATTGCCCCTGCAATCCGCTGCGGCGCCGCCGGGACACCAGTGTCCCTGACCATCGACAAGCGGCCACTCGGCCGGCGAGTTGTAGACGCTCTTCTGCGGATGGTCCTTGATCTGGATCGGTCCCTGGGGACGGGCGAACCCGGTATTGAGCTGCGCCGACGCAGCCGCGGGCGCAAGCACCGCCAGCAGGAGGACCACGGCTCGAATCAGATTGGACTTCATGTCTTCCTCATTCCCGGGCGCACGGGAGGGCGCCGCCTGGTCGATTCACGGAGCATCGCGTCGCGCGCACCGCGGTCGAGGTCGAGCCGGAGGTGGCCGACGCCCGCGGTGAAGGCGCGCGATCCGGGGAGCGATGATCGCCGCAGGATCACCATCGTACAGCTGACGAAGCCATCCTGCGGCGTCCATCGCACGTTTTTTTGCCGCTACGGCAACACCGTCCGGCGCGTCCTCAGCTCAAGCGGAGGCGGGCTCCGTCTCGCCGTCAGGCCCGCCACGGTCTCGGGCGGCAGCCCATCGTCGACGCCCTCGACCGGCCGCGGCGCCTCGGACGGATCATTCGCGACGAGCGTCGGCGCCGAGGAGGTGCCATAGACTTCGACTTCCGCGATTCGACTCCACGTGTTCAGCGCCTGGTGGACGACGATGCGAATGCGGTCCGTCACCACCGGCGCGAACGTCAACTTTCTCCACACCAGATCGTTGTCCACGATCGTTCCGCCGGGGAACATGATCCACGCGCTGCCAGTCCAGTACTGCACGTCGAACGTCCGCAGCCCGTAGAGGGTGAACGTCATCGTCTCGGTCGGCTCGCTCGGCGACCGATAGTCGTCCTGCACGGAGAAGACGTCGACTTCGGTGATCGTCTTCGTGCCGCCGAAGTGGATCTCGAACGAGTCGGGGAATACGTCCGGCGTCCCGTCGTTCCATCCCCCGCCGCTGCCCCACTGGTCGCCGCGCCGATCGCCGTCGATCGCGCCGGCAGGCATGTAGCCGTCGCTATGCGTCGACGATGCCGTGGCGATCGCGCCGTTCGTCGCCAGGGCGACATTGGTCACCGCGCCCGGCGGGTTGACGACGATGGTGCGCGCCGCCGACGTGGTCGACGCCGCGTCGTCATCGACGGCCACGGCCGTGATCACGTGCGATCCGGCAGTCGCGTTCGTCCACGTGAACGCATACGGCGCCGCGAAGTCGCTGAAGAGCAGCGTCTGGTCCGCGAAGAAGTCCACCCGCGCGATCGTGCCGTCGCTGTCGGCCGCCGTGGCGGCGAGGTTGACGAGCGCCGGCATGGTGAACTCCGCGCCCTCGGCCGGCGCGCTGAGCGAGACCGTCGGCGCGCTGTTGGCGCCGCCTGTCGACGTTCCGTAGGCCTCGACTTCAGTGAGGCGGCTCCAGGTATTCAGCGCCGAGTGAACGAGGACGCGAATGCGATCTGTCGTCAGCGGTGAGAACGTGACCTTGCGCCACACCAGGTTGTTGTCGGCGATGGCCCCGCCCGGGACGGTCTGCCACGCGCTTCCGGTCCAGTACTGGACGTCGAAGGTCGTCAAGCCGTACAGCGTGAACGTCATCGACGGCGTCGGCTCGGCCGGCGACACGTAGTTGTCCTGGACCGAGAAGACGTCGATCTCCGAGATCGTCTTCGCGCCGTTGAACCGGATCTCGAACGCATCGGGAAACGCGTCTGGCGTGCCGTCGTTCCAGCCTCCGCCCGCGCCCCACGGCTGGCCGCGACGGTCGCCGTTGTTCGCGCCCGCCGGATGGTACCCGTCACTATGGGTGGTCGACGCGCTCGCGACGCCGCCGTTCGCGGCGAGCGCGACGTTGGTGCCACCGTCTACGGTCGAGCCGTGGACGGTGATGCTCACGGCGGCCGAGGTCGTCGAGGCGCCGTCGTCGTCGACGGCGACCGCCGTCACCGTGTGCGCACCGGCGCCGACGTTGGTCCAGGTGAACGCGTAGGGCGCGCCGAAGTCGCTGAACAGCAACGCGCCGTCGCCGAAGAAGTCGACGCGGGTGACGTTGCCGTCGCTGTCACTGGCGGCTGCCGTGATCGCGACGCTGGCCGGCGCGGTGTATGTCGTTGCGTCGGTCGCGGCCGTCACCGTCGGGGCCATGTTGTGTCCGGACGCCGGGCAGCCCATGGAATCGACCATGGTGCCGGGCGGCGTTCCGGGGCAATGATCGTTGCCGTCGAGGATGCCGTCGCCGTCGCTGTCGACCGGTTGTGGTGCGTCGCCCGCGATATCGACCGGGAACGTCAGCAGCGCCTGCACCTCCTCGTTGCCCGCGAACACATCCGACTGCGGCAGCGGCAGCCCCCAGCGAATCATCGTCATGTGCCGGCCTGGGCCGAATTGCGCAGGATCGATGATGAAGTCGTGCACGGTCACGACTGGACCGTCGGCGCCCGCCGGGCTCTCGACACGATCGATCAGCTGGCCTTCGTCGTAGCTGTGCAGGTTGACGTCGACGCGCATCTCGGAGAAACCGGCGGGAATCTTCGGCGTCATGTCTCGCCTCCCGTAGCGTCCGTTCTCCGTATGTATCCGCCACGGCGCGGTCAGCACCTGGCCAGGCAGCGGCAGGAAACCGCAGATGCGGATGATCTGGCTGTCCGGCGACTCGCCACGGCTCGACGCGCTGAAGATGTCCACCGTCATGGGCCAGAGCTGATAATCCGGATCCTGGAACGCACAGATGTTGGGCGTCAGAAACGGCGCCACCGACGTGTCGGTCGCGGTCCAGAACGGCAGCTGGTTCTGCAGCATCGCCTCGTCGCCGTTGTCGAACCTGACGCTCAGGCTGACGGCAACGACCGTCGAGCCGTGCTTGATCCACCAGTTCGCCGGATCGAGGTAAACCGTGAACGTCCAGCTGCGCAGCCCGGACGGGTCGCCGATGAGAGGCGGCGAGAGGTGCGTGCCGGTCTCGTCCCAGACGACGTTGCCTACCGGCTCCAAGGCAGCCGGCCCGCCGAACGGCCCGGGAATGCCGATGTCCATCCGATCGACGCGCCCGGCCTGCTGAAACGACATGAGCCGGCAACGAATGCGAATCGGTCCGGTGATGAATCCGTAGGCGGGGAACTGGCAGCCGAGATGGTTGTGCGAGAAGCGCGCAGGTTCGCCGCTGTCCGAAGGCGTGCCCGGGATACACGGGACGCCAATGCCATCCTTGACCGCGCCGCCGGGGCACCAATGGACTTGCCCATCCCACAGGGGCCATTCGGCTGGCGAGTTGTAAAAGGTCTTGACGGGGTGTTTCGTCTGCATCGGACCTTGCGGCAGCAGGTCCTGTGTGGGCAGCTGTGCCCACAGCGGCGCGGGCGCGAACAGCGTCACCAGCAGGGCGATGACGCCAACCGGATTCCATTTCATGTCTTCCTCTTTCTGGTTTCTTTTCTGGTGCCCTCGATCAGGAACCGTGCTCTATGCCGGCATGCCTCCGTTCACAGTCGCAGTCCGCGCGCGCCGTGCCGATGGAGCCGACCCCGGACGCACGAAGCGCTGCTGGACGATCAGTTCGCTGACAGTCCGAATGTGACGTGCGTCATTCGCATTCGAGAGAAGTCAAGGCTGGTGATGCGCTTGAACCAGACGAGCGCCGGAGGGGGAAACGGCGCGCTACCAGAGCACGGGGAGGCCGGAAGTTTACGATGAAACGATCGCAGAAGGAATCAACAAATTCCTGTCGTTGCACATTTTTTTGGTCACCGACTCGACGCGTAGACCTCGACCTCGGCAATCCGCGTCCACGACTCGAGCGCCTTGTGAACGTAGATGCGAACACGATCCGCAGTTATCGGCGCGAACGTGATTCGCCGCCAGACGAGATCGTTGCCGCGCACTTCCCCGCCGGGAACGGTCTGCCACGCCGAGCCGATCCAGGCCTGCACGTCGAAATCCACCAGCCCGTACCGTCTGAAGGTCATCGCCGGCAGCGGATCAGCCGGAGTGTCGGCGGCGTCCTGGACGGAGAACACGTGAACCTCGGCGATCGCCCTGGCGCCGGCGAAATGTACTTCGAGCCAGTCCGGCCACTTGCCGGGCGTCTCGTCATTCCACCCGCCCTCGCCCCTGCCCCACGCGAGGCCGCGGCGATCGCCGTTGATCGCGAACGCGGGTTGGAATGCGGGCCCGAACACCGACGACGCCGAAGCCACGCCCCCGTTCTTCGCAAGCGCGACGTTGATGCCCGGCGGCGGGGGCGGCGGCGGGACCGGCGGGGCCACCGGCACGTCGAAGTCCACGGCGACCACAGCGGAACGGGCGTTCAGCGACGTCGCCGTGACCCGGATGTTGTCCGGGGCGATCACGAACGACTTGCCGGCGCCGAGCAGCGGAACGAATTCCCCGCCCGGATTGGTGTTGCGCTGAATCGAGTTGCCGCCGGCGCCGTCGATCTTCTCGTGTACCTGAATCGAACCGTTCTTGTAGGAGATCCAGTACGCGATCTCTCTGCCGGGACGTTGCGGCGGCGCGCGACGGGTGCGGATCTTGAGCGCCTTCGGCCATTTGCCCGGCCCGGTCTCGTAGACGTCGAGCGTATAGCTGCCGTCGGCCGAGATCGCCTGGACCGCCGGCGCACCCGGCGCGTTGAGCCAGCCGAACGCCTCCTTCTCCGGCGGCGTGTAGTGAAAGTCTTCGCCGTGCCGTGAGCCGAGCGAGCTGTAGAAATCGCAGGCCGATCCGTCGGTGATGCCCTCACAGGTGGAATGGGTGCCGCCCATCGCGTGCGCGCCTTCGTGCAGGATCAACGAGTTCTCGACGTAGCGGCCGTTGTACCAGGTCCAGGTCGGATTGCCGCCGACGCGCGACGTCCCCGACCACCCGCAGGGCGCGCCGCCGCGCAGCACGTAGTGGAACTGCGCGACGTCGGCGTAGGCGATCCGTTGCTTGTCGAGCTCGGCCTTGATGAGGACGTCCGCGAATCCCAACCCGTCGCACACCTGTTTCGGTGTCATCGCGATCGACACCTCGGCGACGCCCGACAGCGCGTACCACGCCAGGCCGTAACTGAACTTGCGAAGGCGCTCGCTGCTCCAGGCGAGATTGTCCGCGAACTGACGATCGGAAAAGGGATACGGTCCAGTATCGCCGATCAGGTTGACCTTGACGATCAGCACCTTGATCGCGCCCACCGTCACCGAGCGTCCGCGCGGCGATACCTGGATTGCATCGGTCGAACCCGATACGAGGAGCACGATCGAGAACGCCGCGATGGCCTGGCGCCGCAGGTGCCTGAGGAGATCCACCATGGTCGTCGCTTAGTCTGGCCGATCTCCGGCCCGGCGTTCTATTCGATGCGCAAAGCCCGAATCGGATCGACGCGCGAGGCGCGTCGCGCCGGGAGCGCCGCCGCCAGCACCGCCGCAGCGGTGCAGAGCACGGCCGCGCCCGTGAGGACCCAGGGATCGTGGGGCTGGATCTGGAACAGAAAGCTGCGAACCAGGTCACCGAGGATCCACGCGCCGGCCAGTCCGACGCCGAGACCAATCGAGACGTCGCGGCCCGCGCCCGAGAGCACGGACGTCAGAATCGTCGACGCCGGGGCACCGAGGGCCATGCGGATGCCGAACTCGCGAGTCCGGCGCGCGACCGCGTAGGCGATCACGCCGTAGACGCCGAGCCCGGCGATCGCGACGCCGATGAGGCCGAAGATGCCGAACAGCATCATGTTGAAGCGCCGCTCGGCGACCAGGCGATCGAAGTACTGCTCCAGCGTCGTCGCGTCGGGAATCGGCAGGTCCGGGAACTCTGCCCAGACGATCTGCTTCACGGCCGGCACAATCGCGCGCGGGTCGGACGTCGTCCTGATGATCAGCGTCGCGCCGATCACCGTGCTCTGGGTCCACGGCACGTAAGCCTGCGGGCGCGGGTCCGACTCGGGGCCGTCGCGCCTGATGTCGGCGACGATCCCCACGATCCGGCGTCGACCTTCGATCTCGACATAACGGCCAATCGGATCTCCGGCCACGAAATACTTCCGCGCAGCCGCTTCGTTGAGAATGACGACGGCGTCGTCGCCCGGGCGATCGCCGTCAGTGAACGGCCGGCCCTTCGTCACCGCCATCTGCAACGCCCGGAAGTAGTCCGTCGAAATCCGTCCGAGCTCGATGTCCTCGTTCCGCGGCAGCGTTCGTCCGGGCACTTGAATGCCGACCGTGATCAGGTCGCCGCGCAGGGGCAGGCCGGCGGACTGAAGCGCGACTGCCTCCACGCCGGAGAGCGCGCGGACGCGCGAGATGATCGCGTCGAAGGCCTGCCGGCTGCGGGCGACGGCCGGGGCGACCGGCTGATCCGGCGTCACCAGCGGTCGCACGCGGACGCTCAGCACGTTGTCGGTGTCGACGCCCAGGTCGACGCTGGCGACGCGATGGAAGCTCGACAGGAACAACCCGGCGCCCGAGAGCAGCACAACCGCCAGGGCGATCTCGGCCGCGATCAACGCCCCGCGAAGACGCCCGGCCCGCGGCGCGGCGGTGTTCGCGCGCCCCTGGCGGCCGAGCGGCGACAGCCTCGCGTTCGCGAACTGCACGACCGGCGCCAGGCCGGTCACGAGACCGGTCACCAACGCCGCGAACATGGTGACGACGAGGACGCGCACGTCCACGTCAATCGCGGCCGCGCGCGGCAGCTCGGCCGGCAGCGCCGCCCGAATCGCGTCGACGCCGATCCGCGCCGCGAGAGCGCCGAGCGCGGCGCCGGCGAGCGCCAGGATGACGCTCTCGACGAGGAGGGTGCGAATCAGATCGCCCCGCGACGCGCCGAGCGCCGACCGGACCGCGAGCTCGTGCTCGCGGGTCGAGCCGCGGACGAGGAGCAGGTTCGACAGATTGGCGCACGCAATCAGCATCACGCACCCGGCCGCGCCGAGCAGCATCAGCATCCACGGCCGGACCTGCCTGGTCAGGGCCCGCTGCAGCCCTTCGACCTCCACCGCGCGATTCTCGAACCAGCCGGGCGACTGCCGCGCCAGGTCCGCCGCGATCTGCGTCATCCGCGCCTGCGCCGCGTCAACCGTGACGCCGTCGCGCAGCCGGCCGATCGCTTCGAGCACGCGCCCGATCTCCGTGCCGCGCACACGAGCTTCGGCCGGTGCGACGTACGGCACCCACACGTCGACGGCCTCCCGATCGGAGACCGGGTACTCGAATCCCGGCGGCATGACGCCGACGACGACGCGATCGCGGCCGAGTTGCGCCGGCAGCCGCCGGCCGATCACGTCGGGCGCGCCGCCGTAGCGGCGCCGCCACAGGCCATCGCTGATCACCGCGACCCAGTTCTGTCCACGGATCTCGTCGTCTGGCGTGAACGCGCGGCCGAGCGCGGGTCGGACCCCGAGAACCGCGAAGAAGCCGGAGGTCACCTGCCAGCCGCGCAACGTCTCCGGATCGCTCGGCCCTTCCCGCTGGAGCGACAGGTCGCCGTAGGCGATCGCCGCCATCGTCTCGAACACGTCCTGGCGGTCGCGATAGTCGAAATAATCCTGCGGCGTCAACGCGCTCGCCGGCGCGTCCGGCGCCGCCGTGAGATCGCGATCGCCGATGGCGACGAGGCGGTGGCTCTGCGGGAATGGCAGCGCGCGCAGGACGACCGCGTCGACGACCGAAAAGATCGCCGTCGCCGCGCCGATGCCGAGCGCGAGCACGGCGAGGGCCGCGGCCGTGAATCCCGGCGACGCGGCGAGCGCCCGGCAGCCGTGCCGGACGTCGCGCGCGATCGCGTCGATGCCCAGCGCGCGGACGCGGCGCGTCGCTTCGCGCGTCGGCGTCAGCCCGCCGAGTGTCGCCAGGGCCAGGCGTCGAGCCTCGCCCGGCGCAACGCCATGCGCGACGTGGGCGGCCGTCTCCTGTTCGATGTGGAACTGCAGTTCCTCGTCGAGCTCGCGGTAACTGCGGTCGCGGTGGACGATACCGCGAAGCCAGGCCATCAGACGCGTGATCATGCGCATGCCTCTGGCCTATTGCGATTCGAGCACGCGGCGCATCGAGTGCGCGAAGTGCTGCCAGCTGGCGCGCTCGACGTCGAGCCGGCGCCGTCCGGCCGCCGTCAGCGTGTAGACGCGCGCGCGGCGGTTGTTCTCCGACGCGGCCATCTCCGACCGGACGTCACCAGCCAGCTCGAGCCGATGCAGCGCCGGGTACAGAGAACCGGCGCTCGCCTGGAGACCGTCACGGGAAATCTGCCGCAGCCGCGTCGAGATGCCCCACCCGTGATTCGGGCCGAGGGCGAGGATCTTCAGGATCAGCAGATCTAGGGTGCCCTGCAGCAGGTCGGTCTTGGGCATGTCTCCTATCAACCTCCGAGAGGAGCATCTTACCAGACCGGGCCGGCGGCCCCCCGCTACTGCGGACAGGCCAGCGCTTCGTTGTTGGTGCGCACCCGCATTGACGTCACCGCGCCGAGGAACTGCCCGATCGGACAGAGACCGGCAGACAGGCTCGCCGATCGGCGGAGCGCGTAGGGACGAATGAACACGCTGCGATCGTCGAGCGGCAGCGTCGCAACGTTGTCGTAGAACGCCGCCGCCTTGCCGTCCTGGAAGAGATACTGCTCCACGTTCGAGACGTAGAACGCGCGCACGACGCCGCGATGCTCGCGAAGGTAGGCGCCGATGCCGCGCAGCGCCCTGCTGCCGCCGAAGTCGCCGCTCACCGGGACAATCAGATTGCGCTCGTGCAGCGCCTTCACGGTGCGGAAGTGCTCCTCGGTGGACAGGAAACTCTGGACCTCGCCCTGGTCGTCCGAGGACCAGCCGGTCAGATCGGCGAAGGTCCAGGTGCCGCCGCGGCCGCTCGCATAACCGCGCGTGGAGATGCCGGGGCCGATGCGTGCGAACGCCCCCATCACCGATGTCAGCTGCGATCGCTCGATCTCCGTGAAAGGGAACCCGTGCGTCTTCATCAGCCGATCGAAGATCCGCTCCCGGGTCGTCGTGGCCAGCGCCGGGTCGGCGGCGACCGCGAAGAACGCGTCCCAGATCTGTTGAATCGGAGCCGACTCCGCAACCGCCGAGGGCCGCGGCCTGGCGAAAAGGAGCGAGATGAACTCGACGCGGTCCCGCGAGAGCTCGAACAGCGCCTTGAACATCAGGTGCTGCATGACCGCCTGCCGGCGGATGTCGATCACGAACGCCATCGCCGGCCGGATCGCGGCGATGTAGGTCAGGTTCTGTTCCGGACCGACGCCGATATAGACCCCACCCTCGAGTTTCGCCCCGCGCAGGGCGGTGAACAGCCGGCCGATCTCCGCTTCGTTCGAGGTGTAGTTGTCGGTGATGCGGAAATAGCCGTCGGGCTCCGAGATGTCGCTCACGAGCTTCCAGAATTGCGCGTCCGACAGTCGAGCGGGGAGCGTTGGCGCCTGAGCCGCGCCGAGCAGACCAACCGCGACCACCGCGCACAGGGCGAGCCCGAGCCGGCGAGGGGCACGAGAGAACGTCATGCGACCTCCGATTGCGTAACGATAGCAAATGGAGGCGCGGCTTCGGCTAGTCCTTGAGAATCGCCACCGGATTGGCCTGCGCGGCCCGGCGCGCCGGAATCCAGCTGGCCAGGGCGGCGACGAGCAGCATGACGCTGACAGCCGTGCTGAAGGTCGCAAAATCCGTCGCGGTGATGCCGAACACCAGCGCCGACATCGTCCGCGATACCGCCACGGCAATGGCCGCGCCGGCCAGCGTGCCAATCACCGCCAGCGACAGCCCGCGCCGCAGGACGATCGCGCGCACTGCGGACGGATCGGCGCCGAGCGCGATGCGGATGCCGATTTCACGCCGCCGCGCGCGCACGATCCACGCCAACGTCGCGTAGAGCCCGACCGACGCGACGATTGCAGCCATCACACCGAAGGCCGAAAGTGCCGCGGCACGAAAACGCGGTTCGGCAATCGACGAGCGCAGCTGCGCGTCCATCGTGCCGGCGCTGTCGAGCGGCAACGCCGGGTCGATCGCCCACGCCGCCTCACGAATCTGCTGCAGCACCTGCGGCGCCGAACGGCCGTCGTGGCGCGCGACGATGCCCAGCGTCGCGCGCGGGGCCTGCGCGACCGGCCGGTACACGACCGGCGGCGCCGGTTCGGCGAGGCTGTACTGGCGCACGTCCTCCGCGACGCCCACCACCGTCGTCAACGGCGCATCGGCGGCGACACGACCGTGCCAGAAGCGCTTGCCGACGGCGCGCTCGCCCGGCCAGAACTGTGCGGCCATGGCGCGGCTGATGACCGCCACTCGCGGCGACGCGACGCGATCGCTCTCGTCGATCGGACGGCCGTCGACGATCGGGATCCCCATGGCGGCGAAGTAGCCGGGTGTGACAGCGTGCCACGGGAAGCGCGGGGTGCGTTCGGCCTCGGCCGGCAGCCGGCCTTCAGGTTGCGTCGTCGCGACGGCGTTGCCGCCGCCGAGCGGCCGTCCCTCGATGCCGCCGGCGGCGACCACGCCGTTGAGGGCTCGCACTCTGGCGAGGAAATCGTCGTAGAACGCGCGCCGGCGAGGAGCGTCCGCATATCGCGCCGGCAAACGCACGTCGATCCAGACGACATCTCGCGGATCGAATCCCGGCGGCACGTGGCCCAGCCGCCAGACGCTGTTCACCAGCAGACCGGCGCCGACGAGGAGGACCACCGCGAGCGCGGTCTGCGCGACGACGAGCGCGGAGCGCAGGCGGAGGCGCGATCGGCTGCCGGTGAGGTTGGCCGCGGTCGCGCGCAGGCCGGCGCCGAGCGACGCGCGCGCGGTGTCCAGGGCGGGCGCGAGGCCGAACGAAAGACCAGCGAGCGCCGAGATCACCAGACTGAATGCCAGCACGCGCGTGTCGACGGCGACGTCGGCAGCGCGAGGCAGATCGGCCGGGCCGAATGCACGGAACAGCCCGACGCCGACATAGGCGAGGGCGATGCCGCAGACGCCGCCGAGGAGCGAGAGCAACGCGCTCTCGCTGAGCAGTTGCCGCACGATGCGCCCGCGTCCCGCGCCCATGGCGACACGCACGGCCATCTCGCGCGATCGCTCGGTCGCGCGCACCAGAAACAGGTTGGCGACGTTGGCGCAGGCAATCAGGAGCAGCACGCTCACGGCGCCGAGCAGCATCCAGAGCTGGCGCGCCGAATCGCCGATCGTCCGATCCTGCAGCGTCGCGGTCCAGAACCGGCGCGGCCCGGGCGCGCCCGTTTCCTCGCCGATCGCCTTGCCGATCGCCTCGAGCTCCTCGCGGACCGCGCTCACGGTGGCGGTGGGCGTCATACGCGCGACGATCGCCCACGAGGCGTCGTCCCGATCGCTCGCCGGCTGCGGCTCGGCGCCCGCATGCGCGACCCAGACGTCGAGGTCGGCCTGATCGAGCGCGTCGGGCCCGCGGAAGCTTCGAGGCATGACGCCGACGACGGAAAAGGGCGCGCCGTCGAGCGCCATCGTGCGCCCGACGACGTCGGGTGCGCCGCCGAACCGCCGCTGCCAGAGACCGTACGAGACCACCGCGACGCCATCGCGCCGTGGCTCATGGTCTGCGGACGTGAAGGTGCGCCCGAGCACCGGCTTCACGCCGAGGACGTCGAAGTACGACGCCGACACAATCGCGGCGTCGAGCCGCTCGGGCGTCGCGCCCTCGGCCGTGGTGTCCATCGTCTGGGACCGTGACGCGCCGACCGCCGTGAGCGATCGCGCCCGGGTGGCGATGTCGTGCGCGTCGAGCGATGAGACTGCGCCGACCTGAATCGAGCCGCCGAACGTCGTGCCGATCTGCACGAGGCGGCTGGCGTCGGCGTACGGCAGCGAACGCAGCAGCACGCCATCGACGATCCCGAACATCGTCGTCGTCGCGCCGATGCCGAGCGCCAGCGTCGCGACGACAGCGAGGGTGAAGCCGGGACTCTTGCGGATCACGCGGCCGGCGTACTTCAGATCCTGCGAGAGCCGCTCGAGCGGGCCGATACCACGCTCGTCGCGGCATGCCTCCTTCGTCGGCTCGAGACCGCCGAACTCACGTTGTGCGCGGCGGGTCGCTTCTTCGATCGACAAGCCGCGGCGGCGGTTGCGCTCGATCTCCCGATCGAGATGGAACTGCAGCTCGTCAGAAAGCTCGCGCTCGGCGCGCGAACGAAGGAAGAGGGCGCGCAGACGGTGCCGCAGCTCGCTGAACAGTGTCCTCATGATGTCCCGTAGTGGCGCGTGGTTACGTGGCGTCGAGGATCTCGCCGACCGCGCCGGTCAGCCGCCGCCACGAGTCGGCCTCGGCCGCGAGCGCCCGGCGTCCGGCGCGCGTCAGCTCGTAGAACTTCGCGCGACGGTTGTTCTCCGACGCGCCCCAG
>DASTCC010000217.1:0-4671 GCA_035711465.1 Vicinamibacterales bacterium
GAACAGGCCGGCGCCGACGAGCAGCACGACCGAGAGCGCGACCTGCGTCACCAGGAGGGCGGCGCGAAGCATGCCGCCGTGACGCGCCGTGCTCCGCGTCGACGATCGTAGCGAGTCGGTGAGATCGGTCGAGAGCGCGTACCAGGCCGGCGCCAGTCCCACGCCCAGCGACGTCAGCGCGGCAAGGACGAACGTGACTGCCAGGGCGCGCAGGTCGATCACCGAAACGTCGACGGCAAGGCCGGGCATGAAGACCTGCTGAACCGCGCGCCCGCCCAGATAGGCGACCGCGAGCGCGATGCCGACGGCGACCGTCGTGAGCAACGCCGACTCGGTCAAGAGCTGCCGCAGCAGCCGCGGACGGCCGATCCCGACCGCCAGCCGCACCGCGATTTCCCGCCGGCGCGCGAAGGCGCGGGTGAGCAGCAGGTGCGCGACGTTCGCAATCGCGGTCAGCAGCACGACGGCGGCGACACCGAGCAGCCAGGCACTGACTTTGCCTTCCGGCGCGACGCCATAAGGATCGCTCATCCCGTCGAGCCGCGCGGTAAATGCGGTTCGACGCTCGTCGAGCATCGCCGCGGCCTCGGGCGTTGCCGACGATCGATAGGCGGCGGTCGCCTGCTGCGTCGCGAGCTCGTCTGCCGAGCCCTGCGTGAGCCGCGCCACCAGGCCGAAGCCATATCGGAAGAAATTGTCCTGCCATCGCGGGCCAATCAGTTCGCGCCCGAGACTCGCCGGCGGCGCCCACAGATCGACGGCTTCGCGATCGAGCCCCGAAAAACGGCTCGGAGCGACGCCGACGATGGTCAACGGCTTGCCCTCGATCCGAATCCCGGCTCCGATCGCGCGTGGATCGCCACCGAAGTGGCGCGTCCAGAACGCATGGCTGAGCACCACCGCACCGGCGCCATCCGGTACCGCGTCTTCGTCGCGGGTGTAGAAGCGCCCTGCCGCTGGGCTGAGCTCGAGCAGCGAGAAGTAGTCGGCGTTGGCGAGCTCGATCGTCGCTTCGCGCGCATCGGCACCGCCACCGATCGTGACCGGCTGTCGAAACGTGACCGCGGCGCTGGCAAATGCCGGCACTCGATCTCGTATCGCCGCCGTGGCGGGATAGCTTTCGCGCTCGCCGATGGCGTTCGCATCGCGCTCCGATCCGAAGTACACCCGGCGCACCAACTCCGGATGTCCGACGCCTTGCGGCGCCTGGAACAGCAAGCGATCGACGAGCCCGAACATCACCGCGTTGGCGGCGATGCCCAGAGTCAGCGTGAGCACGACGACGGCGGTGACGCCGCGATCGCGGACGATGCCGCGCCACGCGAACCGCAAATCCTGACGGAAACGTTCGCCCGGCAGCCGTGACAATCGGGATCCGTCGAGGCGGCGTTCGCGACGGACGGAGATGCCGTGCCAGAGGGCGTCGCCCATCGCCCGTGTCCAGAGAGCCGCGAGCGCGACCGGCCGCCCCGCGAGCGCTTCGCGTCTGGCGCGGAACTGCGCGGCCATCGCCTCACCGTGATGTCGACGGAACTGTCGCGGAAACGCGATCAGCACCACACGGTAGAGCGCATCGCCGAGGCGGGTCATCGGCGTTGCCCGATCAACCGGCCGTTTCGTGACTTCTCGACGAGCGCGGCGAGCCGCCGCGTCTCGGCGCGCGCGACCTCGACGCCGAGCGGCGTGAGGCTGAAGAAGCGGCGCGTCGCCGGCCCCGGCTTCCCTTGCGGCCCGGCCCGTTCGTCCGAGCGATCTTCCTCGCGCACCAGATCGTCCTCGAGCATGCGGTCGAGCGTGCGATAGAGATGGCCGGGCAGCACGGCGCCGGCGCCGTCCGCGTCGTCGAGCGCCTCGGCGAGGCTCCCGGCCGCGCGCTCGCCATCAGCGAGCGCGACGAGGATGCGGAAGACGAGATCCTTGACCGGCAGGAAGTCGCGCGGATCCCGGCGCATGCGGAGACAATATTCACAAACTGTGAATATTGTCAACTGCGGTCGGCGGGGGCGTCAGTCGGCCTTCAGCGCTTTCAACGGATCGATCGTGGTTGCCCGCCGCGCCGGCCCGAGGGCGGCGACCATGGCGGCGATGGCGAACAGCGCCGCCACCAGCGCATAGGCGCCGGTGTCGGTCGGCGCGGTCTGGAACAGATACCGCGTCAGCAGCTGACTGAACCCGTAGGCTCCGGCCAGCCCGATCGCGATGCCGATGACGACGAGTATGACGCCCTGACTGAGCACCAGGCGCAGCACCGACATGCGGGTCGCGCCGAGGGCCATCCGCAAGCCGAACTCGCGCGTGCGCTGGCTGACCGAGGTGCCGATCACGCCGGCGACGCCCGCGAGCGTGATCAGCATCGCTACCGCCGCGAAGATCGAGAGCAGCACGGCGGTGAGCGCCGGCGCGGCGAGTTGCGTCGTGCCTCGGACTTCCGCCAGCGTCTGCAGCGACTCCACCGGGCTTGCCGGATCCGCGGCGTGCACGGCGGCGCGGATGACGGGGCCGAGCGCGCGCGGATCGCCGTCGGCGCGCGCGAGGACCCGCGTGCCGGTGCCGGGGAACTGACGGACAGCCAGGAAGTACTGCGAATCGACGGCGATTTCGGCGCTGTAGAGGCGGAAGTCGGATGCCACGCCGATGACGGTAATCCAGTTGGGTGCGACGTCCGGGCGGCTCGGCGCCACGGCGAAGCGACGGCCGATCGGATCGGCGCCCTTCCATAGCTTCGCCATCGACGCGTTGATCACCGCGACCGGCGGCGCCTGGGTGTCGTCGGAGGCGCGGAAGTCGCGGCCGGCCATCATCGGCACGCCGAGCGTGTCGAAATAGCCTTCGCTCGCGAAGTTCGGATCCGCCTGAAGGCCCGAGGCCCCCTGGCTCTGACCCGACTCGAAGCCCTCGAGAATGATCGGCTGATTGCCGGGCTGAATCGCCGATTGCGGCACCGAGCTCGCGAGCGCCGCCGCGCGCACGCCGGGCGACGAACGCAGCCGCTCGAGGATCGTGTTCTCCGTTCGTGCGGCAACCGTCGCGTTGCCCTGCGTCGTGAAGTTCCCGTAGATGGCCGCGCTCAGCACCTTGTCGGCGTCGTAGCCGAGCGGCACGCTGCTGAGCCGATACAAACTCTGCAGCAGAAGCGCGGCGGCGACGACGAGCACGAACGACACCGACACTTGCGCGACGACCAGCCCCGATCGCACGCGATGGCGTGAGGCGCCCTCGCCGCCTTGCGCCGCGCCGTCGCGGATCGACTGCGACAGATTGCGGCGCGTCGAGAGCGCCGGCGCCAGCCCGAAGAACACGCCCGTGATCACCGAGGCCACCAGCGCGAACAACAGCACGACGCCGTCGATCTCGATCTGCCCGGTGCGTTCCGTGAATCGGCCGACAAAGCTCTTCAGGAGATCGAGCGACACCCACGCGAGCACGATGCCAATCACGCCGCCGGCCAGGGCGACGATGATGCTCTCGGTCACGAGCTGCCGCATCAGCCGGCCGCGGCCGGCGCCGAGCGCCGTCCTCACCGCCAGCTCACGGCTGCGATGCAGCGTCCGCGCCAGCGACAGATTGGCGACGTTGGCGCAGGCGATCATCAGCACCAGGAACGTCGCGCCGGTGAGCGCCAGCAGCATCGGCCGGGCGCCGGTGACCAGCTGCTCCGGGAGCGACAACGCCTGCCCGGTGAAGCCGAGCGCGCGGAACTGCTGGTGCTCGCGCGGATACGCCACCTCGTACGATCCGGCCACCGTGTTCACTTCCTGCGTCGCTTCCTGCAGCATCGCGCCCGGGGCCAGCCGGCCGAACACCGACAGCGCCGCGAACGATCGGTGGCCCTGGCGCGGCGTCTCCTCGGAGGCCGCCCGGAACGGACACGCCGACGTCGGCATGTAGACGTCCGCTTCCTGGGGATACTGCGGATACTCGGGCAGGACGCCGACGACGGTGTGCGGCCGGTTGTTCATCTGCAGGACGCGGCCGACGACGCCGGGATCCGCGCCGAACTTGCTGGTCCAGTAGGCGTGGCTCAACACCAGGACCGCCTCGGCGCCGAGGTTGTCGTCCTCGTCGACGAACGTACGGCCGAGCGCCGGCCGGACGCCGAGCATGTCGAAGAAGTTGGCCGAGACCACGGCGGTGTCGACACGATCGGGATCGCCCTGGTTGAGCAGCACGAACGACATCGAGTGCCACTCGACGAGATCGCGGATCGTCGTCAGCCGCTTGCGATAGTCGAAGAGCTCCTGGATCGAGACGCCGACGTTGGCGCGGTTCGATTTCAGCGCCGCCTGCCGGATGATGACGAGATCGTCGCCGCTCTTGAAGGGCAGCGGCTTGAGCAGCACCCCGTCGACGACGGAGAACATCGCGGTGTTGGCGCCGATGCCAAGGGCAAGGATCAGGATGGCGGCGGCGGTGTAGCCGGGCGATCGCCGCAGCGTCCGGAATCCGAAGCGCAGGTCCTGAACGAGCGAATCCCAGAAGGTCATGCCCCGAACGTCCCGGACTTCTTCGTGGATCCGCTCGACCCCGCCGAAATCGCGCATCGCCGTCCGATGCGCCTCGACCGCCGGCAACCCGCGCCGCTCACGCTCGGCCGATTCCATCGCAAGATGAAAGTCGAGCTCGCGGCGCACCTCGTCGTTGAACCGCCGCCCGCTGAAGAGCCGCCGCACT
>DASTCC010000218.1:0-3780 GCA_035711465.1 Vicinamibacterales bacterium
GATATCCGACGTCACCCGGCGGATCGTGTCGTGCGTCTTGCGACGCAGCCCGCGCTCGTCGCCGTCGAGCGTCAGGTCGTCGAGCGCCGGGGCGTCCGCGATTGCCGGCCGCAGGTGCTCGGCGACGCGGCGGATGCGCGACAGGAAGCGATACGAGCCCTCCAGGCCGCTGTCGCTCCACTCGACTTCCTTTTCCGGCGGCGCCACGAACATCACGTAGAGCCGCAGCGCGTCGGCGCCGTACTTCTCGATCATGTCGTCGGGATCGACGACGTTGCCTTTCGACTTCGACATCACGGCGCCGTTCCGCAGCACCATCCCCTGCGTCAGCAGCCGCGAGAACGGCTCGTCGATCGTCACCAGCCCGAGATCGCGGAAGACACGGCTGAAGAAGCGCGAGTAGATCAGGTGCAGAATGGCGTGCTCGACGCCGCCGCTGTAGAAGTCGACCGGGCCCCAGTAGGCGACCTTGGCGGGATCGAACGGCAGCGACTCGTTGTGCGGATCGCAGAAGCGATAGAAGTACCAGGACGAGTCGACGAACGTGTCCATCGTGTCGGTCTCGCGCCGCGCCGGCGTGCCGCACTGCGGGCAGGCGACGTTGACGAACTCCGGGATGTGCGCGAGCGGCGAGTCGCCGCGGCCCGTGAACTCGACGAACTCGGGCAGCTTCACCGGCAGCTGGTCGTCGGGCACCGGCACCATGCCGCACGCCTGGCAATGGATGATCGGAATCGGCGTGCCCCAGTAACGCTGACGTGACACGCCCCAGTCCTTGAGGCGGTACTGCACGGTGCCCATGCCGCGGCCGTTCGACTCGGCGTCGGCCGTCATTTTCTGGTTCGCCTCGCTCGCCAGCATGCCGTCGTACGGCCCGGACCCGACGAGACGGCCCTCGCCGTCGTACGGCGTCTCCGGCGAGTCGGCGGTCAGCGTCTTGCCGTCGGGCTGGACGACGATCGTGATCGGCAGCTGGTACTTGCGCGCGAACTCGCAGTCGCGGGCGTCGTGGCCCGGCACGCCCATCACGGCGCCGGTGCCGTATTCGCCGAGCACGAAGTTGGCGACCCACACCGGCACCGGCTGGTTCGTGAACGGGTTGATCGCGAAGCGGCCGGTTGGAAAGCCCTCCTTCTCGACCTCGCCGGTCATCCGCGCGACGCGATCCTGCGAGCGGAACGCCGCGGCCTTCTGGCGCAGCGAGGCCGGGTCGGACGACTCGATCGCGAAACGCTCGACCAGCGGATGCTCGGGGCCGAGCAGCACGAAGTTGGCGCCGTAGATCGTGTCGATGCGGGTCGTGAAGACCTCGATCGCATCGGCGACCTTCGGATCGGCCGGACGCGACGCGGCGCTCTCGCCGGCGGGCACGATCGGAAAACGAACGCGCGCGCCCTCGGATCGGCCGATCCAGTTGCGCTGCATCGTCAGCACTTTTTCGGGCCAGTCCTTCAGGCCGTCGAGCGCATCCAGCAGCTCGTCGGCGTACGCCGTGATGCGGAAAAACCACTGCTCGAGCTCGCGCACCGTCACCGGCGTGCCGCAGCGCCAGCAGCCGCCGTCGACGACCTGCTCGTTGGCCAGCACCGTCTGGTCGGTCTCACACCAGTTGACGTTGGATTTGCGGCGGTACGCGAGCCCGCGCTGGAACATGCGGGTGAACAGCCACTGGTTCCAGCGGTAATAGTCGGGCAGACAGGTGGCGAGCTCGCGCTCCCAGGCGTAGCTGATGCCGAGGCGCTGGAGCTGGCCCTTCATGTGGGCGATGTTCTCGAGCGTCCACTTCTCGGGGTGGACGTCGTTCTTGATCGCCGCGTTCTCGGCGGGCAAGCCGAACGCGTCCCAGCCGAACGGATGCAGCACGTTGTAGCCGCGCATCCGCATCGTCCGCGCCATGATGTCGCCGATCATGTAGTTGCGGACGTGTCCGACGTGCGCGTGTCCCGAGGGATACGCGAACATCTCGAGGCAATAGAACTTCGGCTTGGACCGATCCTCGGTCACCTCGAAGGCACGAGACTCCGCCCACCGCTTCTGCCACTTCTGGTCGATGTTCATGTTGGGGTCGGACCAATCCTCTAATTTAGCACGCGGATCGCGCGCTCCAGGCAGTCGCGGACGGCGCCGAGGTGGTAGCCGCCTTCGGTGATCATCGCGATGCGGCCGCTGCAGAGCCGCGCGGCGGCGTCGTGCAGCAGCCTCAGCAGGTGCATGTAGCCGTCCGTCGTCAGCCGCATGCGGCCGAGCGGATCGAGCTCGTGAGCATCGAACCCCGCCGAAACCAGGATGACGTCGGGCGCAAACCTTTCGAGCGCCGGAATGACGATGGTCGAGTAGGCCCGCTGGAAGACCAGGTCGTCGGCGCCGGCTGGCAGCGGGATATTGATCGTGTAGCCCTCGCCGTCGCCCGTCCCGCGCTCGTGTGCGGCGCCGGTGCCCGGATAGAACGGGTACTGGTGGCTGGAGATGAAGAGCACCGTCCGGTCGGCGTAGAACGCGTTCTGTGTCCCGTTCCCGTGATGGACGTCGATATCGACGATCGCGACCTTGTTCGCGCCGGCCGCGCGGAGCGCCGCGGCGGCCAGGGCGATGTTGTTGTAGAAGCAGAACCCCATCGCCCGATCGGGCTCGGCATGATGCCCCGGCGGCCGCACCAGTGCCGTCGCCGAGCGGCCCGTCTTCCACGCGTGCATCGCCGCGTCGATCGCCGCGCCCGCGGCCAGCAGCGCGATCTCGATCGTCTCGGGACTGGTGAACGTGTCCTCGTCGATCATCGCCGACTTGCGCGAGAGCTGCGTCATCCGATCGAGATACTCGGCCGTGTGCACGCGCGCGAGCTCCTCGTGCGTCGCCGGCCGCGGTTCGCGCACGTCCGCGCCTTCCTGCTTGAACATCTCGGCCACGGCCGAAAACATCTCGGCGCGTTCCGGACTTTCCGGATGGCCTGGGGGCGTCACGTGCTCGGTGAACCGCGTCGACGAAATGATCATCATGGGGTCAGCGCATCTGCCGCTTCGCGCTCGAGCTCGCCGAGCGCGCGTTCCAATTCCAACCGCCAGTGCTCGACGGTGGCCTCGTCGGTCGCCGGCACGACGATCGGCGAGCCAATCGCAATCGAGACCTCGGCGCCCGGCTTCGGCACCTGATGGCGATCCCAGCTTTTCACCGTCCAGCTGCGCGCCGCTTCGATGTGAAACGGCACGATCGGATTCCCGGTCGCGCCCGCCAGCCACACCGCGCCCGCCTGTGCCACGCGAGCCGGGCCGCGCGGGCCGTCGAGCGTGAACGCCGCCGGCTTGCCCGCCGCCATCTCGCGTCTCAACTGTCCGAGCGCGCGCGCGCCGCCGCGCGACGTCGATCCGCGCGCGGTGCCGTAGCCGAACTTGCGGATGATACGCGCGATCCACTCGCCGTCGAAGTTCTCGCTGGTGATCACGACGATGCCGCGGTCCCGGAAGTAGAGCGTCGCGGCGAGGATGCGGCCGTGCCAGAAGGCGAAGATCGGCGGCCGCCCGCCGAGCGCCTCGGGCGTCAGGTGTTCGGTGCCGCGTTCCCGCCAGTGGTAGGTGGCGCCGAGCGCTTCGATGATCGGCATGCCGATCGCCGAGATCGCCGCCGCCTGCGCGCGCTTGCCCCGCGAGAACGTCACATGCCTTCGTATTGCGGCCCCTCACCACCCTCGGGCGGCACCCAGTCGATGATCTGGTAGGGATCCATGATGTCGCACGTCTTGCAGTGCACGCAGTTCGAGGCGTTGATGTGCAGCCGCTTCCCGCCCTG
>DASTCC010000219.1:0-8360 GCA_035711465.1 Vicinamibacterales bacterium
CTATGCCATTCGACGGTGGACGACTCGCTCACGACCGGGATCGGGGGGCGACGCGACGGCTGGCCCAACCGCGATCTCGACGTCGGCCGAATCATCTCTGCGGCGCCGGGGACGAGCGACGCGCAGCGCGCGCTCGTCGAGAACTGGGGCCCCGGCCGATTCGACCCGCGCCTGCAGGCGTTCGACGGCACCGACTTCATCACGCTCAACAAGACGTCGGTGCCCGTCCTGATTCCGCCGGCATTCGGACTGCGCCGCGTCGGCCTCGAGACCTACACGGCCGATGGTCCGATCTCGTACTGGAACAACTACGTCGGGGTGACACAGATGGGCGGCCATGGCACGTTCATCGACCCGCGCCTGAACCTGACGATTCCGCAGACGCCCGATCTCGTGACCTCGAAGCTGGCGGCGCTGTTCGAGTATCAGATCCGGCTGCAGGCGCCCGCGCGGCCGCCGCAGAGCTTCGACCGCGCCGCCGCCAACCGCGGCGAACGCGTGTTCAGCGGCGCCGCCCGCTGCTCGTCCTGTCACACGCCGCCGACGTTCACCGACGTGCTCAATGGCCCGGACCCGGCCGTGCCGCTGCTGCATGCACCGGAGGAGATCGGCATCAGCGCCGCCTACGCCCTTCGGACCCTGACGAAGCAGTACCGGACGTCACCGCTTCGCGGCATCTGGCAGCATCCGCCCTACTTTCACGACGGCAGCGCCGAGGATCTCGCGGCCGTCGTCGATCACTACGACCAGCACTTTTCGCTCGGCCTCACGCTCAGGCAGAAGGCCGATCTGGTGGAGTTCCTGAAGTCGCTGTAGCGAAGCGGACCGGACCGCGCGGAGGACGCATATGGAGAGCAGAGCGAAGCTCCTCGGGCATCCGATTCATCCGATGCTGATCGTGCTGCCGCTGGGCCTGTTCATCTCGGCGGTCGTCTTCGACGCGCTCTTTCTCGCGCGCGGGCTGCCGGTGTTCGCGATGGCGTCGTACTGGAACATCGCGCTCGGCGTCGTCGGCGGTCTGCTCGCGGCCCTCTTCGGCGTGATCGACTGGCTCGCGATCCCCGCAGCGACCCGCGCCAAGCGCATCGGCCTCCTGCACGGCCTCGTCAACGTCACCGTCGTCGCCATCTTCGCGAGCGCGTGGCTGATGCGACGCGGCACGTTCGATCTGGCGCCGGACATGAGGGTGTTCCTGCTCGAAGTCGCGGGCCTGCTGCTCGGCACGGTCGGCGGCTGGCTCGGCGGCGAGTTGGTGGATCGCCTCGGCGTCGGCGTCGACGACGGCGCCAACGTCAACGCGCCGAGCTCGCTGACGAGTCAGCCGGTGCGGACGGTGGATACGCAGTACGGACGTCGCGAGTAGGAGATCGCGCCCGAGTCGCTCCGCGCTTCTGACACAATCGCGGAGTGCGCCGCATTCTTCACGTCGCGAACGGCACCTCGCTGACGGGACTCATCGAGGCCGCGGGCATAGCGGGAGCCCGATCGGTCTGGTGCGACGTCCTCTCCGAAGGACCCGTGCCCGGCGATCTGTCGGACGACGCGCTGCTCGAGGTGCGGGCGCGATTCCTGGCCGGTCCCGGCGCGGACGACGTCGAGAACATTGCGCGCAGCCTTCGCGAATCGCGTCGCGTGATCGCCGATACCGCGGCGTACGACGAGCTCATCCTGTGGTTCGAGCACGACCTGTTCGATCAGCTGAACCTGGTGCAGCTGCTGAGCTGGATCCGCGCACGGCTGCCTCGCTCCACCGACGCGACGCTCGTCAGCATCGGATCGTTTGCGAACCGGCCCGGCTTCAAAGGCATGGGCGAGCTGACGCCCTCCGAGCTGGCGCCGCTCGTCGACGCGCGGCAGCCCGTAGGCGACGAGCAGTACGCCCTGGCCGAGCGCGCCTGGCAGGCGTTCCGACAAAACACACCAGAGGCGTTGGACGAGCTTCGCCGCGGCGACCTGTCGGCGCTGCCGTTTCTCGGCGCCGCGCTTCATCGCTTTCTCCAGGAGTACCCGTGGACGTCCGATGGACTTTCGCGAAGCGAGCGGCGCGCGCTCGAGATCGCCGCACGCGGCCCCATCGGAGCGTCGAGGGCCTTTCCGCGAATGCACGACGGCGAGCGGGCGTACTACATCACCGATGGTTCGTTCGCGTCGCTGGTCGAGTCGCTCACCAGGCGCGTCGCGCCGTTGCTCGATGCGGCGTCGATCGGCATGTCGCAGGCGGATGGGCTGAGCGGCACGATTGCCATTACCGAGGCCGGCCGTCAGGCGCTCGCGGGCGCGCCCGGCGCCGTCCGCATCGACGAGATCGATCGCTGGATGGGCGGCGTGCACCTCGAGTCCGGCCGCATCTGGCGTTGGGACCCGGACGGCGACCGGGTGACGAGAAGCTGACCTGCGCTCAACGGATCCGGCGCTTCGACGCTGCCTTTGGCCTTGGCTTTGGCTTCGGCTTCGCCCTCGACTTTGACTTCGCTTTCGCCTTCGCTGGCTTCGACGCGGCGCGCGTCGACCGAGCCGCCGTGCGCGGCTGATCCTGGAAGTCGTACGCTTCGCGCAGCCAGTCGGTAATCGGCGCCTCGACCTGATCGCGGTGCGTGATGTCGACGAAGTGGACGAGCTTCGTCTTCGACGCCGGGTCGACCCGTCGCACGTGCGCCGACCTGATCGCCCGGCCGAGAAAAATGCACACTTCGAGCGCTTTCCGCTTCGGCCGCACGAAGAAGTAGCACGACCTGCGCGAGAACATGATCGAGTGGTGCGACGCGTAGATGCGCTGCTCGCCGAAGTCGGCCGCGGTTTCGCGCAGCCGTTCCCACGCCTCACGCAGGTCCTCTGACAGATCCTTCGTCAACGCGGCTTCGGTGGTCGTCCAGCAGTCGTGCGCTTCGCCATCTTCGACCCACTGCTTGCAGTGGTAACACTCGTACCCCGCCATAGATCCCCAGTATGAGTCAGCCGTCGTTCGGCCGATGGAACGTCAGCGCATCTCCCAGGTTCCGATGACCTCACCGCGCCTGTCGCCCTGAGTGTCGAGCGGGCGGCACGTCCAGGTTCCGGAGAGCGACTGCGTGCCGGAATCGTAGTGTCCCGCGAAGCGGTTGAGCCCGTCCCAGAAGCGGCTCTCGCCGGTACTTGGATCTGGCACGCCGTCGCGGAACGACGTCATCGTCACGCTTCCGAAGGCGCCTTTGTCGATGCGCAAGTCGGGATAGAAGGCGTCGGCGATGAAGGCGACGCCGGACTGCGACGCGTCGAGCACCTTGCGCCGCGCCTCGCCGCCCATTCGCGCGCGGATGATCTCGCCGTCGGGCTGCAGAATCGCGTTGAACAGGAGCTCGCACGTGATGGTAAGACCGTCGATCTCGCCGGACGCGCTGGCGCGCAGCGTCATCGTCGGTGGTAAGTCGAACCCCGGCGTCGGCGACGTCGGAGAGGAAGAACAGGCGCCGGCGATCACGGCCAGCCCGAACATGGCGGCGTGCCTGGCACGCAGACACCGCTCGAAAGCCTCACGCATGAGAAACACGCCTCCGTCGACCACGGCAGGCGCTGGCAGCGGCTTTCGGGGACGTCAGAGCATCGTATCGCTTTGCGCGCTCGAGTGTGCCGGCGTTCGTCGCCCTAGACTTGATCGCCGGTGTCGCGGAGCACCACGGATGGATCGAGCCGTGCGGCGCGTGACGCCGGCAGCCAGGCGGCGACGACCGTCAGCGCCAGCAGCGCCACCGAGACAACGGCGAACAACCGCGGATCGTCGGCGCGCATTTCGAACAGGAACGACTGAACGAATCGGCCGCAGGCCCAGGCCACCGCGACGCCGAGCGCCGCACCGATCATCGCCGGCTTGAGCGACGCGCCGACGACGCGCCGGCGCGCCCGCTCGCGGGTCTCGCCGAGCGCGACACGAATCGCCTGCTCGCGCGCCTCGGTCGCGACCGCGAAGGCGGTGACGCTGTAGACGCCGAACATCGCCAGCATCGCCGCGAGTCCGGCCAGACTCGCGAGCAGCGCCGCGCGCAGCCGCTGCGGCGCCAGCGTCACCGCCATCCGCTCGCGCAGGCTCGACACCTCGGCAATGGTGACGCCCGGATCGATCGCGCGCAGCCGTTGACCCACGAGATCGGTCAGCGACGCCGCGTCCCCCGACGTGCGAACCACGATCGCCTGCGGGCGCTGGCCGGCGTTGTGCCACGGCAGATAGACCTCCGCGATCGGCGCCTGGTCGAGCCGCCAACGCAAGTCCGGCACGACACCGACGATGGTCCAGGTCCGTCCGCTGTAGTCGAGGGTGCCGCCGACGGCCGAGCGGCTGCCGTAGAGCACTCGCGCCAGCGCCCGGCTGACGACGACGGCATCGGCGCCGCCGCGCTGTTCGTCGTCGCTGAGCGGCCGGCCTTCGATGATCGGCACGCGCAGCGCGTCGAAGTGCTGCGGCGAGGCGACGCTGACGCGGACGGGATGGCGCTGCTCCCCGGACGCGTCTTTGGACGAGATCCCGAAGGCCCACCCCGAGACCACGTACGGCACGCTCGTCGATGCGGCCGCGGCTTCGACACCAGGAACGGCTCGGATCGCGTCGAGCGCGTTCCCGTAGAACTGCATCGTCGCTGCCGCCGAGGGCGCATGACCGCGCGACGGCGTCACCTGCATCGTCAGGACGTTGTCGCTCGAGAAGCCGGCATCGACCGTCTGGAGCGCGATCAGGGTTCGGACGAAAAGCGCGCCGCCGGTGAGCAGCACGATCGAGAGGGCGACCTGGGTGCCGATGAGCGCCTGCCTGACGCGGCGGTCCGCGCGGCTGCCCACGATACGCGTCGAGGCTGCGCCGATCGCGGTCGATCTCGAGGCGAGGCGGGCATGCGGCCACGCGATGACGGCGACCGTCAAGGCCAGCATCACGACACCCCAGCGCATCGCCGCCGGCACGATCGCGATCTCGCTCTGCCGCGGCAGCGCGTTGGCCGGCAAGGTCACGAAGATCTCGACGAGCAGCGGCGCGATCACGAGGCCGAAACACACGGCCGCGGCCCCGAGGGCGGCGGCTTCGATGCCGATCTGACGCCCGAGCCGGCCCGGCGTCGCGCCGAGCGCGTGCCGGACGGCGAACTCGCGTTGCCGCACGACCGCGTGGGCGACGAGCAGGTGCACGACGTTGCCGAAGGCGACCAGCAGCAGCGCGCCGACGGCCGCGGCGACGAGCCACAGCGCCGCGCGCGCGTCGGCGACGAGCTCGTCCTTGAGCGAACGCAAATCGATCGCCTGTCGTTCGCGGTTCGATCCCGGATACCGCTCGGCCAGCGCGCGCGCGACCGCCGAGAGCTCGCCGCGCGCCTCATCGACGCTGACGCCGGGGCGGAGACGTCCGACCGCGTTCAGCCAGCCGGTGGCGCGCTGCGATTCCCACTGCGCGCCGGCGCGCGGCAGCAGCGGCCGCCAGAAATCGTGCGGCGCCGTCGGATACGTCATCGCGACGTCGGCCAGCACGCCGACGATGCGCCAGGGCCGACCGTCGAGCATCAGCGCCTGGCCGATCGCGTCCGTGCGGCTGCCGAACTCGCGCCGCCAGAATCCGTTCGCGAGCACCACCACGTCAGGCGCGCCTTCGGCGAAGTCCTCGGCGACGAACAGACGGCCCACCTCGGGCCGCATCCCGAGCACGCGATCGAAATCACGAGCGACCCGCATGCCTTCGAGCCGGCGCGGATCGCCGCGTTCGGTCAGCGTGGCGCTCACCGGCGTGAAACCGCTCGCGACCTCGAGAGTCTTCGACATCTCGCGCCAGTCCTCGAGGTCCTGAAAGCTGATCGCACGCACGGTGGCAGGCAGCTTCGGGCCCGTGTTCCACATGGCGACGATGCGTCCGGGATCCGGGAATGGCAAGGGCCGGAGCAAGACCGCGTCGACGACCGCAGCGACCGCGAGCGCGGCGCCGAGCGCCAGGCCGAGCGTGATCACCACCGCGACCGAAACGCGCTTGTGTCGCCAGACGCTGCGCAGACCCTGTTTCATGTCCGTTCTCCATTGCTGCGATCGCAGAAATCGATTCGACCGGCGAAGCCACGATCTGGCGCGCTCGGCGAGAAGCGGTGCGATCGATCGACGCACCTGCCGTCGATACCAGCGGCGCGCTGCGGCGATCGACTGCATCGACGCCACGCGCACGAACTCGTCGTCGAGCTCGGCACGAAGCGGCGCACGGTCCGCCGGTGCGGCGCAGGCCTGCAGCAGCGCGCGCGTCAGCCGCGGCGGTGTCACCGGCGGCGCTCCTGTGGAAAGGCGGGCAGCATCTCGGCCAGCATCGCGGTGCTGTGCGCCAGCGCCCGACGACCGTCCGCGGTCAGCCGCGCCAGCCGCCGCGCTCTGCCGCCGGGCACCGGCAGCGGATCGGTGGTCGTGAGCGTCACCAGACCTTTGTCTTCGAGGCGCGCCAGCGTCGCGTAGACCGCGCCGATGGCCACCGTTCGGCCCGTTCGCGATTCGATCTCGCGGCTGATCGCCATCCCGTACGCCTCGCCGCCGAGGCGGACGACGGCGCCCATCACGTAGAGCTCGAACTCACCGAGAAACCGGCCTTTGGGCATGGCGTCGAGATTCTCTACAAAAGTATGTATCTCGCCTGCTTCGACGGGAGCGGCGGTCCATTGGTTGGCAGGGTGCGTCATCGGACGTTTCCGCGCTGCGGGATAATGCGGCAGACGAGGTACCCATGAAGGTTCAGACCAAGGTGTTCCGCAGCTCCTTCAGCTCCTGGAAGGCGCTGTTCGAAGAGGCCACGAGCTTTGCCACCGAGATCGGGCGCGACCAGCTGATTTCGATCAGCCACTCCGCCGATCATGGCGAGGGCGTCGTCGTCGTGTGGTATTGGGGCGAGGAGTGACCCGCCGCATCAGGTGCTCGCGGTCGCCTGGATCTGCACTGCTGCCTGCGTATCTTCGCTACTCGTGACCGACCCGCGCACCTGCGACGAGCTCACCGCGACGGGTCAAATAGCGCTATTTCGCAGTCCTCTTCTTGCCGCTGAACTTCTTCGCGAGCGCGGGACTGGTCAGGTCCCTGAGCGTCGAGCGGCCGATCCACTTCGCCGAGGGCGACTTCGAGGCGGCCAGGCGGCGTGCCAGCGCGATCGACTCGGCGTGCAGATCGGCGCTGCGCCGCCCGATCAGACGCAGGGCCCAGAGCACGCCTTTCTTCACGAAGTTGCGCTCGTCCGAGGCGCCGGCCTCGACGATCGGCAGGCACTTGCGAAGTGCGTCGTCAGGCGCGCCCTTGTCGTGCAGCGCAAGACAGGCGAGCAGCGCGAATGCGGCACGCTTCTCGAACTCGTCGCTGCGCTGGCTCCACGGCTCGATCCGGCTCCAGGCGAGCGGCGTGCGATCGAAGAGGCTGAAGCAGACGGTATCGACCACGCCCCAGTTGTCGAAGGCGCGGCACCAGCGATCCATCTGCGCGGCGGTCAGCCGCGCCGGATCGCCGACGAACGCCGCCAGCAGCTGCGCCTCGTAGACCCCGGTCTTGAACAACCCGAGCGCGAGGTCGTGATTGACGCCGATGCGCTTGCCGATCTGCTTGATGGTACCGACGGGCACGCCGAGCGCGTTGCCCGACGGCAGGCCGAAGCGGGCCATGCCGTCGCGCGTCCGCTTGCTCGCGCGTTCTTTCAGCCAGGAGAGGGCCACTTCGACGTCGACGTGGGTCGCGGTCTTGCCGGCCCGGACGGACGAATGCGAACGCCGTGTCATGGGAGGGGCTCCGTGCCCATGCTAAGCCGAAGCCGGCCGACGTCGCGTCGTGCGGTATGGTGTGAGCAGCCCCCAGCAGGAGCGTGCCATGGACGCGGACGATCAGGCGAAAGGCCCGGATCTCACCCAAGGCGTGCCGGCCGGCCGCCTCGACGACGGCGGCGCCATCGTCGGCCGCGTCGGCGATGACGAGGTGTTGCTGGCGCGCGTCGGCGACGAGTTCTTCGCGATCGGCGCGCACTGCACGCACTACCACGGCCCGCTCGGCGAGGGCTTGATCGTCGGCGACACGGTCCGATGCCCGTGGCATCACGCCTGTTTCAGCCTGCGGACCGGAGCCGCCTTGCGCGCGCCAGCGCTCGATCCCGTCGACTGCTACAGGGTCGTCCGCGACGGCCAGACGATTCGAGTGACCGAGAAGATCGCCGCACCAACCGAGGGCGCCGCGGCCGCGCCGAGTGTTGCCCCGCCCGAATCCGTCGTGATCGTCGGCGGCGGCCCAGCCGGCCTGGCCGCGGCACAGATGCTCCGCCGCGAAGGCTACGACGGCGCGATCACGATGATCAGCGCCGACGACTCGCCGCCGGCCGATCGCCCGAACCTGTCGAAGGAGTTCCTGGC
>DASTCC010000220.1:0-7564 GCA_035711465.1 Vicinamibacterales bacterium
CAGAAGGTCGAACTCGACGCCGTGCTCATCGGCAACGCCGCCGCTGCCCTTCACGGCGCACCGGTGTCGACGATCGACTTCGACTTCATGTTCCGGGCGACGCCGCGAAACATGACGAAGCTGAAGCGGTTGGCCCGCATGCTGAAAGCGACGATTCTCAGGCCGTACTACCCCGCCTCGGACCTCTACCGGGTGGTGAGGGATGACGACGGCCTGCAGGTCGATTTCATGGGCACGATCCACGGCGTCCGGTCGTTCGAGACCGTGCGCGACCGGGCTGTCGAGATGGACGTCGGCGCGCCAGTGCGCGTCGCCGCGCTCGCCGACATCGTCAGGAGTAAACGCGCCGCCGGTCGTCCCCGCGATCTGGCCGTGCTGAAGATTCTGGAGGCCACCCTTGAAGAAGCGCCGGGGCCGCCGCGCAAAGCTCGCCGCCGTGGCCCGAGAAAATGAACGCGCGCAGCGGGAGCTGATCCGCCGTCGCATCCGCCTTCCGATCTCCGCCAGGATGAACTTTCTCCGCAAGCGGGTGGCGCCAGGACGCAGCGTGCTTTGATTCGGACCCTCCCGTGCAAACCGCGATAACGTTGCCGTAGATGCTGGACGCGCCGCTCGCTCCCTATCTGCTCTGGGCCAAGACTCGTCAACCAGCCGCGATCGATCTCGCGGGCAGCAATCTGCTGGCGTGCACGATCGACGATCTTCCCGACGTTCGGGAGACCGTCGATCTGGCGGCGCCGAACGACAACGGCTTCGCGCCGGTGATCGAAGCGATCGCGGCGCGCTACGGCGTCGGGACCGATCGAGTGGCCGCCGCGCAGGGTTGCTCGGGTGCGAACTTCCTGACCGTCGCGGCGCTGGTCGCGCCCGGCGACGAGGTGCTGGTCGAGAAGCCGACCTACGACCCGCTGCTCGGCGCCTGCCGGCTGATGGGCGCGCGCATCCTGCGATTCGAGCGCCGCTTCGAAGATGGCTACGCGCTCGATCTCGATGCGATTCGCCGGACGATCACGCCGCGCACCCGGCTGATCATTGTCACGACGCCGCACAACCCGTCGGGCGTGTCGATCGATCGCGCGGCGATGCGCGAGCTGGGCGCGATTGCGGATCGGCACGGCGCGACCGTGCTCGCCGACGAGGTCTATCTCGACGGCGCCAACCTCGTCGACGGCGCGCCGCAGCGCCTCCCGGCCGCGACGCTCGATGGTCCGTTCGTCTCGACGGCGAGCCTCACCAAGTCGTTCGGCCTGGCGGGCCTGCGATCCGGCTGGGTCGTCGCACCGGCGGACGTCGCGTTCCGCGTTCGCCGCACGCGCGACGTCGTCGACAACGCCAGCAGCGGCCCCGCGGATCGTCTCGCTGGCCTCGCCTGGTCGCACATCGGGACGCTCGCGGTCCGCGCGGGGCGCCTGCTCAGCCGCAACGTCGCCACGATGCGGGCGTTCCTCGACGCGCATCCCCGGCTGCGCGTCGCCGCGCCGCCGGCCGCCTCCGTCGTCTTTCCCAGATTGGATGGCGTCGGCGACGCCGGACCGTTCGTGAGGCGCCTGGTGCAGGAGCACGGAGTGGCCGTGGCGCCAGGCGATTTCTTCGACTCGCCCGCGCACTTCCGCATCAGCCTGGCGGGCGATGGCGACACGCTCGAACGTGGGCTCGCCGAAATGGAGAAGGCGCTCGCCGCTGTCTGAGGCTGCGGGCTGCGGGCTGCGGACGCCCGCTGGCTCCAGCCTGCGGCCCGCAGCCTGCCTACCGCCCGGCCGTCTGAAACACCTTCATCGCCGTCGAGACCATCGACGCGACGTCGGCGACGTTGGCGGGCAGAATCACGGTGTTGGTCTTCTGAGCGAGGTTGCCGAACTCCTGCACGTAGCGTTCGGCGACGCGGAGCTGCGTGGCTTCGAGGCCGCCGGGCTGGCGGATGGCGTCGGCGACCTGGCGGATGCCTTCGGCCGTCGCGCGGGCGACGGCGAGGATCGCGGCGGCCTCGCCTTCGGCTTCGTTGATCTGCTGCTGCCGTCGCGCCTCCGACTCCTTGATCACCTTCTGCTTGTCGCCTTCGGCGTTGTTGATCGCGGCGTCGCGCGCGCCTTCCGACGACAGCACCACCGCGCGCTTCTCGCGCTCGGCGCGCATCTGCTTCTCCATCGCGGCGAGCACGTCGTGCGGCGGCGTGATGTTCTTGATCTCGTAGCGCAGCACCTTCACGCCCCAGGGCTCCGACGCCTTGTCGAGCTCGGCGACGACCTGCATGTTGATGTTCATGCGCTCTTCGAAGGTCTTGTCGAGATCGATCTTGCCGATCTCGCTGCGCAGCGTCGTCTGCGCCAGCTGCGAGATCGCGAAGACGTAGTCGGCGATGCCGTAGGAGGCGCGCTCGGGATTCAGCACCTTGAGATAGAGGATGCCGTCGACGCCGACCTGGACGTTGTCGCGGGTGATACAGACCTGCGCCGGGATGTCGACGGCGACTTCCTTCAACGTGTGCCGGTAGCGGATGTTGTCGAAGAACGGCACCAGGATATGAAACCCGGCCTGGAGCGTCGCGTGATACCGGCCGAGCCGCTCGACGACGTAGGCGCTCTGCTGCGGCACCACCACCGCGGTGCGGGCGACGACGATCAGGGCGACGATGGCGATGACGGCGAAGACGATGAGGGTTCCGCTCACGACACGACTCCTTCGGGCTCGACGAGCAGCATGAGACCCTCGACGCGCACGACCCGGCACCGGCTGCCGCGAGGCACCGCGGCGCTGCTGCGGTTGCGCGCGCTCCACGCCGAGCCGCGCAGCTCGACCTTGCCAATCGCGCCGGGCAGCAGATCTTCAGTGGCGACGCCAATTTCGCCGACGAGCGAGTCGACCAGCGGCGCCTGCGGATCGTGCTGGAACGCCTTCAGCAGCCGCCCGCGGAACATCGCCAGCGCCGCGAGCGAGACGCCGCTGAACAGTAGCATCTGCATCCACAGCGGCCCGGCCGCGTCCACGCTGGCCAGCAGGCCAACGACCATGGCGCCGATGCCGAAGAACAGGATGTAGAAGCCGCCCGCCGTGAGCAGCTCGGCCACGGCGAGGATGAGCCCGAGCACGAGCCAATGCCACCACTGAATGTCCATAGCAACCGCGCGGGATTATACCGGGTCCGGCTTCGACGATGCGCAGGCCGGACGCACGTCTGACCAATCGCGAAAGTCGCTTACGCCTCACGTAAACGTCGCCGCCGATTCGGACATTTCGATGCGCTCTTAGCCTGGCACCGCCGTTGCACCATGGACGAACAGACGTTCGATCTTCAGGAGCAATAAGCATGTCTGTTTCGGCATTCAGGGTGTCGGTCGTGCTCGCCGGTCTGGTCGCCATCGTCAGCTGCGGCGGCAGCAGCCCGTCGGGGCCCAGCTCGTCAGGCGGCGGTGGATCCGACGCGCCGGTCACGATCTCGATCGTCGGCGATCGGGGCAATCAGTCCTTCTCGCCAAATCCCGCCATCGCCGCCGGGCGCATGGTGGTGTTCCGGAACAACGACGCGGTGGCGCACCGGGTGCGCTTGAACGACCTGTCGGTCGACTGGGGCATCATTCAGCCCGGCGCGACGAGCGCCGCCTTCCGCATGCCGGACGAAGGCACGAACTATCACTGCGACCTGCACGCAGGCATGATCGGCGCCGTCTCGATCGACGCGGCGACGCCCCCGCCGCCGTGCCGGGGCGACTACTGCTGAGCCGTCCGGCCGCACCGGCGTCTAGCCGCGGGACAGATCGAGCGGCACCGAGGCCTTCGGGATGACGACGATGCCGGTCGGCGACACCACGCCGACCTGGCGATCGTAGGCCTCGTCGTAGCCGATCTGCACGCCCGGGGCGATGCGCACGTTCTTGTCGATGATCGCGCGTCGCACCTTGGCGTCGCGTCCGATGTCGACGTTGTCCATGATGATCGAATCACGCACGTCCGATCCGGAGTGCAGGACGACGTTGCGGCCGATCACGCAGTCCTTGGCGAAGCCGCCGGCGATGATGCAGCCGCCCGACAGGATCGATTGGACGACGTTGCCGCGGCGGCCCGGCTCGTCGAAGACGAACTTCGCCGGCGGGTCGTCGAACGCCGCCGAGTGGATCGGCCACTCGCGGTTGTAGAGGTTCAGCTGCGGCGTGACGTTCTTCAAGTCGAGATTGGCTTCGTAATACGCCTCGAGGGTCCCGACGTCACGCCAGTAGCCTCGCTCGACCTCCGAGCGCGACCCTGGAATCAGGTTGCTGCTGAAATCATGCGCAAAGGCGACGCCGGCGTCGACGAGCGCCGGGATCAGGTCGCGCCCGAAGTCGTGTGCCGAGTCGAGCCGCGGCGCGTCGGCCTCGAGCAGCGACGACAGCACCTCGGTGTTGAACACGTAGTTCCCCATCGACGCGAAGGACACCGTCGGATCGTCGGGAACGGGCGGCGGATCGGACGGCTTCTCGACGAACTGGAGGATGCGGCCCGACGTGTCGACGTTGGCGACGCCGAAGGCCGTCGCCTCTTCGCGCGGCACGCGCAGGCAGGCGATCGTCGCCTTCGCGCCGCTCGCGACGTGCGCGTCGATCATCTGCCGCACGTTCATCTTGTAGATGTGGTCCGAGCCGAAGACGGCGACGACGTCAGGCCGGAACTCGCGCAGCCGCTCGAGGTTCTGGTAGACGGCGTCGGCGGTGCCGCGATACCAGCTGTCGCCCGTCTGCATCTGCGCCGGCACGGCGGTAATGAAGCTCTCGCGTCCGTAGACGCGATGACTCCACGTCCGCTGGATGTGCTCGAGCACCGACTGCGCCTTGTACTGCGTCAGCACGTAGACGGCGGTGACGTCCGAGTTGATCAGGTTGCTGAGGACGAAGTCGACGAGCCGGTAGCGGCCGCCGAACGGCACCGCCGGTTTGGCCCGGTAACGCGTCAGCGGATCGAGGCGCTCTCCACGACCACCGGCCATGACGAACGCCAGAACGCGGGTGCGCACGATGAAGCCTCCGACAGGTGACGACGGGTGACGCTGATGACTGGGTCCGATTGTATGATGCCGGCATGACCTCACAGCGGTCGGGCCGCCAGGCGGCAGTGCTCGTCACCATCCTGGTCGCGGCGGCCTGCCGGGGCGCCGAGGCTCCGGCGATCGGCGCGCATCCGCTGCCGGCCGACCACGCAGCCCAGGTCCAGGCATGGCGCGACAAACATGACCGCGACTATCGGCGCGACTGGGTCAGCATCGCCAACCTGCATTTCCTCGAGAACGGCTCGCACACGGTCGGCAGCGACGCCGGCAACGCGATCGTCGTGCCTCACGTGCCGCCACTCATCGGGACGCTCGTCGTCGCAGTCGGCAAGGTGACATTCGAGCCCAAAGCGGGCGTCGCCATCAGCCAGGGCGATCAGCCCGTCACCTCGACCGTCGTCCTGCGCGGCGGCGAGACGCGCCCGCGCGAGCTCGTCGTCGGCAAGGTGCGGCTCGAGATCCACGAGAGCGGCAAGCGCTACTCGCTGCGAGTGCGCGATCCCGACGGCGAGTGGGCGCAGAAGTTTCTCGGCTTCAGCTGGTTTCCGATCGATGCGAGCTACCGTGTCGTCGGCCGCTTCATCCGCGATCCCGAGCCGAAGAAGCTCTCGGTCCTGAACACCTTCGAAGACGAGGACACCTACACCACCGAAGGCGTCGTCGAGTTCACGCTGCATGGACAGACGCTGCGGCTGCGGCCGTTCACGACGCGGCCGAAGCGCTTCTACTTCGTCTTCCGCGACGCGTCCGGCGGTCACGAGACGTACAAGACGGCGCGATTCCTCTACGCGGACCTGCTCGACGACGGCGCCGCGGTGCTCGACTTCAACGAAGCGTATAATCCGCCCTGCGCGTTCAATCCCTACACGACCTGCCCGATTCCGCTGCGGGAGAACATCCTGCCGGTGAAAGTGCTCGCGGGCGAAAAGGCGTATCCGGTCGAAGTGGCGCTGCCCTCGGTGGGGCGTTAGCGCACGCGCACCGACAGCCCGACTCGCGGGAGGCAGGGCATGTGGCAGCAGAACTACGCGCCCGTGGGCGGCAGCCTGGGCTTGTCGACGATCGCCGCGGCGGTGCCGATTCTCGTGCTGTTCTACTGTCTCGGCGTGCGCCGCACGCCGGCGTGGGTGGCGGCGGCATCGGGACTCGCGTCCGCGTTGGGCGTCGCGCTCGGCGTCTACGGCATGCCGATCGATCTCGCCGCGCTGGCGACGATTCAGGGTGCGGCCTTCGGCATCTTCCCGATCGCCTGGATCGTGTTCAGTTCGATCCTGCTCTATCGCCTCGCGGTCGATACCGGCAAGTTCCAGATCATCAAAGACTCGATCGGCAACCTGACGCAGGACCGGCGTCTGCAGGCGCTCTTCATCGCGTTTTCGTTCGGGGCGTTCATCGAAGGCGCGGCCGGCTTCGGCGCCCCGGTGGCGGTGTCGGGCGCGATGCTCGCCGGTCTCGGCTTCTCGCCGTTTCACGCCGCGGGCCTCTGTCTGCTGGCCAACACGGCGCCGGTGGCATTCGGATCGATCGGCATCCCGGTGACGACCCTTGCGAACGTGACCGGGCTGCCGGTGCTGCCGCTGAGCGGAATGGTCGGGCGGATGTGCGCGATCGTCTCGCTGGTGATTCCGGCGTATCTCATGGTGGTGATGGTCGGGCGGCGCCGGGCGACGGAAGTGCTGCCGGCGATCCTCGCCTGCGGCGGATCGTTCGCGGCGACGCAGTACGTCGTGTCCAACTACATGGGTCCGGAGCTGACCGACATCGCCAGCTCGCTCGTCTGCATCGGCGTGATGGTGCTGGTGATCAAGTTCTGGGCGCCGCCGTCGATCATGCGGCTCGACGGCGAGACGGCTCCGACGACGTCGGCGCCGCGTCATACCGGCGCACAGCTGTTCTCGGCGTGGCTGCCGTATCTCCTGCTCGTGCTGTTCGTCGTGACGTTCGGCGAGCCGACGATGAAGCGGCGCCTCGATGCGTGGACGCACGGGCTGCTGCCGGCGTCGGTCGCGCCGAATCCGGCGGCGTTGAACGGCATCCCGATGCCCGGCCTTCACAACGCGATCACGCGCGTCCCGCCGGTCACCGCGCAGCCGGCGCCGTACGCGGCCGTCTACACGCTCAACTGGCTGAGCGCGTCGGGCACCGCGTGCTTCTTCGCCGCGATCGCCACGGCGCTCTGCCTGCGCATCAGGCCGCGCGCGTTCGCCGCCGCCTACGCGGCGACGTTCAGACAGCTGCGGCTGCCGATGCTGACGATCGCGTGCATGCTCGGGCTCGCGTATCTCATGAACTACTCGGGGATGACGTCGACGCTCGGCCTGGCGCTGGCGGCGACCGGACCGACGTTCCCGTTCTTCAGCGCGATGCTCGGCTGGCTCGGCGTGTTCCTGACCGGCAGCGACACGTCAGCGAACGCGCTGTTCGGAAACCTGCAGGTGGTGACGGCCAACGCGCTGGACCTGAATCCGATTCTGACCGCGTCGACCAACTCGGCGGCCGGCGTGATGGGCAAGATGATCTCGATTCAAAGCATCGCCGTCGCCGTCG
>DASTCC010000221.1:0-10988 GCA_035711465.1 Vicinamibacterales bacterium
GAACACGACGACACGAGACCTTTGAAGTCCTGGCTGCCGAGAATTCGTTCGTTCGACCGGATACGGTCGACCGCGGTCCAATCGTCGACGTTTGCCGACACCCAACGCGCAAAAGATGCTCGGAGTTCGCTTTCAGAGCCATCGCCGAAGAGGCGAAGCGTGGTCGAATTGTTGAGGAATGAGGGTGCCGAACTCAGACCGACCGTGGCGCGGTAGCTGCTCCAGCGCCAATCCTCGGGTTTCTGCACCAGGTTGGCGCGCACCGGATTCATGACGACATAACGCGAGAGTGCGAGCAGGTATTGGTCCTGGTCGACCACCTGGTCCTTGAAGCGTCCTTGGAAGACATGACCCACTCGACCCTGACGCCGGTTCCACCAGAGTGCGTATTCGCTGTTCACACGCCGAAGCGCCTGCGACAAGTTCGCTTGCGACGGCTGCAGGGTCGCATGATAGTGATTCGGCATAAGGCAGTAGTTCCAGCACGTGATCTGCGACGATTCCAGGACGTCGCCGAGTATCCGCAGGAACCTCACGAAGTCTGCGTCGTCGAGAAAGATCGGCATCCTCGCATTGCCACGAGCCATGACGTGACGAACGAGATTCGGAACCTGGATTCGAGGCTGTCTCGGCATGCCGGGATCGGTTTCACAAATCGATCCGTCGTCGGGCGTCCGGATTTTCCTGGCAGACCTAGTGGGACTTGCTGAAATTGTCGAACGTTCGCCGCCGTTTGTTGGCGGTTTTTTGGGAGCGCTAGTCCGGTCGAGCCTTCCTTGTCTGGGAGGCTGACGAGTGCTCCGACCCCGCTCCGACCCCGCTCCGACCCTACTCCGACCCTGCTCCGACCCCGCTCCGACCCTGACGCTGGCCGGCTTCAGATCGCATGACGATTCCGGCTTCCAGGGCGGTTTCAAGCCGATGCAACCTGGCGCGCGATTCCTGAGCCTCGGCGAGCCACGCAGGGTGCTCGCGGAGGCTTCGGCATCGACGAGATTCGTCACCGGCGCCCAGTGCGGCTGACCAGCCCGGGGTCGATCAGACCAAAGATCTGTGCGATGTCCGGATAATTCCAGCGCCGCCAGCGTCCTGGCTTCGCGCTCGAACCGCGCGATCTGCTCGACATCGACGCGAAGGTCGGCGGCAGGATCTTGATGGCGATGTCGCGGCCAAGCTTGATGTCATGGGCGAGATCGACCTCGCCCATGCCGCCCACGCTGATGGGGCGACAATCTGGTACGACCCGAGGCGACTGCCGGCTTGGAGGGACTCGCGAACGCGCGGGGCCGATCACCGCGCCCGCACGTCGTACGCCGTCAGCACATTCTGGTTGCGAATGTAGAGCCGGCCGCCGCTTACCACGGGATGCGACCAGCTCGGCAGGCCCTGATCCGGAATCCGAAAACGCCCGGTCTCGCGATAACCCTGCGGCGTCACCTCCGCGAGCCCGACGACGTTGTCTTCGCTGAGCATGTAGAGGCGATTGTCGGCGAAGGTCACCGACCCCTTGCCGACGCTGCGATCGCGCCACAGCATCTTGCCGGTCGCGAAGTCGAGCGCGGTGAGAATCGCGTTGTTGAATCCGTACAACGTGCCGTTCACCAGCACGACGCCGCCGTGATGATTCTGCATGTCGCGCGTGAAGTACACCTCCTGCGCGGTGAGTTCGCCGTTGCGCGGCTGCAGCGTCACCAGCCCGGCGCCCGTGCCGTACGCGGACGTGTAGAAGATCTTGTCTTGGAAGACCACTGGCGTAGTGATGTTGGCGGTGCCATTCGCCGCCGGACGATAGCGCCACATCACCTTGCCGTCGCTGGCGCGCACGCCCACCGCCGCGGTCGCCGTGAACGTCGTGTAGGCGCGGATGCCGTCGACGTCGACTACCACCGCCGACGCATAGCCGGCGTCATCGCTGAGCTCCTTTGCCGCCCACACCGTTTTGCCGGTCATCTTGTCAAGGGCGACAATGCCAGCGCCGCGACCGCCCGGCGTGACGATGACGCGATCGCCGTCGACGAGCGGCGATTCGCTGAGCAGCCAGGTGATGTTGCTGCCGCCGAAGTCGGCGAGGATGTTGCGATGCCACACCTCGCGGCCATCGTCGCGCAGGCACCAGAGATCGCCGCGCTCGGTGAGGACGTAGAGTCGGTCGCCGTCGACGGTCGGCGTGCTGCGCGGACCGGAACCGCGGTCGTTGCCGCCGCCGGCGCCGAGACTCTTCGACCAGATGTACTTGCCGTCGGCGAGGTTGAGACTGTGCAGCATCGTCTCGCGTCCACGCAGGCCCTGCACGTAGACGCGCTGACCCTTGACGACGGCGGTGCCGTAACCGGCACCGAGACCGGTCGCCGACCAGACCGCAGGCGGCCCCGAGGCGAGCCACTGCTGCGCGAGCCCGGTTTCACGCGAGATGCCGTCCCGATTAGGCCCGCGCCACTGCGGCCAGTCGGTAGACGCCGTGGGCTGCTGGGCCAGGAGCGGCATCACCGCAACCGCGCCCGCGGCAGCCAGGAGCGCAATTTTTCTCATGACAGCCAGCGTAGCAGAAGGCGTCGGAGGAGGGTCGGAGGAGGGTTAATGCAGGGTCAGTGCGTACACCGACCCTGCTCCGACCCCGCTCCGACCCTCCTCCGACCCTCCTCCGACCCTCCTCCGACCCCACTCCGACCCTCCTCCGACCCCACTCCGACCCCGCTCCGACCCCGCCTCCCGACCCCGCCCCGACCCCCAGTCTGACCCCACAACCTCACTTGACGAACGACAAGATCTGCTTCGACGACTGATACCCAGACACCGTCTTGATCGCGTTGCCGGTCGCGGCGTCGACGATCACCATCGTCGGATAGCCTTTCACCGCGTAGCGCTTGACGTGCGCCTTTTCGATATCGCCGTCCAGCTTGACGCCGACGTAACTCGATCGCAGCGCCGCGGCGACTTCGGCGTCATTCCAGATCCACTCGTCCATCGTCTTGCAGGGGCCGCACCAGGTGGTCTCGAAGTCGATGAAGACGCGTTTGCCCGACGCCTTCGCTTCCGCGATCGCGTCCTCGAGCTGGTGGCTCCACTTGAAGGGCGCCGTCGTCCGCGGGCGCGGGCGCTCTTCGCGGACCATGTCGTCCGGCAGCCGGTCCTCCGCCTTGGTCACGGGTTTGTCGACGACGGCGAACGTGATCGACGAGCCGTCCCTGGCGATCGACTTGAACTCGAGCACGAGATCCTTGCCGCCGTCGCGCTCGATGAACATGAACCGCGACGTCGTCCGCGCCTCCGTATGTGACAGCACCGCCGACGCCGCGTTCTTCATCGAGGCCTGGACGACGCTCCACGAGTCGCCCGGACCGTAGACGGCGTCGTTGTTCGCGTCCATCGCGGCGACGAGCGCGTCGACGCCGTTCACCTTCACCGCGCCCGATCGCCAGGATCGACGCGAGTAGCGGAGAACGTCCGGCGTCGGCGCCTTGTCGTCGCGCACGATCCACATGTCGACGACGAACCGCTCGAGGCGATCGGGATCCTTGAACTTGACGCCGAGCTCGATGTTGTCGAACGACGACCACCACGCTTTGGTCTTGTCGTTCTGGCTCGGCTTGGCGACGACGGCCGGACCGTCGTCGGTGAAGTTGCCGTTGCGGTTGGCGTCGACGAAGATCTGCGTCAGGTCGGCCGTGTACGGCGTGCTCGCGGCCGCCAGCACGTCGACCCACGAGTCGCGCGAGGGACCGACCTGCAGCGTCCCCTTCCTCGCCGGACGCACCGCGCCCTTCGGCAGCGGCTGCGACGACGGCAGATCCGTCAGCGCTACGCGCGTGCCCGCTGGACTGAAGTTCGGCGTCGGACCCGCGCCGCCGGGCGCACGGGACTCGAGCGGCACGGTGATGACCTCCGACTGCTCCGCCAGCGTCCACGATCCGGCGGCGACGAAGAGCGCGCTGGCGCCCGCGAGCAGAAGCAATCGATGCGTTGGCATATCGGTCCTATTTCTCCTTGAGCAGCTGCTCGATCAACTTCGCCAGCGCCGCTTCGTTGGCGTCGTCGTAACCGACCATGATCAGCCGGATGCGACCGCGCCGGTCGAGGATCTGGATCTGCGGGATGCCGCCCACCTCGTAGGCGGCGAAGTTCGGCGACTCGGTGATGTCGTAGCTGCCGTCGGCGCCACGCACCGGCGTTGGCGGCGCATCGGCCACCGCGATCGGCACGTTCAGGCCTTCGTGCGCCCAGTACTCGCGGTCGCGCTCGTATTCGACGTCGGGTGTCAGCGGCCGTTCGCTGCCGAAGTAGCCGTAGAGCTCGGTCGCCATCACGACACGGAAGCCCTGCGGTCCGTATTTCGCGAGCAGGCGCTTGATCCCCGGGTAGCTTTCCTTGCACGGGCCGCACCAGTGCGCGGTGAACTCGAGCAGCGTCACCGATCCGGTCATCGGCAGCGTCGTGTTCGCCGGCGCGTTCAGCCATCGCGGCGCCGTGATCGCCCGGCCGACGGTGCCGACGAGCGCGTAGCGCGCGATCACCGGATCGAGCATGCGATCAGCGCCGCGGACATCGGACCATTTGCTCTTCGCCTCGGCGAGAAGCGCCTTCGCGCGGTCGTTCTCGCCCTGCCCCGCCAGCGCCTCCGCCATGTTCACGATGGCATTGACGACGGTGGCACCGTAGAGGGCGCCCTGCGCCGGCGTGAATGTCTTCGCGGCATCGATGATCCAGGTCGAGTGCTTGATGATGCCGGCGTCGATGTCGTCGCCGCGGTAGTAGCCGTTGATCCGCGAATGCGTCGTCATCTTGACGTCGAGAAGATCATCGCCGCCGAGCCGGTCGAGCTGGTCGACGTAGCTCTCGAGACGGGCGTTGCGCTCGGCCGACTTCGGTTCGCGCAGGCCGGAGAGCACGGCCTGTGACAACACCGCGGCGCGATTCGCGGTGGACAGCGACTTCAATCCGAGCGCGCGATCGATCGCGGCCTTGGCGAGCGCCGGCTGCGCTGCTTCGCCGTAGAGCGCGATCAGCGAGGCCAGATCGGCTGCGCCGATCGTCGCGACATCGAACTGCGCCGCGCATTTCTGCGCCAGGACGATCTTGTCCGCTTCGATCTTGCGGACCGCGTCCGCGGTCACTTGCTTGAGCGCGCGCTGTTCCGTCCGGGTGAACTCGCGCGCCGCGACCAGACATCCCTCCGGCGTCGTCGGCATCGGTGCCGGCGTGGCTGGCGCCTGGGCGAGCAGCGCGATGGCGAGCAGGGGCATCGCGGTCATCCGGGATCCTTTCCTCGCGCCTCAACGCAGGCCGCGCTGGAGGAACGAGACAAACCGACCGCGGTCACGCGTCAGACCGCCGAAGGCGACGACCGGCGTGCCCCCGGGCGAGAGCACGGCGTAGTACGGCAGCGCGACCGTGCCAAAAGTATCTCGCTGAAGGTTCTGAAAGCGAAGGTATTCCTCGCCGCGGCCATCGGTGTAGAGACGCAGCCGCACGTAGCGGCCGAGCTCACGCGCGACCGCCGGCTCCGTAAACATGTTGGCTTCCATCCAGCGGCAGTTCGTGCAGGTGTAGCCGGTGAAATCGACGAGGATCGGCCGGTTCTCCGACCCTGCCCGGGCCAGCGCGCCTTCGTAGTCGTTGACAATCCAGGCAAGCTCTCCGCGCTCGCCGCCGCCGAGCTCCCCTGGCGGCAGGAACGACTCGAGCTCGCCGAGCCGTCGCCCGGCGAGGCCGGTGCCCATCCAGATCGTGAAGGCGATCGTCGCCGCGACAGTGATCGATCGCGATGCGCCCGGACGCCCCAGCCTCGGCGCGAGCCCGAGCCGCATCCCACCTGCCAGGTACGCCACGAGCACGACGCCGATGGCGATCCACAGCGCGATCACGACTTCGCGTGTGAAGATGCCCCACCCCCACACCAGATCGACGTTCGACAGAAACTTCAGCGCCGCCGCCAGCTCGAGCAGGCCCATCGTCGCCTTTACGGAGAGGAGCCACGCGCCCGATCGCGGCAGCCGCGCAATCGCCTGAGGCATCCAGGCCAGCAGCACGAATGGCAGCGCGAAGACCGTCGAGAACACGAGCAGCCCGGCGAGCGGCCACTGCCAGTCGCCCTGCGAGGCGACGACGAGCAGCGTCCCGAGAAAGGGCGCGGTGCACGTGAACGACGTCAGCGTGAACGCGAGCCCCATCAGCAACGTGCCGACGAAGCGGCGCCTGCCGGCATCGACCGTCGACGCGCGGGTCAGCAATGCCGCCGGCAGCGCAAGCTCGAACACGCCAAACAGGTTCAGCGCAAACGCGATGAAGAGCGAGGCGATGCCCAGGTTCAGCCACGGGTTGGCGGCAAGCTGATTCAATCCCGACGCGCCGAAGAACAGCGCCAGCGCGACGCCGACGCCGGTGAACGTCGCGACGATGCCGGCGCCGTAGACGATCGCCTGCGACACGGCGCGGCCGCGATCCTTCTCCGTGCGGCCGGTGAAGTACGACACCGTGATCGGCACCATCGGAAACACGCACGGCGTGAGCAGCGAGAGCGCGCACATCAGCGCCGCCAGTCCGAGATAGGCGCCGAAGGTGCTGGCGCTCGACGCGTCCGACATGTCCTCGATCGGCGCGCGCGGTCCGGCGGCCGCCACGGCCGGCGGCGGCGGCACGAACACCGCATCCGCGCCCGTCCCCGGCACCAGCATCGACAGCGTGATCCGTTCGGTCGCCGGCGGCAGGCAGAAGCGATCCGTGCACGTCTGGAAGGTGACGTCGAACGGGAGCGCCGAGCGCCCGGCCGCATCCGCGGGAATCGCGATCGGGACGTAGAACGTCGCCTGCTCGGCGTGATACTGCGTGTCGATGTTGAAGTTGGCGTCCGGCGCCGTGATCGGCAGCGGCGCGATGATGTTCCCCACGATCTGGAACGGCGACTCCGGAGCGACCTTGATCACGAGCGGCTGCGGTCCGCCGCCTTCCTGCGTGATCGCGTAGAGGTGCCAGCCAGGATCGATCGCGGCGTCGAGCGTGACGTCGATCTCCGCGCGTGGCGCGACGACGACCGCCGGCTCGACCTTCGCCGTCCAGCGGACGACCTGCTGTGCGGAGGATTGATCGGCGCGCGCCGGCGCGCTGGAGGCCGTCAGCACCCCAAGCACCACCGCCAGCTCCGCGAGCCGCCGCATCATCGTTGACTGTACTTGAATCGTCCGGCGCCGGCCTACGATCGGCCGTCGGCGGCGGCATCACGGAGGAGCGCGACCATGATCACCCGGTCGGCCGCTTCGGCGATGTCGAGCGCGGTTTTCCCGGCGAACCCTGGCGCGCCCGTCCCGCGAATGGCCGCGTCGGCGCCGCCGTCGAGCAGGAGGCCGACGATGGCGTCGCGGCCGTTGATCACGGCGAGCATCAGCGCCGACAGGTTGAACTTGGCCCTGTGATCGAGATCGGCGCCGAGCTCGACCAGGCGGCGCACCACCTGCGTCCGGCCGTCACGGGCGGCGATCATCACCCCGGTCTGGCCATGCTGGTCGCGGGCGTTGATGTCGGCGCCCGCCTCGACCAGACGCGTCACCGCCTCGGCGTCGTCGGCGTCGATCGCGGCCTTCCATTCGCTGTTCACGGGGCGGATTCTATCCGCGTCATCGCCGCGGCGCACCGGGATCTGCACTACACTGGCCCCGCCCCATGAGCTCCAAGCTGACCATCGACCGGCACGACGCCGGCAAAGTCACCGTCCTGAAGCTGACCGGTCAGATCCTGCTCGACGACGGCGACCTGCTGCTGCGGAGCCGCGTCCACGATCTGGTGAGCGAAGGGCGCGTCAACATCGTGCTCGATCTCGGCGGCGTCGACTACATCGACAGCGCCGGCATCGGCATGATTGCCGCCAAGCTCAAGACGCTGCGCGAGCGCGGCGGCGACATGAAGCTGCTCCACCTGAGCAGCCGCGGGCAGCGCCTGTTCGGCGTCGCCAAGCTCCTGCTGATCTTCGAGACCTTCGACTCGGAAGACATGGCGGTCAAGAGCTTCGCGTTCAACGTGCGCTGAGCGATGCGTGCGGTCATTCGTGACGGAGCGCGCGGACTGGATCGAGCCGCAGTGCGCGCATCGCCGGAATCACCGCGGCCAGGAGCGTGGCGACGGCGAACACGATCAGCGCCGTCATCGAGCTGATCGCGTCGCCAGCCGCCAGATAGAAGGGGTCGCCTGAGAGCAGACGGCTCACGAGAATCCCGGCTACCGATCCCACCACCGCGGCCAGCCCTGTCGGCCAGACCATCTGCTTCAACAGCACCGTGATGACGCGCGTCGCGTCCGCGCCGAGGGCCCGGCGAATGCCGATCTCTTTGGTCCGCAGCCTGACGCCGTAGCTGACCACGCCGAAGACGCCGAGACACGCGAGCGTCAGCACCAGGGTGGCGACCGCCGCGGCGATCGAGCTGGCGATCTTCGCGCCCTGCATGCCGCGTCCGTAATCCTGCGCGAGGAGCCGGGTGGACGGCATCACTCGCGCGTCGGCATCAGTCGCCGCGCGCCGCAGCGGCACGATCAACCGGCGCGGATCGCTGCGGCTCCGTACCATCAGCGACGCGCTCGCATGGTCGCCGCTCTCGAGCGGCGCGTATTCCTCGCCGTGCGGATTGGTCACGCGGACGATGTCGGTGTCTTCAGCGACGCCGATCACCGTCTGGCTCGGCCGCGATGTCGGATAGCCCTGGCCGATCGCGTTGACCGTCCCGTACATCGCCATGGCGACGCGACGGCTGATGATCACGGCCGACGGATCGTCGCCCGGCGCGAAGGCTCGGCCGGCGATCAACGGGATCTCGAGCAGCGAGAAGAACTGACCGTCGACCTTCAGCTTCGCCACGAGCAGCCGGCCCGCGCCGGTGTCGTGGGTCGTCGAGCTGTGCGCCCCGCCGAGGGGCGCCGGCGAGGCGATCGAGACCGCGGCGACGTCCGGGTGCCGGCCGATCGCCTCCGTCACCATCGCCCAATACGCCCGCGCCTGATCGCGATCGACGCCGTGCCGCGCCAGACCGGCGTCGACCACCGCGACCGACTCGTACGAAAAGCCGGGATCGGCGGCCAGCTGCTGTTGCAGCCGTCGTCCGATTGCGCCGGCGACGATGAGCAGCGCGCAGCAGCCGACGACCTGCACCGCCACCAGCAGGATCCGAAGCCGCGTCCGCGCCAGGCCGGACGACACCTGATCGCCGCCATCCTTGAGCGCGTGGATCAGATCGCTCCGACTGACGATCCACGCCGGAATGACGCCGAACACGATCATGGCGACGAAGGCCGCACCGATCGCCGCGGTGAAGAGGCGCCAGTCCGGCGAGAAATCCAGGGACGGCGGCAGCTCGGTGACGGCGCCGAGGACCCGCGCCGCGGCGTAGCCGATCGCGATGCCCGCCGCGGCGCCGGCCGCGGTGAGCAGGCCGCACTCGACGAGAATCTGACGCAGGATGCGCCATCGGCTCGCGCCGAGCGCGCTGCGCACGCTCAGCTCGCGAAGCCGGCCGATCGCGCGCGAGAGCACGACGTTGCTGAGGTTCGCGCACGCCACCGCGAGCACCACGAGCGTCAGGCCGCCGACGAGCGAAATGGCCGTCCACATCTCCTGACGATCGCGATCGCGGCGGAAATGGTCGGCAGCCGTCGAGGGCTCGAGCCAGTGGTCCGCCGAGAACATCCGCGGCGCTCGCTCGGCCAGGATCGTCATCGACGGAGCAAGGCCCTCCTGGGCGGCCTCGGGTGAAATGCCCGCACGCAGCCGGCCGAACAGCTGCACGTCGCGCGACGACCAGTCGCTCTCGAGCCGCGTGCCCGGCTCGAAGTAATCGGCTTGATCGATCAGCAACCACACGCGCGGATCGCCGAGCTCGAAGTCGCGAAGCCGGGGCGGCGCGACGCCGACGATGGTCGCCGGACGGTTGTTGACGCGCACGCGGCGCCCGATGGCGCCCGGGTCGCTCACCAGGCGAGTCCGCCAAAAATCGTGGCTGACGACGACGGCCGGCGACGCCTGCGCGCCGCCGTCGAACGGGACGCTGAACAGGCGGCCCATCGCCGGTCCGTAGCCGAGCTCGTCGAACCAGTTAGCCGAGACGAACACCGCCGGCAGCTGGCCGTCCTCATCGTCTTCCCAGACGACCATCGACGGCCGCCGCAACAGCACGGCAGACAAGACGGTGTTGGAGTCGCGAACGACGCGAGCGGCGGGATACGACAGGCCGCTGCTCACCGACCGCGGCCCGCGCGGCAGGAAGCGCACGAGCGTTTCGGGCTGCGACACGCCGATCGGCTTCAAAGCGACGACGTTGAGCAATTGGAAGAAGGTCAGGTTGAGGCCGATGCCGAGCGCGAGGAACAGGACGACGGTCGCGGCGAACGCCGGCGCCCGCCGGATCACGCGCCACCCGTCGCGAAGATCCTGGATCGCGCGATCGAGCCAGCCCCAGCCCCAGACGTCGCGCGATTGCTCGCGCAGCGCGAGCGGGTTGCCGAACCGGCGCGGCTCGCGCAACTGGTCGCGGTGCGCGGCGATCTCGGCCTCGAGCGCGCGCTCGAAGCGGGCGCGGTTGAGGCGGTACCAGACGCGCCGCCAGAACTCACCGAGCATCGGCTGTCCTGTTCCGGGCGGGCACATGACCGCGAGGCATAGTTAAACTATGCCTATCGTTCTCGAAGACCATGGGAAAGTCAACCATGCCGATCAGCCGCCGGACATTTCATACGGTCGCCGCCCGCACCGCGGCCTCGCTCGCGTTCACGTCGGCGTGCGACTTCAGCGCGCTCGTCGCGAGCACCGGCCGGCTCAATGTCCGGATCAAGACCGCGGCAAAGACGACGGCCAGCGGGGAGACGGCGCTCGGCCTGGGCGCGCCGCGTGACGGCATTCTGAGGCTGCCGTCGGTGGTGCCCGCGGCGCCGATGCCGCTGATGGTGCTGCTGCACGGCGCCGGCGGCACCGCCCGCCGGCAGCTCGATCGGTTCGCCGCCGTGCCCGATGCCGG
>DASTCC010000222.1:0-8425 GCA_035711465.1 Vicinamibacterales bacterium
GCAGAGCTCGTCGATCTCCGCCGTCGAACCGACCACCATCTTCAGGCCGACGGGCTTGTCGGTGATCCTGCGGACGCGGGCGATGAAGTCGAGCAGCGACGGCGCGTCGTCGAACTCATCGAATCCGTTGGGCGAATGGCAGTCGACGCCGATCGGAATGCCGCGAATCGCGGCGATCTCGCTCGTGATCTTCTCCTTGGGCAGCACGCCGCCCTTGCCGGGCTTCGCGCCCTGTCCGAGCTTGATCTCGACCATCTTCACCTGCGGCAGCGCCAGGATCGCCGCGGCCTTGTCGTCGTCGAAGCGGCCGTCCGCCGTGCGGCAGCCGAACTTCGCCGGCCCGATCTGATAGAGGATGTCGCCGTCGCCGTCGAGGTGGTACGGCGAGAGCGATCCTTCCCCGGTGCCGAGATAGCAACCGGCCATGCCGGCGCCGCGCGACAGCGCACGCACGGCATTGGCCGACAGCGCGCCGAAGCTCATGCCGGCGATGTTCGCGAACCGGCGCGGCTGATAGGGTTGACGCCGCGTCGCGCCGATGAGCCGCGGCCGCGGCAGATCGGCGTCGGTCAGCGCCGCGGCCGTGCGCGTCGGGTACATCGACGGCAGGATCAGCAGGCGGCCCGGCTGATGCTGATCGGCTTGCGATCCGAATCCGACCAGGTTGTTCTCGCCTTTCGCCGACGCATACACCCACGACCGCGTGACCCGGTTGTACGGGCGCTCGTCGAGGTCGCCGGCGAAGAAGTACTGCCGCAGCGGCTCGCCCATGCTCTCGAGCAGGTAGCGCAGATGGCCGACCACGGGGAAGTTGCGCGTCACCGCGTGCCGCCGCTGCGTGAGATCGTGAACCGCGAGGACGGCCAGCGCGAGCGCGAGATAGCCGACGGCGATCAGCGCGACGGTCATAGCTCGCCTCCGCGCAGCGCGCGCGGCCCCAACGTCGGCGCGTGCGGCGCCCGTGGGGACTCAGCGGTTCCGCGAATACGCGTCCGCCACGCGAAGAACCCGACGAAAGCCGTCCCGGCGAATCCGACGAGCAGCACGATGCCCAATGCCGTCACCACCGACATTGCCCTGCCTCCTTGCCCTCGTAGAGAGCAACTTCCGATCCGGCCTGGCGCGTCGGAACGCCTCGAAATACGAGGCAATCGGCAACGGCGCCGAAACGGGGCTATTTCAGACTGAAATGACTATTGCAATCTGCAGTGTCGTGGCTGCGGCGCCACCGGTGCACGTGAATGCGGGAGAGTCTCGGTAAACTGCAGCAGGCACCGCACCGGTGGACAACATCCTTCGCTTCCCCTCGGCCGTGGCACACGAGCCCGCCATCGATTCATGGCTCGACGCACAGCGAGACGATCTTCGCCCGCTCGCTGCCGACTGGTTCACGCGCCTGCGGCGACTCGGCGCTGACGTTCGCGAGTTGATGCACGACGGCTGCCCGACGGCGTGTGTCGGCGACGCCGCGTTCGGCTACGTCGGCGCGTATCGCGATCACGTCAATGTCGGCTTCTTCTTCGGCGCGCTGCTGGCGGATCCGGCTCGCCTGCTCGAAGGCACCGGCAAGCGCGGCCGGCACGTCAAGCTGTGGCCGGGTCGTCCAGTGAATGCCGCGGGGCTCGACACGCTCCTCGCCGAGGCGTACGCCGATATCAAGGCCCGGCTCGGCAAGTGACGACGAGGCGGCACCGGCGCTCGGCGCCGATCGCGATTGGGCTGCTGATCGCCGTTCTGGCCGGATGCGCGGCCGCGGTGCCGCAGCCGGCGCGGCCCGTTCCAGCTCCGGATCGGCCGGCCGGAGTCGCGGCAACCGATTGCTTTCCATTCGAGCGGCTGCCGGAGCGGTTGCGCAGCCGCGCCCGCGATCTCCTGTTGAACGCGCTCGACGGCGAAGCGCTCTACACCATCGGCGCCGATCTCAAACCGATGAGCAGCGGGTTCTACTCGGTGCAGATCGCCGTCGGCAATCCCGACCTGCGCGAGGCCGAGGACGTCCGGCAGGTGCTGGAAGCATGGACCTGCGGCGGAGAGCTGACTGCCACGCTTCATCACTTCGCCGCCGTCTACGAGGGTCGTCGGTTTCTCGAAGGCGTGGTCTTCAACCTCCCGGCGATGCGGCAGCTGCTCGAGCGCAGAGCGGGCTTTTTCGCGGGCTACGGGGTCACGCGGTCCGCCGATCCGCTCGAGGCGCTGTTTGCGGTCGAGTACGACGCCACTTCGGCGCGACTGCGGGGCTACGGCTACTTCTTCGGCTACCCGGACTACGCCGTGGACTTCTTCGTGAAGGCCGCCGACGATCAGAACGTCACCGGCACGCTCGTGCCGCGGGACTTCCTGTCGCTGCCGACCGCCCGAGGCGAGCGGCGATTCGTGTACGCGACGCCGAAAGGCCACCAGCCGAACGAGGCCGACGCCGCGTTGAAAGCGGCGGTCGATCGCGTCTTCGCCGACTACATGGCGCGGCGCGCCAAGCACATCGCCGGCAACGACTCGTCGAACGTGCTGGCGCTCGTCCGCGAGTGGTTCGATGATGGACGCGGCGTCGTGAAGCCGTCGAACGTCTGGCGGACGCCAGTGCGGCGCTGACTGACCTCGGACAATCCGCTCAACGCAACCCTTCGGATCAGTCGTGCCGCAGGGCCAGCACCGGATCGACGGCCGTCGCACGCCGCGCCGGTACGCACGCGGCCAGCATCGTGACCGTCGCGAAGACGATCAGGACGCCGATGAACGTCCACGGATCGCGCGGGGCGACGCCGAAGAGCATCGTCGAAAGATAGCCAGCGGCGGCGGTCGCTCCGAGGAGCCCGAGCGTGATGCCCGCGATCGCCAGACCTGCGCTCTGGCCGAGCACCGATCGCATCACCTGACTGCGGCGCGCGCCAAGCGCCATGCGGACGCCGATCTCCTGTGTCTGCCGTGCGACGCCGTACGAGAGCAGTCCGTACAGGCCCAACGAGGCCAGGATCAGCGTCAGCGCGGCCAGGCTCGACGTCAGGTAGGCGACGATGTGCTCGCGGTTCAGATGACGAGAGAGACGCGCCGACATCGTACTGACGTCCAGGAGCCGCAGGTTGGGTTCGGCGTTCCTGATCGCGTCGCGAACGGCCGCGATCACCGCCTGGCCGTCGCCGTCGACGCGAATGTCGAGGCTGCTCACCCCTGGCCCGAGAAACGTCCCCCACTGGGTGATGGGGAAGTACGCCGCCGGCTCCGGACGCGCGTACAGGCTCAGCGTCCGGGCGTTGCGGACGACACCGACGATGTCGATGTTCAGCCTGTTGTCCTGAGCTTGTCCCCCGTCGCGGCCCAGCCTGCGGCCAATCGGATTCTCGCCCGGGAAAAAGCGCTGCACGAACGCCTCGTTGACGATCGCGACCGGCAATCCGCCCTGCGTATCGCTCTCGTTGAAGTCGCGGCCGACCAGGAGCGGCATGCCCGTGGTTGAGAAATAGCCGGGGCTGATCCAGTTCTGTCGAAGCCTGTTCTGCTCATTCGCGCCATCAATCCAATAGGGACTCGTCGGTGAACATCCCGTCAGCAGGCCGCACATCGACGCCGCCGCCGACTTCACGCCGGGCACGACGCGCACCGCGTCGATCAAGCGCTGAGCCAGCGCCGGCATCTGCGGGCGGGTGAAGCGGCTGGACACCGGATCCAGCGAGGCGACGACGAGACGATCGGTGGCGAAGCCGGTCTCGACTCGAAGCAGGTTGACGAGGGTCCTGCCGAGCATCACCGCGGCGAACACGACCACCACCGACATCGCGATCTGGCCGACGACGAGCGCACGGATGCCGCCGCCTCTCATCTGACCCGCGACGATGCGCTGGCTGGCGCCGAGCGACATCCTCCGGCCCATGGCAATGGTGCGCAGCGCCGGCGCGAGCCCGCACAGGAGCGCGGTGCCGGCCGTCACCAGCGTCGCGAAGGCGAGGACGCGCGAATCCGGCGTGAAGACGACTGGCAGCGAGCCGCTCGATCGCCCGATGACGGCATGGGCGAGCGCGCCGCTTGCCCACGTGCCCGCGAGGACGCCGGCAGCGCCACCGGCGATCGCCAGCGTCGCGCTCTCGACCAGCCGCTGCTGGATCAGCCGCCCGGTCGACGCGCCCAGCGAGATCCGGAGGCTGACGTCGCGAGCCTGGGCCGCGCCGCGCGCGAGCAGCAGGTTGGCGATGTTGGCGCACGTCACCATCAGGACCAGCGCCACCAATCCGGTGAGCGCAAACAGCGTCTCCGAATAACGGCTGCGCAGTCCCGAGAATCCGTGCGCCAGCGGCGTGACCGAGAGCGTACGCGCCTGCAGCGCCGTGCGGTCCTCGGGATCGTCCTGCCGCGCCGCCAGCTCGAGCACACCCTGATGGTTCGCCGCCTGCAGCCTGGCCACGACAGGCGCCCGGTTCGGCGCCGGGACTCGCGCCACGAGGTTGACCCACGCGACCGTGTCCTGCGTCAGCCAGGTCTCGGCCGGGTCGAGTCTGCCGTAGCTCGAGGTGTTCGCGCGGTAGCCAAGAGCGCGCTGCAAGCTCGCCGGCAGCCAGACGTCCGCTTCCGAATCGCTCCAGAGGCCGACGAACCCCGGCGGCATCACGCCGACGATCGTGACGCTCACGCCGTTGACGCCGATCGATCGGCCGATCGCGTTGTCGTCCGCGCCCAGCGCGCGCTTCCAGAAGCCGTCGCTCACCACTGCCACCGGCGTCGTCGCATCGAGCCGGACGTCGTCAGCGGCCAGCGTCCGGCCGCGGGCGGCGGAAACACCGAGCGTCGCGAAGTAGTGGCCGGAGACGAGCTGACCCTGAAGGAACTGCGCCTCGGCCACGCCCGGCAGCCGAACGACGAATACCGAGCTGCGCGTCACCGCGGCGATCAGGCCGTCGGCGCCGAGCGCCCGGCGCAGACGTTCGAAGCGCGGATAGCTGAACTGCAGGAGTCCGCCCGAGCCGCCGCTCAGGTCGGCGGCGCCGTCAGGTCCATCTTCGTGAATCGCGACGAGCTCGTGCGGCGCGCGCACAGGCAGCGGCTTGAACACCACCGCGTCGAGCAGCGTGAAAATGGCCGTGGTGACGCCGATTCCCAGCGCCAGCGTCGCGGTGACGACGAGCGTGAACCCCGGCGATCTGGCGAGACCGCGCAACGCGTGACGGATGTCGCGAAGCAGGTGTTCCGGCCAGGTGATCGCTCGGAGCTCCCGATGGACTTCCTTGGTCTGGGTGACGCCGCCGAAATCACGCCGCGCGGCGCGGCGAGCGTCGTCCGGCGACAGGCCTCGCGCGAGGTAGTCGTCGACGGCTTCGGCGAGGTGGCTGGCAATCTGCTCGTCGAGATCGCGCTCGTGCCGCCGCGCGCGCGCGAGGTTGGTCAGGCGCCGGGCGAAGGCGCGGAGCGTCATGTGTTGGCAGACTACAGCTTGACGTGTAGACTGTCAACTGGTCGAGCGTTGCCGGTACACTTCCTCCACGTAGCCGGCGCGCATCCAGTACGGTTTGCGCTCGACAGCCTGATAGGCCCGAAGCGACGCGTTGACCTCGAACACCCGGAACTCGTTCGCCTCGTGATTCACGCTCAGGAAGGTCGGCGCCAGTTCCGCGGCCCGTTTCACGTACCGTTCCCCGACCGCCCTGCCGAGCTCCGTGAGCGAATCGACGTTGACGATGAGGTCGAACGGCGGCAACGACTCGGACAGGAACCGCTCCGGCGAGAGGAGCTTGATGACATCGGGCCGCGAGTTCCAGCCGGACTCGCCGTCGAGCACGAGTCGATCCGCGCCAATCGCGTGGCCGAGGAAATGCCCCTGCGCGAGGTGCGTCATCGGCAGGTCCACGATCCAGTAATCGGTGATGCCGGCACGGTAGCAGTAGGCTGCGGTTCGCCCGAGGCCGGCGCCGATCTCGAGGACGCGCGGCGCGCGGCGCGACGCGATCAACTGCAGGATTCGATGGGCGTCGTAGATCGCATTCAACACCCGTTCGCCAACGATTCCTATCGGGGTATCGAGGCCGTAATAGCTCGGATACGGTGCGGGCGGATCCAGCGCGAACCCGGTCGCGGTCGCGATCCGATCCAGCAGCGCGGGGATCGGCGGCGACGGGACCACGTGATTCCCCGGCTCGGGGTTGTGGATCGGCAGCACGCCCACGGCTTGCGCCAGCCGCTGCACGAGGCCGTGGCAGTGCGCCGCGTACGCCGACCGCCGGCCCGGATCCTTGTAGGCCTCCACGCTCCAGACGCCGAGGTCCTCGAAGCCGTAGAAGAGGTACCCTTCGTGCGGGCGGGCCAGCAGGCGGGAAACGGCGCCGACGTCCCTCGATTGCAGCACCGTGACCGCGGCCTGCTGCATCCGGCGGATGCCGGTCCACATCAAGTGGTCGCCGTACGTCATCCTGGCTTCGGCGTTCAGGAAGGCGTCGATCAACCGGCCGATGAGGATCGGGTCGGCGCCACGGCGCGGTTCGGTCGTCATCCCGAGCGCGGTCATCGCTCCACCTGCCTCACGCGAGCTCCGCTCGCGACGCCACACCGCTGTGCACGGTCACCCGCCGCGTCGACGGCAGGCACACCCCGAATACGGTGCGGCCGGGCACGGCATCGCGCACGTGGACGATCAACATGTTTTCGACGTAGTCCATCCAGCGATGCTCGAGCTGGTTGTAGCCGATCGACGGACTCACCGAATAGTAGCCAGGCTTCAGCTCGACGTTGAACTCGAAGACGTAGGTCAGTACCTCGCCGCGGCGGACGGGCCGCTCGGGGACGTGCTCCTGGTAGCTGTTGATGCCGATGACGTGCAGGTTGAGGCGGTCCTTGAGGTAGAAGCCGACGAGGTGCTGCGGCTGATCCTCGAGGAACTCGCACGTCACGTGCAGGCGGGCGACGCCGTGCAGCATCACCTCCGACGTCGGCTCGCCCCGATCGTCGCGCAGTTCGCAGCCGACGATCCTGGCGGAGGCGTCGCCGAAGCGAAACAACTGGAACTCGGGCAGCTCGTCGCTGGTGGCGGCGGCCACCTCGCCCGCGGCCTGCGGCGGCACAGGCGGCGACGGCGCCGTGGCCGCGCCGGCCGGCTCGTCGAACGCGTGCATCCTCGCCAGGTCGTAGCCGGTGGACGCGAACGCCAGATACCAGCTGACGGTGTGCGCCGGCTGCCCCTGCTGGACGACGCGGCCGTCGTGCAGCACGTAGGCGTGCGAGCACAGACGCATGACCGCGTCGGTGTCGTGACCCACGAACAGCATCGACACGCCATCGTCCTGCATCCGGCGCAGCTGGGTCATGCAGCGCGCCATGAAGCGCGCGTCGCCGACGGCGAGCGCTTCGTCGACGACGAGGATCTGCGGATCGATGTTGATCGCGGTGGCGAATGCCAGGCGCACGAGCATGCCTGACGAGTACGCCTTGACGGGCACCTCGAGGAAGTCGCCGATGTCGGCAAACGTCACGATGCGGTCGTAGCGCTCGGCGATCTCGGCGTCGCTCAAGCCGAGAATCTGCGAGTAGAGCACGACGTTTTCGCGCCCGGAAAACTCCGGGTTGAATCCCGTGCCCAGCTCGAGCAGCGCCGACAGGCGTCCGCGGACGGCGACGTGCCCCTCGCTCGGCGGCAGCGTCCCGGCGACGACCTGGAGCAGCGTCGACTTGCCGGCGCCATTGCGGCCGAGGAAGCCGACTGTCTCCCCGCGGCGCACCTCGAAGGACACGTGACGCAGCGCCCAGAACTTGCGGTGATAGCTGCGGACGCCGGCCGTCAGGAACTCGCGAAGCCGGTCGCCGGGATGTTCGTAGATCTGATAGACCTTGCCGACGTCTCGCGCGGCGATGACCACGTCCTCGGGGAGCGCGGGTCTCGGCGCTTCAGAGGACATCGGCAAAACCCTTTCGCAACGCCTGAAACAGCATCCATCCGAGCGCCATCACCGCGAGCCCGGCGCCGACGTAGGCAGCCACCGTCGAGGCTGACGGGAGCGTTCCGAGGAAGAGCAGCCGCTGCGCGGTGTCGACCGGCACGGTGAGCGGATTGAGATGCAGCCAGTGCTGCGCCTGCGGAGGAAAGCGGTCGATGGGCGTGAAGATCGGGCTGACGAACAGACACACCGTGACCAGCAGCGGTGTGACCTGGCCGAGGTCGCGCACGTAGGTGCCGAGTGCGGCGAGGATCCACGAGACGCCGATGAGGAGCGGGACCATCAACAGGAGGCACGGCACGTACGCCAGCGCCGCGAGCGGCACCGAACCGGTCGCGATCGCGAGCGCCACCAGCAGGATCAGCGACGAGAGCACGCCGCCGCCGAGCGCCGACAACACCGTCACGGCGCCGAGCACCTCGAGCGGAAATACGACCCTGGTCACGTAGTTGGCGCGCGAGGTGATGAGGCCGGGCGACCGCGCGAGGACGTCGGCGAAGATCGTGAACGGCACGAGG
>DASTCC010000223.1:0-5867 GCA_035711465.1 Vicinamibacterales bacterium
GCGCGGATCTCGTCGGGCGGCGCCGGATTGAGGAGCCACGACGCGAGCACGTCCTCGCCGGCCCGGGTACGTGACGTCGAGAGCAGCTCGAGATCGCGTGACGCCGGATCGACCGCGTGAACGACGTGGTGGACCTGCCGCCTGTACCAGAGCGCGACCAGGCCTTCGACACCGGCGAGGATGATCGCCGCGCGGACGACGAGGATTGGCGGCTCCGGGCCGAACCACCACCACGCGAGCAGCGTGCCGGTGACCACCGACAGGGCCAGCAACGCCAATCGGACGGCTGGTTGGCCGAGCCGATGCGGGCTGGTCGCCCAGCCGCGGAGCAACGCCGCATCGACGCCGACGCGCAGCCCGTCGCCGAGCACCGCGATCGATTCGCGGAGATCGATCTTCGGCGCGAGCTCGGCGACCGCGCCCTGACGCGCGCGGATCTCGTCGGGCGGCGCCGGATTGAGGAGCCACGACGCGAGCACGTCCTCGCCGGCCCGGGTACGTGACGTCGAGAGCAGCTCGAACGCGCTGCCGCGGCCGAACAGGTCGAGGTCGTCGGCGAAGGGATGATCGGCCTCGCGGAAGCGCTCGCCGGTGGAGCCGCGGCCGATCCAGTCATGGGCGAGCCGCGCCAGTCCGCGCTCGTAGAACGCGACCGCCGACTGCGCGCGATCGCGGTCGTTCAAGAGCCGGGCGTGGATGATCGCGGCGACGACGAACGCGGCGAACGGCAGGACCAGCCAGGGCGCGCCGGCACGCCAGCCGAGCACGATCAGCAGCAGGACCGCGCTGCCGGCAATTGCCAGCCTGACATTGCTCAGCCGGATCTGCGCGCGCTCCCGATCGGCAAGCGTCTGGCGGCGCGCCTCGAGGCGGCGGCCATATTCCTGATCGATGGGCAACGACACGGCATCAAGCCTATCAGGCCGACTCGAGCGTCCCCGGTGTAAGCTCGGTTCATGCCCTCCGGCACCAGTCCTGCCTATCCCGCCGCGCATCTCATCGTCGATCGCGTCAAGCAGCGTTTCGCGAAGCATCTCGAGAACGCGCGCGCGGCCGGGCACGCGCCGCTGGCGCCGCCGCCGGACGACGAGGCGATCCAGTCGATCGTCGACGCCGCCTTCTGGGCGAGCCTGCGCCGCGAAGAAGGCGTCGAACCGAAGATCTCGCTGGCGCTCGTCCCGCCCGAGCAGGCCGGGCAGCCACTGCGCTTTCAAAAGAGGCTGCCGCTGTTGCCGGCGGCGCTTGCGCGGCTGGCGCCGGCGGTCGAACGCGCCAGCATCCATCTCGGCGTCTGGCGTGAGGCCGGAGAGCCGTTCTATGTGTGGGGAACGGCGCGGTCGCTTCCCGAGGTCTGCTTCGTCATCGAGGTGGTGGCATCCGGCCTGCTGGTGATCAAGCAGAGCGGCGAGCCGTTCGGCAAGTTCGTCAACGTCGCCGTGCTCGAAGGCGATCAGATCAAGATGGTCGACGAGCGCAACGCGTTCATGCCGGAATGTCCCGACGTCGTCCAGTCACTGCTCGGCCTCGACATCGACGGACTGCGCGGCGAGGCGCAGAACGTGCTGGTGCAGATCGCGGCGTCGATGCGCCGGCACGGCCGCGGCGGCGCGCTGCTCGTCGTCCCTGCAGGATCGACGACCTGGCGCGACTCGATCGTCAGCCCGGTGCTCTACGCGCTCGACCCGCCGTTCACCGAACTGTCCCGCCTGATCCGCGAGGAGCACGACGCCACCCACCAGCCCGAGTGGCAGGACGCGCTGCGGAACACGATCGACGCGATCGGCGGTCTGACGGCCGTCGATGGCGCCACCATCATCAGCGACGCGTTCGAGGTGCTGGCCTTCGGTGCCAAGATCACGCCGCGGCGCGGCAACGCCGGCGTCGATCGCGTGCTCGCGTCCGAGCCGATCGAGGGCAGCCAGTCGACGTTCGCGACGCCGACGCAGCTCGGCGGCACGCGGCATCTGTCTGCGGCGCAGTTCGTCCACGACCAGCGCGACGCGATCGCGCTCGTCGCCTCGCAGGACGGCCGCTTTACGATCTTCCGCTGGTCGAAAGCGAATGACGCGGTGCACGCCCACCGCGTCGAAGCGCTGCTGCTGTAGGGTTCGCCCGCCGCCCGCGGTCTGCAGCCTGCCACCGCAGTTAGTTTCCAATCGCGACGATCTGCTTGTTCGTGCGGAAGTACATCACGCCTTCCGAGATCGCCGGCGTCGAGAGCATCAGCTCGCCGAGCGGATTGGTTGCCAGGAGCTCGAACGTCCGGCCTGCCTTGATCACGTAGACGTCACCCTCTTCGCTGCTGACGTAGACCTTGCCGTCGCCGGCGACCAGCGATGATGTGAACGCCGCCACGCCCTTGCCCAGGCGTTGCTGGTAGAGTCGCTCGCCCGTCTTGGCGTCGAACGCCGAGAGAATGCCGCCGGTCTTGCAGACGTAGAGCACGCCGTCGTAGAGCACCGGCGTGATCAGGTAGGCGCCTTCGCGCGGCGCCGTCCAGACGATGCCGGCGCTCGTGGTTTCACCCGGTTTGAGGGAGATATCGCCCGTCGCCGTGTCGCGGATGGCATAGATCGGCGACGCCTGTCCGTGCGCGTTCGTAATGTAGATCAGCCCGTCGCCGATGACCGGCACCGGCACGGGAATGTCGCCGCCGCCGTTGATCTTCCAGATCTCCTTGCCGGTCTTGAAGTCATAGGCGCCCATGTGGCGCCAGCCGTTGACGATGATCTGCGTCTGGCCGCCGACGCGGTGGATCGTAGGCGTGCCGAACGTCGGCACGTCGGTGCGCGGCGCGCGCCAGATCTCCTTGCCGGTCTTGACGTCGAACGCCGCGAGGAACGAGTCCTTCTGCACGTCGGCCTGGATGATGACGACGCCCTCGTGGAGCACGGGCGAGCTCGAGAACTCCCACTGCGCCTCCGGGACCATGTAAAAGCCCGAATCGAGCACGCCGAGATCCTTCTTCCAGATCAAGGTGCCTTTCATGTCGTAGACGTACAGGCCCTCGGATCCGAGCATCGCCACCATGTAGGCGCCATCGGTGGCAAGCGTGGTGTTGGCGTGCGTCGACTTGGTGTGACGTTTGATCTTGGGAACGCCGGTGTGCATCGTCCGTTCGAACATCTGCTTGCCGGTGGTCTTGTCGGCGCAGATCAGCTTCCAGACGTGGGTCGTGGTGTCTTCGACCGAGGCGATGTCGCCGTACTGGCCGATGCGCAGGCTGTTGTCGGCCTTGCCGCTGATCGCGGTCGTGACGCAGAGCTGGTTGCCCCAGATCATCGGGCTCGAATGTCCGAGTCCCTCGACGGCAAGGGTCCACTTCACGCCCTTCCGTGCCGGGACGTCCCACGCCGCCGGCAGCGCGTGTCCATCGGCCACGCCTGCGCCATTCGGCCCGCGATAAGAAGGCCAGTTGGCGCCTGGCTTGGCGGGGCGCGCCTGCGCCAGCACGCCAGCGGTGGAGAGAACGACGATGGCCGTAACGAAGGAACGTGCAGTCATAGGAGGAGTGTAAGGGGCGTTCTGAACGCAGACGTAGCCTTTTCCACAACTCGCCGGAGATGCTCGGTTTGAGACAGTGCCACCGATGCCGATTCCCCGATTGCAGATCCCCCGATTCCCCGATTAATATGGGTATCCCATAGGAGAGCTGACGTGGGCGGACCGACGGACGTGCAGCAGGGAACGCTGGCGCTGATGATTCTCAAAACGCTCGAGACGCTCGGGCCGCTCCACGGCTACGGGATCGCGCGGCGCATCGAGCAGACCAGCGGACATCAGATCACGCTCAACTACGGCACGCTGTATCCGGCGCTGCTGAAGCTCGAGCAGGAAGGCGTCATCGCCTCCGAGTGGGGCGTCTCCGAGAATCGACGCAAGGCGAAGTTCTACAGGCTGACGCGCGCCGGCAAGGCCGAGGTCGCGCGGGCGGCCCGCGACTGGGCGCGGACCGCGGCGATCCTCGATCGCTTCCTGACACCGGAGCAGTCGTGAGACATCTGCGCCGTGTCGTCACGCGCGTCCTCGCGATGCTCGGCTGGTCCCGGCGCGGCGACGATTTCGCCGACGAGCTCGAAAGCCACCTGCAGCTGCACATCGACGACAACATCCGCGCCGGCATGCCCCCTGACGAGGCGCGGCGCGTCGCGCTGGCGCGGATCGGCAGTGTCGCGGCGCTCTCGGCACGTCAGCGCGACCAACGGATGCTGCCCGGCGTCGAGTCGCTCTTCCAGGATCTCCGGCACGGCGCGCGGCTGCTGCGCGTCAGTCCCGTGTTCAGTGCCGTTGCGATTCTCTCGCTCGCGCTCGGCATCGGCGCCAACACCGCGATCTTCTCGATCATCAACGGCGCGATGCTGCGCGCGCTGCCGGTCGCGGATCCGTCGCGGCTCGTGCAGCTCTCGACCGACGGCGAGTCCACCGACTTCTCCAACGGCGTCTGGGAACAGATCAGGGCCCGGCCACCCCTTCTTCATCAGGCGTTCGCGTGGAGCGAGTCGTCGTTCGACCTCGCGGATCGCGGCGAGGCGCGGATCGTCGACGGTCTCTACGTCAGCGGCAGCTTTTTCGAGGCGCTCGGCATCACGCCGGTCGCCGGGCGTCTGCTCACGGTCGCCGACGACGTCCGCGACGCGGCCGGCCCGTCGGGAGCGGTCGCCGTCGTCAGTCACCGGTTCTGGCAGCGTCATCTCGGCGGCGCACCGGACGCGATCGGCCGATCGATTCGGCTGAATCGCGTGCCGTTCACCATCGTCGGCGTCATGCCGGCCGAGTTCTTCGGTCCTGCCGTCGGCGGTCACGCCGACGTCGTGGTGCCGATTGGCAGCGTGTCGCGCCTTCGCAGCGACAGCCTTCCGCTCGACGAGACCTCGTGGCGCTGGCTGTCGATCATGGGCCGCCTGGCGCCAGGTCAGTCGCCGGCGCAGGCACAGGCTGCGCTCGACGCGTCGGCCCGTTCGATTCGAGAGGCGACGACGTCGTCGGTCTGGCGTCCGGAGGATCGAGAGAGGTACCTGCGCGAAGGGTTCCGTGTCGTCGCGGCTCCGGGCGGGCCCGGCGACTTCCGCGCGCGATACGGCCGGCCGCTCGCGGTGCTGATGGGCGTCGTGATCCTCGTCCTGCTGATCGCGTGCGCGAACATGGCCAACCTGCTGCTGGCGCGGTCGGCGGCACGACAGCGCGAGATGTCGCTGCGTTTGGCCCTCGGCGCCTCGCGGCTCCGGCTGGCGCGGCAGTTGCTCACGGAGAGCCTGATCTTCGCCGCACTTGGCGCCGCCGGCGCGCTCGTCGTGGCGCGGTGGGGCAGCGGGTTCCTGATTCATCAGATCTCGACAGGGCAGACGCCGGTGTATCTAGACCTGACGCTCGACTGGCGGGTGCTCGGTTTCACCGCCGCCGTGGCCATCGGGGTCTCGCTGCTCTTCGGCGTCGCTCCCGCGCTGCGCGCATCGCGAGTGGCGCCGGCTGGCGCGGCGGGCGCGCGGCTCGTACCTTCGGAGGCTCGGGCGCGGTGGGGCAGCGCGCTCATCGTCGTCCAGGTCGCGCTGTCGCTCGTGCTCGTCGTCGGCGCCGGTCTGTTCGTGCAGACGCTCGGTCGTCTCAACGCGCGCGATCCGGGCTTCGATCGTCGCGCGGTGCTGGTCGTCAGCCTCGACGGCCGGCGCACAGCCGTTCCCGCCGAGAGCCGGCTGGCGATGTACGAGCGCGTGCGAGCGGCGGTGGCGGCCCTGCCGGGCGTGTCGGCGGCGGCACTGTCGAGAATCACCCCGGTGAGCAACAACACCTGGGGCACGTCGATCGAGAACCCGCCGGGACTGACGCTGCCTGAGTCCGATCGCAACGTCCTGCTGAACTTCGTGACGCCG
>DASTCC010000224.1:0-9352 GCA_035711465.1 Vicinamibacterales bacterium
GTGCGCGTCCTACCAAGGGGGCGCTATGCGCAGGGGCGTTGAAGGAGAGCCGCGCCGTGGGCTGCACGACGAACATGGACCGCAAGGCGCCCAACAACCGGTAGATGTCGCAACGGCCGAATCGCTCTTCAGATCAGGCGACTCGGCCGAGCTAGCGGCCTATTTGCAGAACGAAGACAAATGGCCCACTGCGGACGAAATCGTCTGCCGCCTGCTGAGGCTGAAGGGGCTTGCACTCTTTGATTCAGGACTTGTCACGCAGGGCCTCAGCACCCTTGCTGCTGCGCTCGAGAGAAGCAAGCTCGAACCCGCTCAGACGAAGTTCAACATCGCATTTGATCTGTTCGTTCGCGAGGCAGATTATCAGAAGGTAGATGGTTTGGTTCTGAGCCTCAGCCGTCTGCGTCAACTCGCGTTCTCAATCGGTGACGCCTCTTCGGTAGGGCGTCTTCATCTTGCCGTCGCCAGACTTGAAGGCTCCCGCGGAAACTGCGCCAATGCAAATCATCACCTTGAGATTGCAAAGCGGCTGGCGGAACAGGTGGCCGATGGTGCACTTCAATGCGTGATCGGCCTAGTGGAGGCTCCACTCGAGCTTTTTTCTGGAAACTTAGACAGAGCAAGAGCGGTCGCCGAAGAATGTTTGACCCGTTCGCGAAATGGATTCGCCCGATATCAGACCGCCGCTGCAGTCGCGCTTGCCCAAATTGCCATTCACTCAGGTGACGCGACTCGTGCGGCACTGTTCACGAAGTTCGCACAGTCGACACCTCGCGGATTGGGGGCCGTCAAGGTCGCGGCACTGGATTGCGTTGCTCAACTCGCGCTACTCGAAGGGCGTCGAACCGATTGCGAACATGCCCTTGAGACCCTACGGAAGGCGGAAGGTGCCCACGAAGCACCCGCAAAGTCATGGAACGAATTCGAGAGTCTTCAAACGTATTGCCTTTTCTTAGAGGACGCCGGTCAATGGCAGGACCTTGTTCGGGTCGTAGAGACCGCCGAACGAGATCTTTCTGCGCGCCAACTGAGCTCTCTGAGTGCCGTCACGCTTTGCGCGAAATCCAGAGCGCTTTCCATGCTCTCAGCTCACGCGAGAGCTAGGACGGCTTTGCAGACCGCGATGGAGTCTTGTCCCGTCGGCGCCATCGACCCCCTCGTTGCCATCGAAGCCACGACCGGCTACTGCCTCGCCGCCAAGGGTGAACCTGAACGCGCCGAGGCGCATTTCGAGCGCGCGCTCGCGGCGTGTCGGGCCATCGGGCATCGGTACCACGAGCGCTGGATCGAACGCGCCCGGGACCGCGTGATGCCGAAGCGCAGTCCGGCATCGACTCTCACCCTGCCCGTCCGCGACCTGCACGACGTCGCCATGCTCATGACCGACGTCGCCGCCATTCTCGGCGCCGGGCACTCCATCGACCTCCTCGCGCACCGCACCGCCGACATCCTGCGGCGCACGCCGCTCGGGCCGCGGATCGACGTCGCGGTCGAGACCGGGCTGCCGTACGCGTCGCTGCCGTCCTCGTCCTGGGAATCGGGCGCCGACGGTACCTCGGTGCTCGGCCTGCGCGGATCGGATCGGCGCGTGACCATCACCTGCCGCGACGTCCGCGCGCTCGACGAGATCGCGTTGACCAAGAGCGTCGCCGACGTCGTTCGCGTCGCCGTGAATCGGACCGCCCATACGTCGGAAGGCGACGACCAGCATCTGTGGCCCTGCGGGCCGGCCGACGCCGACGACGACACGATCTTCCAGTCGCCGCGCATGACCGAGCTCGTGAAGATCGCGTCGCGGCTGGCCTCGACGAAGCTGCCGATCCTGCTCACCGGCGAGACCGGCACCGGCAAGGACATCCTCGCCCGGCTCATCCACGATCACAGCCAGGTCAAACACGGGCCCTTCGTCCCGTTCAACTGCGCGGCGATTCAGCGCGAGCTCGTCGAAAGCCAGTTGTTCGGCCATCGCCGCGGCGCCTTCACCGGCGCCGTCGACTCGCTGCCCGGCCTGGTCCGCGCCGCCGAGCGCGGCACGCTCTTCATCGACGAGCTCGGCGACATGGACCTGAGCGTCCAGCCGAAGCTGCTCCGGTTCCTCGAGAACGGCGAGATCCTGCCGCTCGGCGAGTCGCGCGCCCATCGCGTCGACGCGCGCATCGTCGCCGCCACCAACGCGGAGCTGGAAGATCTCGTCGATCAGGGCCGCTTCCGCCGCGACCTGTTCTATCGCATCGGCGCGGCGCGGATCGCGCTGCCGCCGCTGCGCGAGCGCAAGGACGAGATTCCCGCGCTGGCGTCGCTCTTCCTGCGACGCTTTTCGATCGAGTGCCGCCGCAGCGGCCTGCGGATGGGCGACGACTTCATCGCCGCGCTGCTGCTCTTCGAATGGCCGGGCAACATTCGCCAGCTCGCCAACGAGATGCGCCGCGTGATTGCGATGGCGCCCGACGGCGCGACGCTGGCGGCCCCGGACCTGGCCCCGGAAATCGTGCGTGCGTGGAACGCCCGGGCGCCGATGATCGCCGTCGCGGCGCACCCGGTGGTGCAGATCCGGCTCGATCAGCCGCTCGCCCTGGCGATTCAGGATCTCGAGCAGAAGTTCATCGCGCACGCGCTCGACCTAAGCGGCGGCCGCGTCGCCGAAGCGGCGAGGATGCTCGGACTGTCGCGCAAGGGCCTGTTCCTGAAGCGACGGCGCCGCGGGCTGACGCGGCGCGTCGCCGAATCGGCCTGAGCCTCACTCGCGAAGCGCCCGCGCCGGATCGACGCCTGCGGCCCGCCGCGCCGGCACGTAACACGACGCGACGACGATCGCCGCCAGCAGCAGCACCGTGACTAGGTACGGCGCGATCGTCAGCGGCGGCGTGCGATAGAGCATGTTCTGCAGCCAGAACGACAGCGCGATCGATCCGGCGACGCCGGCGGCGAGGCCGGCGAACGCCGGCGCCAGCCCCGACCGCATCGCATCGCCGAGGACCGCGCGCCGGTTCGCGCCGAGCGCCACCCGCAAGCCGAGCTCACGCCTCCGGTCGTGCACGCCTTCACTCATCACGCCATAGAGACCCGAGGCCACCAGGACTACCGCGGCGAGACTGAAGACGACGAGCGCCGCGAACATGAAGCGCGTGCCGCTCGTGTCCGCGTCCACCAGCGACGACAGCGTACGCATCTTCCACACCGGCTGATCGGCGTCGAGGCTCCACACCGCGCGCCGCATCGCCTCGCCGATCGACGCCGCGCCGGCGTCGGCGCGCGCCACGAGGGTCATGAAGATGCCGGGATTCTGCGCGTTGCGCGCGTAGATCGCCGGCAGCGGGTCCTCGGCCAGCCGCTCGTGGCGCACGTCGCCGACCACGCCGACGACCTCCGCGCGGACCCCGGAGCCCCGCGCGAGGACGGCGCGGCCGATCGCTGATGTCGAGCCGAACAGCCGGGCCGCCGCCGTCCGATTGATCACAACCACCACCGGCGCCTCGGCGCGATCGCGGACGTCGAACGTCCGCCCCTCGATCAGCGGCACGCCCATCGTCGCGAAGTAGTCGTCGGAGACGGTGTTGAAGCCGACCGTCCGCGCCGGCGTACCCGGCGCGTCGACGTCGCTGGCGATCTCGACGAGGTCGCTGTTGCCGCTGAACGGCATCGCGCGCACGACCGCCGCATGACGCACGCCGGGCAGGGCGGCCACGGCCGCGACAACGGCTTCGTGAAAGGCCGCCTGCCGCGCCGGCTCCCGATACTTGTTGGCCGGCAACCTGTACTCGAGGGACCAGATGCCGGCCGGATCGAAGCCCGGATCGACGCTGGCCATCTTCAGATAGCTCGCGACGATGAGACCGCCGGTGGTCGTCAGGATCGCGGCGATGGCGACCTGGCTCGCGACGAGCCACATCCGTGTATGCGTGACGCGCGCATCGCTCGTCCGTGCCCCCGCGCCGAGCGTGGACACGGGCACGCGTCGCGTCCAGCGCCAGATCGGCGCCAGGCCGCTCGCGAGCGCGGCGGCGCAGGCCAGCACGCCGATGAACGCGGCGACACGGCCGTTGACGACGACCCGATCGAGACCGGCGACGCGAAGACCGGGCACGGCGAGCGCGCGTTCGACCGCGATCGGCACGAGCACGAACGTCAGGATCGTCGCCACCGCCGCGGCGGCGCCGGCGATGACGAATTGCTCGGCGAGCAGCTCGCGCACGAGGCGCGCGCGAGAAGCGCCGAGCGCCACCCGCACGCCGATCTCGGCGCGCCGGCGCGCGATGGCGCCGAGCTGCAGGCTGGTGACGTTGGCGCAGGCCGCGATCATCAGTACGATCACGAAGGCGAACAGCAGCGTCAGCCGGCCGCGGACGTCGGCCGTCAGCCACTCGTGCATCGGCGTCAGGCGAACGGCGCGCGTCCGGTTGGTCGCCGGGTGTTCTGCCGACAGCTGCGCGGCCACCGCCCTTAGCTCGGCGCCCGCCTGCTCGACGGTTGCCGACGGCCGCAGCCGCGCGAATGCGGCGACGGTCCGCGTCTGACGCGACATCGCGCCGGTGTGGAACCGCGCTGACATCCAGACGTCGATGCGGTCGTAGGGAAAGACGAACGCCGGCGGCAGCACGCCGACGATGGTGAAGGCGATGTTGTTGAGCTGCACCGAACGGCCGATGACGTCGGGCGCGTACTGAAACTGATCGCGCCAGACGGCGTCGGTGATCACGGCTACCGGCGCCGAAGCCGGCTCGAGATCCGCGCCAGTCAGCGTCCGGCCGAGCTCGGCGGCGATGCCGGCGACGCCGAACAGGTCGCCGACGACGAAACCGCCGCGCAGGGCCGACGGCATCTCGAGGCCGGTGAGATTGACCGTCTGCGACCGCACGGCGCCAAGCGCCGCGAACGCGCGCGAACGCGCCTGCCAATCCCGCACGTCCTCGAACGACGACAGGCCGGCGGCGTCGTCGACGACGGTGTGGATGGCGACGAGGCGATCCGCATCGGGCAGCGCGATCGGTCGCAGCAGCGCGGCGTCGACGAGACTGTAGACGGAGGCCGAGGCCCCGAGCCCGACGGCGAGCGTGACGATCGACAAGGTCGACACGGCGCGCTCGCGCCACAGCAGCCTGACGGTGCGGCGGCCATCGCGGACGAGATCACGTCCGTATTCGAGCGCGGCCGCGAGCCGCGAGGGATCCGCGCGACGGGCGGCGAGACGCTCGGCGATGCCGCTCGTGATCATCCCGGCGAACGCCCGCGCGGCGAAGCGGAGACGGGAGACCCCGCGCCGCCGGTCGAGGCCTTCGCCGAAGGTCGCGAGCATCGACGCGCCGAAGCGCTGCCGGAACGGCGGCGGAAAACAGATCAGCAGCGCGCGAAACACGCGCGCGAGCCAATCCGGTCTGACGGTCGCGCTCACCGCTCGCGTTCCTGGCGGCGGAGGAGCCGGCGCGCCCGCGCCTCGCGCACCTGGTTCTCCAGCCGCGCCGCCTCGGCTTCGAGCACGGCGCGGCCGAGCCGGGTCAGCGTGTAGTAACGGCGCCGCTCGTCGTCGCGCGTCGCCGGCTTGACGTCGAGCTCGGCAATCAGCCCTTCGTCCATCAGCCGCGCGAGCGCGCGGTAGAGGGTGCCAGGGTGCAGGGCGATTGCGCCGTCGGTGCGGCGCTCGACCTCCTGCATGACGTGATAGCCGTGCGTGTCGCCATCGGAGAGCGTCAGCAGAATCTCGAAGGCGACCGCGGTCAGCGGCAGGAGCGATTCGGGTTTCGGCGGCTGGGTCATTTCGGCATCAGGTGCGCGCGGAGAATGCCGGCGATGCCGCGCGAAAAGGGACCCATCTCGGTGTCCTCGAGGTTGGTCATGATCGCGTAGGTCAATCCGACCTCAGGCAGCACGTGCAGCACCGAGGCCGCGCCGACCTGATTGCCGGAATGCGTGAAGCGCCGAATGCCTTCCTGCGGCGTCGTGGTGCCCCACCCGAGCCCGTACGCAGTCGGCTTCCCGTCCCTGGTCTTGCCCTCGGTCCACATCACCTCGACGGTCTTCGACGTGACGAGCGTGCCGGTCTGAAACGCGATGCCGAACCTGGTGAGATCTTCTGCGGTCGATACCAGCCCCCCGCCAGGCACCTTCATGCTCGTGTCGTGCAGCGAGCCATTGTAGATCTCGCCCACTTTGGCGAAGGACTGGACGGCCGGCGGCAGCGACTTCATCATCTCGTCGGTCAGCAGCTGATACGCTCGCGCGCGCTCGGGAACGATCTCCCACAGCCGATCGAGCCGCGTCCGCGTCATACCGGCCGGCGCGAAGACCCGGTCGCGCATGAACACCTCGTAGGGCTGGCCGGACGCGCCTTCGACCGCGCAGCCGAGCACGCTGTATCCATACGTCGAATAGAGGTATCTGGTGCCCGGCTCGAATTCGAGCGGGTCGTTCTTGAAGAGCGCGAGGGAGTCGGGGATCGTGAAGTAGTGCGCCGTGCCCGCCGACTCGCCCGGCTTCTTGTAATGCCTGATGCCCGCCTGGTGCCCGAGCAGCAGCCGCGCCGTCACCGGCCACGGCTTCTCGGGAAAGGCCGGGCAGTATTTCTGGATCGGCGCGTCGAGATCGATCTTGCCGTCCTCGACGAGCCGCATGACGCCCGTCGCGGTCAGCGGCTTGGCGACCGAGGCGGTGCGGAACGCGGTGCGCGGCGTCGCGGCCGACTGCGACTCGAGATCCGCGAACCCGAACGCCTTCGAGTACACCAGCTCGTTCTTCCAGGCGATGGCGACGCTCACGCCCGGTACGCGGGCTTTTGCCTGCTCGGCCGCAATCAGCTGATCGAGCGCCGTGACCGCGGCGGCGGGCAACCCCGGCTTTTCCTGCCCGGCCGGGGACGCGGCGGCCGCGACCACGATCGCGGCGAGTGCAGCCTTCATCGAAACGGACCTGATCATGAGACCTCCATATACGCCCAACGCGTATATACGCGCAAAGCGTATACGACGTTCCGCGCATCTGGAAAGGGGGCGGGAATTCGGTCGCGTGCCGCCGGGGATCGTCCGTTCCCGCCGGTCAGGTCCGTGAGATCACAACTTGGGTACGTGCTACTCGCGGTCGCCGCGGCCTTGCGGGTTTTCAGGCCGTAATTGACGAGGTTGTTCCAAAGAGTCCGCTGGCACCCGCCTTGCTAAATAGACGGCCAGGAGACCGGGACCGCCCGGATGAGGAACATGGGATCGAATCAGCGCTTCACCGACAGCATGGGACGCACGACATCCGGGTCGATCGTCTGGGCCACCATCGTCTGGGCGAGCCCGTCGGCCGCGAACTGACACGTTCGCGCCGCTGCGCCGATGGTCGTCCTCGACACCCCGCGCCTGTATCTGCGCCCGCCCGAGGAACGAGATCTCGAGGCCTACGTCGAGATCCATGAAGATCCCGAAGTCCTGAAGTACCTGCGATCGACAGGTGATGCCGCTGGCCGGGTCGCCGGCTGGCGCACCATCGCCATGATTCTCGGCCACTGGCATCTGCGCGGCTACGGCCACTGGACCGTCGTCGAGAAGACCACCGGCGACGTCATCGGCCGCGTCGGGCCGTGCTGTCCCGAGGGCTGGAACGCGGTCGAGCTCGGCTGGCTGATCCGTCGCTCCCATTGGCGCCGCGGCTTTGCCACCGAAGCGGCACGCGCCGCCATCGAGTTCACCTTCGCCGAGACCGACGTGGACCATCTCGTCAGCCGCATCAGCACGAACAACCTGCGGTCGGTCCGGGTCGCCGAGAAGATCGGCGAGCGCCTCGATTACGTCGATACCAGCAACGGCGAGCAGACGTTCGTCTACGGCATCCGGCGGGCGGCCGCCCGACCGACCGCCCCCGGACTCGTCAGCCACGTCTCGATGCCGCTCTTCAAGTGCCACACCTGCTGATCGCCGTCAGCGGCATCGTCTCGCGACCTCGTCGAGCCGTGCGATGGTCCCGTTCCGATCGGGATGCGACGCGGTTGCCACCGCGAACTTGAGATTCTCGATCATCGGCGAGAGCTCGCCGCATTGCAGGGCCGCCTCGAACCCGTAGACCGGCGTCATCCGGCTCAGCCACCAGTTGGCGCGGTCCTGCAGCCTTCGGATCACGGCGTCGACATGACGCCCTTCCGGGTAGGCGCGGAGGTAGTCGCCCTCGGTCGCATCGGTTCGTCCGATGTAACAACGCAGGATGCCCTCGCACTCGCCGGCGAAGCCGTTCGTCACCGCCAGCCACATCAGTTCCTCGGCCACGGTCGCGGCAGATCGTTCGTGACGCGCGTGCGCCTTGAGCACGGCATCGGTGCGCAGGATGTAGCGTCCGGTGACGTGGTGATATTCGATCAGCGCCTGATGCGCGTCGATCCATGCGTCAAACGGTTCGCCCGGCCGCGCGCCGACCGGCAGCGCCTCGATGACCCCACCGACTGCGCGGAGTCGGGCCAACTCCATCCGGGCTTTCTGTTGGGGCGTGGCGGCCTCGCTCATCACGCGCTCGACGAGCGCGGCGAGCTCGAGCCTGGCGGCCGGCGGATCGGCCTTTCGCGACAGCCGTTTCCGGATCAGCCGTTCGATCGTGTCGACTCGGGATGGGGGCGCCAGGTCCTCGACCAGACCGCCGTGGATCCAGCCGCGGATGCCGGCGGCCGTCTCGACTTCACGCCAGCCGTTAGTGACGGCGCCGCACGCGGAGACTTCGGTGCCGAGCGGCAGTTCGGCGACGACGCGTGCGTCGGCCGCCGCGGCCGCGCGCAAGCGAACGGACGACGAGGTCGTAATCAGCGTCTGGGCGGATGCAGTGCTGTGAACGAACGTGACGAGAAGAGGCGAGAGAAACGCGAACGACAGACGACGGACGCACATGGCGCCATGCCCTTTCCTGCCCCGGCGCCGGGGAGGAGGGGCACGGCGCCTCTATTCAGATTGGACACCGCCGCCGCGCGCGCGTTCCGCGCTACCTGATCGCGCCGCTCTGGATGTCCTTCGCGACCTTCTCGACCTGCTCCCACACCCGAAGCAGGTTGCCGCTCCACAACTTGGCGATGTCTTCCTCGGAGTAGCCGCGCCGGACGAGCTCGAGCGTCACGTTGAAGGTCTCGGCCGCGCTGTTCCAGCCATCGACACCGCCGCCGCCGTCGAAGTCGGACGAGATCCCGACATGGTCGATGCCGATGAGCTTCACGGCGTAGTCGATGTGGTTGACGAAGTCCTGCACGGTCGCGCGGGGCGCCGCGGGATACATCGCGTTGATGCGCGCGAGGCCGAGCTCGAACTGCGATCGCTGTTCGGCCGTGAGGCCTTCCGGGACCGCGGTGCCGCGGCCGCCGCCGCGACCGCCGCCGCGGCCGCCGCGCCCGGCGGGCGCGTTCGGGTCT
>DASTCC010000225.1:0-11483 GCA_035711465.1 Vicinamibacterales bacterium
GGACCCGCGTCCCGGCCGCTCCATTTGACATCCCAATGAACTAGGCGGATACTCCATTTGCATGTCTAATAGAACGCACGGAGGCCCGGCGTGAGCCGCTGGCGTGCCTGGCGCGAATACGTCCGCCGCCTCACGGCGTCCATCCGTGGCTCGAGGCCGGACGGCGATCTCGAGGACGAGCTGCGCCTCCACCTCGAGCTCGCTGCCGAAGACGAGGCGCGGCGCGGTCTCGACGCGCCCGACGCCGCGCGACGAGCGCGGATCCGCGTCGGCGCTGTGACTCAGACGATGGACACGCTGCGCGATCAGCGCGGCCTGCCCTCTCTCGACGCGCTGAAGTCGGACCTCGTGTTCGGCTGGCGGCAGATCGTGAGACATCGCACCGCGAGCCTGTCCGCGGTCCTCTCGCTGGGCCTGGCGATGGGCGCGTCCCTCACGGCCCTCCGGCTCGTCGACGCGGTGCTGCTGCGGCCGCTGCCCGTCGCCGAGCCCTCGCGGCTCTTCGTGCTCACCCGTACCTTCGTCGACGCCGAGAACCGGCCCGCCGAGCGCGACGACTTCGATTACCCGACGTATCGCACCTACGCAGCGCTCGCCCGCGACCACGCCGATCTCCTCCTGATCGGCGCCGCCGTCAGGCGCCCGATCGCCATCGGCGCGGATGGACCCGAAACGGCAGTCCAGCAGTTCGTCTCGGGCAACGTGTTCGCGACGCTCGGACTCCGGCCGGCAATCGGCCGTCTGCTCGACGAACGCGACGATGCCGTGCCGGATGGTCATCCGGTCGTGGTGCTCAGCCACGATTACTGGCGGCGGCGATTCGCGGCCGACCCTGGCGTGATCGGACGGACGTTCCGCATCAACGACCGCGTCTACGAGATCGTCGGCGTCGCTGCCGCCGGTTTCACCGGCACCGAACCGGGCGCCGTGACCGATTTCTTCATCCCGTCGATGATGAATCCGGAAGCGCTGGACGTTCGAGGGTGGACGTGGTTTCGCATCTGGAGCCGGCCGAAGCCGCGTGTCGATCCGGCGGCGGTGCAGGCGCTGCTCGCGGCGCGCTTTCGCGACGAGCATCGCGAGGGCGTCAGGAACTTTCCTGCCGACATGCCGCCATCGCGGATCAACTCCTATCTGAGCGAGCAGCTCGTGCTCCTGCCGGCGGCGAGCGGAGCGTCCGACGTGCAGAAGGCGTTTCGCCGTCCGCTCTGGATTCTGACCGCGCTGGCGGCGCTGCTCCTGCTGATCGCCTGTGCGAACGTCGCCAACCTGCTGCTCGCGCGCGCGATGTCGCGCCGCGTCGAGATGGCCCTGCGCCTGTCGATCGGCGCCGCGCGCCGCCGGCTCGTCCAGCTGATGTTGATGGAGAGCTTGCTGCTCGCCGGCCTTGCCGCTGCTGTCGGCGTCCTGTTCGCGTGGTGGGCCGCGCCGTTCGTGGTCTCGATGCTGGCGCCGATCGAACGCCCGGTGCGTCTGATCCTCGACCTCGACTGGCGCGCCGTCGCCACCGCCGCGGCCGTCACATTGATCGTGACCGTCCTCTTCGGCCTCGCGCCGGCGCTCCGCGCGTCCGCCGCGTCGCCGCACGACGTGCTCAAGGAACAGCGGGGACCGCGCCTGCCTCGGCGGCTGGCCGACGCGCTGATCGCGACCGAGATGGCGCTGTGCGTCTTCCTGCTCTGTGGCGCAGGCCTTTTCGTCGTCACCTTCGATCAACTGAGCACCCGCGTCCTCGGATTCACGCCGGAGCATCTGCTTCACGTCGTCGTCCAGAGCAATCGCCGGCAGACGGCGGACGAGTGGACGGCGCTCGCGGCGTCGCTGCGTGATACTGGCCCGATCGGCACCGCCGCCGTGGCCGGATGGGCGCCGCTGACCGGAAACCGATGGCGAATCTCGGTCAGCGTACCGGGCCGCCCGTCGCCGCAGGACGGCCCGCTCTGGCTGTCGGTATCGCCCGGCTATTTCGCGACGATGAGGCAGCGGCTGATCGAGGGCCGCGAGTTTCGCGCCGGCGAGCGCGCGCCCGGGCGCGACGAACGCAAGCAGCCGGTGCCCGGCGTGGCCATCGTCAACGAGGCGTTCGCGCGCGTCTATTTCGACGACCGCAGTCCGATCGGCCGGCGCCTGATCGTCGACGGCTGGAACGCGCCGGTGGAGATCGTCGGACTCGTCAGCGACTCGGTCTACTTCAGCGTCCGCGAGACGATCGAGCCGGGCCTGTTCGTGCCGCTCGAACAGCGCAACGGCGCGACGCTGCTGTTGCGCACCAACGCCGACGCGGGCGATCTCCAGCAGACGCTGCGCCGTACCCTCATGCGGCAGCATCCGAACCTGGTCGTGCACGAGGTCGCGCGGTTCGAGGCGCTCGTCACGCAACAGGTCATCCGCGAGCGTCTGCTGGCGGCGCTGTCCGCCTTCTTTGCCGCGCTGGCGCTGGCGCTCGCGGTGATCGGTGTCTACGGCGTGCTCAACTACGCGGTCACGCGCGAGCGGCGGGAGATCGGGCTGCGCCTGGCGCTCGGCGCACGGCCGCTGCACGTACTCGGCCTGATCGCGACGCGGCTGGCCAGCATGGTAGCCCTCGGCGCGCTCGCCGGCGTCGTGTGCGGCGTGGCGTTCGGCCGGCTGGTGCGGCCGCTGCTCTTCCAGATCGAGCCGACCGATCCGGTCGCGCTCGGCCTGCCGCTGGCCGCGCTCGCGCTCGCGACGCTGCTGGCGGTGGCGCCGCCGCTCTTCCGCGCCATGCGGGTCGACCCGGCGGAGGCGATCCGAACCGAGGCTTGATTGATCGCCGATCAGGCGTCAGAGTGCAGCGATGAGGTCGGCGCCCACGGCCAGGCCGGCGATGTTCATCGGCTCGTCGACCGAAGGGCTGGAGTTCGCGCGCGCCGTCCGGACGCTCCTGGCGCAGGACGCGGAAGTGACGCTCTGGAACGAGGGCTTCTTCCTCGTCGGCAACACCTTCATCGACAGCCTCGTGAACGGCTTGTCGCGGTTCGATTTCGCCGCGGTCGTCCTCACGCCCGACGACTTGATCACCAGCCGGGAGCAGACGACGTTCAGCCCGCGCGACAACGCGCTGTTCGAGCTCGGCCTGTTCATGGGGCGGCTGGGCCGCGAGCGGACGTTCGTCGTGCGCCCGCAGGGCGATGCGGTGAAAGTGCCGAGCGATTTGGCCGGCCTAACCACCGCGCTCTACGAATGGCCGCGGCGGGATGGCGATCACAAGGCCGCCGTCGGCCCGGCCTGCGACAGCATCCGCGAGATGATCCGCAGTCTCGGCTTCAGCGAAGCGCGCGTCGGCACGCAGGTGCGCGCCGTCCAGGACGAGCAGGCGCGCCAGCGCGCCGACATCGACGGCATCCTGAGATTTCTGCTCCAGAGCTTCGCCACCAAGCACGAGATCACGCATCTCAAGAAGCTCGAATCCCCGGAGCCCTTTCACTTCAAGCAGTCGCCGGGATTCGAGGCCGAGCTGCGACGGTTGCTGTCGCTCGGCCTGATCGCGCGGCGGCCGGATCGCGGCGTCCGGTCGCTCTTTGCCGCCGGCGACGACGTCCATCGCCACCTGGAGATCACGGAGCGCGGCAGGTCGTTCCTGGCCTACACTCGCCAGCTCGAGCAGGCCGAGCCGGAATGACCGGCGCGCGGTGGCCACGTTAACGATCGCCACGCCGGCGCGTTGTACTACGCGATGAGCTCTCTGTCGCAGGACATCCGTCACAGCCTTCGGATGCTCGGCCGGCAACCCGGCTTCGTCCTGGTCTCCGTGCTGTCGCTGGCGCTCGGCATCGGCATCAACACCGCGATCTTCAGCGCGCTGAACGTCTTGCTGCTGCAGCCGCCGGCCGTCCGGCAGCTCGACCGCACCGTCGTCGTCTTTCACGCCGACGCCTCCCGCTCCGATCTCGGGACGTCGTTTCCGGCGTTCCTCCACTACCGCGATCGCCGTGAGACGTTCTCGGCGGTGACGGCCTACACCGGCGCAAGGCCGCTCGTCTTCACGGACGGCGATCGACGATCGCAGGTCTACGCGGAGCCCGTGGCCGGCGACTTCTTCGCGATCGCGAGCCTCGACCTCGGCGCCGGCCGCGGCTTCGATCGCGAGATGGATCGCGCCACGGACCCGCCGCTCGTGGCGGTGATCAGCCACGCGTTCTGGCAGCGGCAGCTCTCGTCCAATCCAGCCGCGGTTGGCGCGACGATCGTCCTGAACGGCCGTCCGTTCGCGGTCGTCGGCATCGCCAGACCGGGATTCACCGGGCTCAACCGCGAGGTCGCGGCGGATCTCTGGATTCCCATGACGACCTGGGCCCATCTCGTTCGCGAACCGGCGCGATTGACCGGCCAGGAGACCTGGCTGACGACGCTGGCGCGATTGAACGACGGCGTCACGATCGAACAGGCGCAGGCGGCGATGGCCGCCGCCGGCCAGGGACTCGGCCTGCCGGCGGGCACGGAGACGAGAGTCCGGCCGGCGCGCGAGCAGTCCAGCGCCGTCGTGTTCGACATCCTCACCATCGCTGGCGCCGCGTTCGCGGTGGGATTGCTCGTGCTCGCCATCGCCTGCGTGAACGTCACCGGCCTGCTGATCGCGCGCGCCGCGGCGCGGCAGCGCGAGATGTCGGTGCGGCTGGCGCTCGGCTCCGGGCGAGGACGGTTGATCCGTCTCTGGTTGATCGAAAGCGTCGCGGTCGTCTCGCTGGCGGCGGTCGCCGGTCTCTTCCTGGCAGCGTGGCTGATCGATGTCGCCGTCGCGTTCAAGCCGCCGGTGGAGATTGGACAAGCGGAGAATCCGACGCTGTCGATCGCGTTCTCGCTGGACTACCGCGTCTTCGCCTTCACGTTCGGCCTTTCGCTGCTCACCGCCGGCATCTTCGGCCTGATCGCCGGCCTCCACAATTCGAACCCGGGGCCGCGGCTCGATCTCACGTCGGATCGTGCGTCGGATCGGCGCTTCGCGCCCGGCTTCAACCTGCGCAGCATCGTCATCGCAGCGCAGATGGCGTTGTGCCTCCTGCTCCTGATTCCCTGCGGGCTGCTCGTCCGCAGCTGGCAGAAGTCGGCGACGATCTCGCCCGGCTTCTCGGTCGAGAACGTCCTGCTCCTGCCGATCGCCAGAGATCAGGCCGGCGTGCGCGTCCAGAAGCCACCCGGGTTCGAGCGCGATCTCGTCGAGCGCCTGAGATCGGTAGCCGGCGTCGAGAGCGTGACGGCGATGGACCCGGTGCCGCTGTGGTTCGGCGGCAACGCGACGGTCATCACGGCGGAGGGCGCTGCCGGCGGCGGTCGGATGCGCACCGCCTTCGCCCGGATCGCGCCCGGCTATTTCGCGACGCTCCGCCTTCCCCTTCTGCGCGGCCGCGACTTCACACCGGCTGACGACAGCGCCGCGCCGCGAGTCGTCATCGTCAACGAAACGCTGGCGCGACGCCTCTGGCCCGACGGCGACGCAATCGGACGCCGGTTTCGCGAGCCGGACGGCGTCGTCGAAGTCGTCGGCATCGCGCGCGATGCGAAGTACAGCAGCCTCGCGGAACGATCCGAGCCCTTCGTGTACTTTCCGCTGGCGCAGGACCCGACGAACAACCTGACGCTGTCGCTCGCGGTCCGCGGCACCGGCGATTCCCGGCGGCTCGCCGACGCGATCGAGCGCGAAGTCCGTGCGCTCGTTCCGGAGTGGCCGGCCTTTCATTACCGGATGCTCGACGAGGGCCTCGAGATCCAGCGCCTGCTGCCCCGCTTCGCCGCGACCCTGCTCGGCGTCCTCGGCGCCTTCGCGCTGCTGCTGGCGATGATCGGCGTCTACGGCGTCATCGCATACGTCGCCAGACAGCGCACGCACGAAATCGGCATTCGCCTCGCACTCGGCGCCCCGCGGGCGAACGTGCTCTCGTTGCTCGTCAGACAGGGCATGACCGTCTGTCTCGCCGGCGCCGCGGCCGGCATCGCGATCGCGTTGATCGCGACGAATCTGCTTTCGAGCCTGCTCGTCGGCGTCGGCGGATCCGATCCGCTGACCTATACGGCCGTGCCCGTGACCCTGCTCGGGGTCGCCGTGCTCGCCTGCTACCTGCCAGCGCGTCAAGCGGCACGAGTGAATCCGATCGAAGTCCTGCGGCGCGACTGATCGACGCGCCGCGGGCCCGCGATTGCGATTGACGCCGTCACACGCGCGCGTCTAGGATCGCGAGCCTCCCCACGAATTGCGTCGATCCGGCGGATGCCGGATCTCGTCATCCACCGCCCGGGCAGATCTGTCGGACCCGGTTGACGACCGCGCCAAGGCAGGTCCCATGTATCTCCTGCTCGGTCATTCCCAGGATCCATGCTGCGCGGGCGTCGCGGCCAGGCTCGAGGCACGCGGACTCGACGCGCGCATCGCCGCCGATCCGCTGGCGCCGCCGGCGAAACTAACGTGGCGGCTCGATGCCCGCGGCCTCACGAGCCGCCTTGCCGCCGGCGCTGCCGACGACGCGCTCGAAGGCGTGCTGGTACGGGACGCGAGCTGGATCGATCCGGCCGGCTGGGAACCGGACGACCACGCCTACATGCTCGCGGAGCTCCGCGCGGTGATGCTCGCGTGGCTGGCGGCGCTCTCCTGCCCGGTCGTCAATCGGCCCGACGCCGCGAACTGGTATCGCGCCGGCGTGTCGATGCTCACCTGGCGATCCTCGCTGCGCGATTCGGGTCTGCGCATGCCCGAGGTCGTGATCACCAGCGACATCGTCGAGGCCGACGCGTTCCGCCGCCGGCTCGGGGACGCCGGCGTCGACGGCGCCGTCTACTCACCGTTGAGCCATGGCGCCGCCTATCTGCTCGACGACGAGGACGCGTGGAAGCGGATCGCGGCGATGCAGGCGCGGACAACGATCTGCCTGACCGAGCCGCACGGCCCGGTCACGCTTGCGTGCGTCGTCGGCGGCGAGGTGATCTGGAACGGCGGGGCGTCGAGCGACGCGATCGCGCTCGAAGCCGCGCTGCGACGCTTCGCGTCTGCCGCGCGTCTGTCGTTCGTCGAGATCGCGCTCGCTCGAGTGCGCGCCGGCCTGGCGGTGGTGCACGTCGATCCGCGCCCGCGCGTCGAGCGCTTCGATGCGCCCGCGGCCGCGCGCATCCTCGACGCCGTCGTCGATCAGCTCACGGCGGCACGCACGGCCGCGACTGGCGCACTGGTGCTGTCGTGATCCTGATCTGCGGCGGCCTTGCCGACGGCGTCACCGAGCTCGTCTGTTCGCGGCTCGAGGACTGCGGCTATCGGTACCGCCTGCTCGATCTCGCGCGGTTCCCCGAGGACTACCGCATCGCCGTGCGCTGGACGGATCGCGGGCCGGCCGGCTGGATTGCGGGCGACGGCTGGCGCCTGGACCTCGACGAGATCAGCGGCGCCTACGTGCGCTTTCTCAGCCCCGACGATCGGCCGCCGCTCGCGCATCTCGATCCCGCCGACGCGCGAGCGCTGCGCACCGAGGGCGACCTCAGCCTGATGGCGCTCGTCGAGGATCTCGCCTGTCCGGTCGTCAACCGCGTCAGCGGAGGGCTCGCGAACAATTCCAAGCCGTACCAGGCGCTCCTCATCAGCCGCGCCGGACTGCGCGTGCCGCCGACGCTCGTCACGAGCGATCCTGCGGCGGTCAGGGCGTTTCTCGCCGAGCACGGCGACGTCGTCTACAAGTCGGCCAGCGGCGTGCGATCGATCGTGCGCCGCCTGGGCGCCGAGCAACTCGAGCGTCTCGATCTGCTCGAGCATGGGCCGGCGCAGTTCCAGGCATTCATCCCCGGCCGCAACATCCGTGTGCACACCGTCGGCGATCGGATCTTCGCCACCGCCATCGAATCGGACGCCGTGGATTACCGCTACGCCCACGTCGACGGCCTGACGTCGGCCCTCGAGCCCGTCAGGCTGCCGGCCGCCGCCGGCGACGCGTGCCTGCGGCTCTCTCGCGAGTTCGATCTGCTCTTCGCCGGCATCGATCTGAAAGAGACACCGGCCGGCGAGCTCTACTGCTTCGAAGTCAATCCCTCCCCCGGTTTTCTGTACTACGAACGTCACACCGGACAGCCGATCAGCATGGCGGTCGCCGACCTGCTGCGCGGCAACATCTCCCCGCGGCATCCACTCAACTAGGAGACACGAACATGGCCAAGCGCACCGGCAAGGAACCCTTCGTCTCGAAGGAGGACCGACCAGCGGTTCAGCTCAAGTCCGACACTCCGGTCAACACGCTCACGGTGCGCGATCTCGTGACGCTCCTCGGCGTGGTCGGCGGAACCCGCAAGGACTTCTGGGACGGCAAGTCCTGGCAGAAGGACGACTTCGACGGCCCGATCATCTGGAAGCGGGACATCAAGGAACAGAAGGACAAGGAGAAAGAGAAGGACTTCAAGGAGGGCAAGGAGCACAAGGATCACAAGGAGAAGCGCGAGATCAAAGAGGTGAAGGCCGAGAAGCTCGAAGTCGACGCCGGCGGCGTCCTCGAGAGCTCGCCGGATCCGCGCCTCGAGCAGGTGATTCGCGCCGTCAGCGGCATCTCGGCCAAGGTCGATCAGCTCGCCGATCAGGTCGCCGCCCTCAAGAAGGGCAAAGGGTAACGAACGTCAGGCTGGATGAGGCCGGAGGCACGGCGCCGACCGATCGCTCGGGCGATCGTCGGCGTCGACACCGGCCTCGGATCCCGGCCGATGCGCCGTTGACTTCGGCTCACCGCCCCCGCAGAATGCGCCCATGTGCGACCAGGATCACTTCGATGACGATCGTCAGGAATACGAAGCGCGCGGTCTCGTGACCCGCCGCCAGTTCGGCGTCCTCGTCGCCGCCGGCATCTCGCTGGCGCTGCCCGCCGTGCCCAACGCGCAGGCGGTCACCGAATCCGACGTCAACATCACGACGCCCGACGGCATCTGCGACGCGTACTTCGTCCGGCCGGCGAACGGCACCGCGGCGGCGGTGGTGATGTGGCCGGACATCTTCGGCCTCCGTCCGGCGTTCCGTCAGATGGGCAAGCGCCTCGCGCAATCCGGCTATTCGGTACTCGTCGTCAACCCTTTCTACCGCACGCAGAAGGCGCCGACCGCGGCCAAGGGTGCGGCGACGCCCATCCCTGAACTGCGTCCGCTCGCCGCCGCGCTCAACGAGACGACGCAGATGACCGACGCCAAGGCCTTCGTCTCCTGGCTCGATCTGCAGCCGTCGGTGGCGAAGAACCGCAAGGTCGGCACGCAGGGCTACTGCATGAGCGGTCCGTTCGCGTTCCGCACTGCCGTCGCCGTTCCCGACCGCGTCGGCGCCGTCGCCTCGTTCCATGGCGGGGGCCTCGTCACCCAGCAACCCAACAGCCCGCATCTCCAGGCCGCGGCCACCAAGGCGCAGTTCCTCGTCGCCATCGCCGCCAACGACGATCAGCGATCGCCCAACGAGAAGACGGTGCTGAAGGACACTTTCTCGAAGGCGAATCTTCAGGCTGAGATTGAAGTCTACGAGGGCGCCGCGCACGGCTGGTGCCCGCCGGACTCGGGCGTCTACAACGAGCCGCAGGCGGAGAAAGCGTGGGCTCGGTTGCTGGCGATGTACGGCAAGGCACTGGCCTAGCGCGAGGCGCGCGACGACGCGTCACTCGACCCAGACGATCACGCTGATCTCGCCGGGTTTCACATAATCGGCGACGATCCCCGGCCCGAATGCGGCGAGGTCGTCGGCGGTCAGCCGGAAGCGTTCGGGCGCGAGTCCGAGCTGCGACAGGATGTTCACCGAGCTGAATCGCATCAGCCAGAGCGGCACGCGCGCTCGCATCACGCGACCGCGGCGATCGACCATTTGATCCACGGCCGCATGGCTACTTCTCGCGCTGCGCCATCCAGATGTCCGATTCGTTGCGGCCGCCGCCGACGAACACCGTTCGCCCGTCCGGCGAAACCGCCGGCATGAGGGCGGTGTTCAACTCGAACGGGAACGGGCCGCCGATGACGCGTCGACGCTTCCCCGTGTCGATCACGGCCAGCTGGCCGCCGACGACGAACACGATGTGCTGCTCGTCGAGCCACGTCGGAAGTCCCATTTCGGTGGTCTCGCGCGAGATCCAGGTCTCGCCGGTCTTCAGGTCGTGCCATCCGACCCCGATACGCGCGCCCGCCGGCGACATCGCCAGCCCCGCCAGCCGCTGGCCGTCGCGCGTGATCGCATGCGGCCGCAGAAACCCGCCGTCGATCCGAATCTGCGGCATCGCCTCGCCCGCCTGCGGCGTCTTGGCGCCGATCGGAAACGTGTACGACAGATTCTGCGCGGACGTGACGTACGTCCAGATGCGGCGACCCGCCGGATCGTAGAACGCCCAGTTGAGGCTGTCGTTCGGCCGCGACGAAATCTGCGTCAGGCCGCTGCCGTCCTTTTTGATCGTCCAGGCCTCGTACTTGCCGCTGCGGTTCGAGTAGAACAGCAGCTCGTTGCCGTCGGGAGACCACATCGGCACGCGATCGCGATGTGCGTCGTCGGTGACGCGTCGCAGGCCGGTGCCGTCGATGCGGCTGACCCAGATGTCCTCGACCGGGCGGAGGCCGGAGATGGCGAGCATCCCGCCGTCGGGTGACACGGAGGTCGGCGCGAACGTGCCGTTCTGCTGAAAGAGGAATCGCGGTTCACCGGCGACGTCGCCGCGCGGTGTCAGCGCGATGGCCACGGGATTGACCGAATTCACGAGCGACGCGAACACGAGCCGCCGGCCATCCCGCGACAGCGCCGGGTCGGACAACGACGCCGGAACGCCGTTGGTTACCGGTTCCGGCGCGCCGGTCGGGCGGCCGGACGCCTCGTCGATCGGGATTCGCCAGAGGTTCATCGCCCCGCCGCGATCGCTCGCGAAGTACAGATGCCGGCCGTCCGGCGCCCAGACCACGCTCCAGTCCAGCGCCGCGTCGGTCGTGACCTGCACCGGTTCGCCGCCCTCGCGACCGATGGTGAAGATGTCACGCTGGCCAGCGTCATTGGCCCAGTACGCGATCCGCGTCCCGGACGGCGACCACGCCGGTTGCACGGCATCGCCCCTGGTCAACATTCGAATCGCACCGGTCGCAAGGTCGACCACTGACAGCGCGCTGACGATCACGCGTGACGCCGGAGTCACGATGCGCTCCTGGCAGAAGACGATCTCCTTGCCGTCCGGCGACCAGGCGGGATGGAACCCGGTGTCGGTCACCCGCCGCTCCGACTCGCCGGTGGCGCCGACGACGAAGATGCCGCCGTCGTCGACGTCCGATTCGTGGAAGGCGATCGAGCGGCCGTCGGGCGAGAACTTCGGCGCCCCTTCGTTGCGCGAAGGATCGGCGGCAACCCGCGTGACCGTGCGGCCGCCGACGCGGCGGACGTGGATGTCCCAGTTGCCGGCGGCTTCGGCCGCGTAGGCGATCGAGTCGCCGTCGGGCGAGATCGACGGCTCGACCTCGCGGCCGCCGTCGTCGGTGAGCTGCGTGAACTGCGACCAGGATTC
>DASTCC010000226.1:0-2173 GCA_035711465.1 Vicinamibacterales bacterium
ACGTGCTCGGGCCGCGAGATCCCGAAGCCGAGCGCCACGGGCAGGCTCGACGCCGCGCGGATCCGCCGCACCAGCGGCTCGGCGGTGTCGGCCACGGTCCGGCGCGCTCCGGTCACGCCGAGGCGCGAGATCGCATACAGGAATCCCCGCCCGAGCGACGCCGCCTCCGCCAGCCGCCGATCCGTCGTCGTCGGGCTGAGCAGGAAGATTTGATCGAGCTCGCGGCGATCGAGCGCCCGCCGCGTGTCGGCGGCTTCTTCAATCGGCAAGTCGAGCAGCAGCACGCCATCGACGCCGGCGGCGGCGGCGCGATCGACAAAGCGGTCGACGCCGCAGCGCAGCACCGGGTTGACGTCGGTAAAGAGCACGATCGGCACGTCGGTCTCGCGCCGCAGGCTCGCGACCAGATCCAGCGTCGGCTGCAGCCCGCCGCCGGCGGCGAGCGCTCGCTCGGAGGCGCGCTGAATCACCGGGCCGTCGGCGATCGGATCCGAGAACGGCACGCCCAGCTCGATGACGTCGGCCCCGCCGCGCGCGACGCCGAGCGCGACGTCGCGCGATCGGGCCTGATCGGGATCGCCGGCGGTGATGTAGGCGACGAGGCCCTTGCGGCCAGCCGCGCGAAGGCGATCGAACGCCGCGCCGATCCGGCTCATGCCGCACTCCCGCCGCTGCGCGCGTCTCGTCCTTCGACGAGCTGCCGCACGGTCTCCACGTCCTTGTCGCCGCGTCCCGACACGTTCATCACGACGACGGCGCCTTGCGGCAACCGCGGCAGCTCACGCCGCACCCACGCCGCCGCGTGCGACGATTCGAGCGCCGGCAGCAGGCCCTCGTGGCGCGCCAGCCATTCGAATGCATCGAGCGCTTCGGCGTCAGTCGCGTACGCGTACTCGGTCCGGCCGATCGCGCGCAGCCACGCATGCTCGGGGCCCACCGACGGATAGTCGAGTCCAGCCGACACCGAGTGCGTCATCAGGATATTCCCGCCATCGTCCTGCAGCACCAGACTCCGCGTGCCGTGCAACACGCCGGCGTGTCCGCCGGCGAAGCGCGCCGCGTGGTCGCCCGGCGCGAGGCTCCGGCCGCCGGCCTCGACGCCGACCAGCCGCACGTCGCGATCCTCGACGAACGCGTCGAAGATGCCCATCGCGTTGCTGCCGCCGCCGACGCAGGCGACGACGACGTCGGGCGGCCGGCCGATGGCATCGAGGATCTGCGCTCGCGCTTCCTGCCCGATCACCGACTGGAACTCGCGCACCATCAGCGGATACGGATGCGGGCCGAGCACCGATCCGAGCAGATAGTAGGTCGAGGCGACGTTGGCGACCCAATCGCGCATCGCCTCGTTGATCGCGTCCTTGAGCGTCCGGCTTCCGGCGTCGACGCGCTCGACGGTGGCGCCGAGCATGCGCATCCGGAACACGTTGAGCGCCTGCCGTGCCATGTCGTCGGCGCCCATGTAGACGACGCACTCGAGACCGAGCAGCGCACATGCGGTCGCGGTCGCGACGCCGTGTTGACCGGCGCCGGTCTCGGCGACAATGCGGCGCTTCCCCATCCGCTGCGCCAGCAGCGCCTGGCCGATCGCGTTGTTGATCTTGTGCGCGCCGGTGTGCGCGAGATCCTCCCGCTTCAAGAACACACGCACGCCCGTGCCTGCCGCGATCCGACGGGCCTCGTCGAGCGGCGTCGCGCGGCCGACGAACTGCGAGAGCAGCCGGCCGAGCTCGGCGACGAACTGCTCGTCGCGGCGCGCATCCAGATAGGCGGCGGCCAGGTCGTCGACCGGAGCCATCAAGGTCTCGGGGACGAAGCGGCCGCCGAACTCGCCGAAGTATCCGCGCGCGTCCGGGTCGCGTTGGCCGAATCTCGGTCCGGGTGTGGCGCGCGCCGACAGCACGTTCACGATGTGACTCCTTCGCCGGCGCGGATGGCGGCGAACAACGACCTCATCCGTGCCGCGTCCTTGACGCCCGGTTCCGCTTCGACGCCCGACGAGACGTCGATGGCGAACGGACGCACCGCGTGCATCGCCTCGACCACGTTCTCTGGCCGCAGCCCCCCGGCGAGCATGACCGGACGCCGCGCCGCCAGGGCGGCGGCGAGCGCCCAATTGGCGCGCTCACCGGTGCCGCCGCGCCGAATCACGTCCGCGGCGTCGACCAGCGTC
>DASTCC010000227.1:0-13806 GCA_035711465.1 Vicinamibacterales bacterium
CGGCGCGAAGCGCGAGACCGTGGCCGACGTCGCGCTCGACCGAGGCGGCAATCTCCGTCAGCCGAGGCAACTCGAGCGCCGGATCCAATCGTTCGGTGGAGAGCCCGCCCCGGCGGGCGAGCTCGGTGCCTTCCTCGCCGGCGTCCCAGACGCCGTTCCGATTCGGATCCGACCACGCATATCGCCGCCACCACGGCGCGGCATTGGGGTTGACCGCCGCCGCGAGCTCGACGCCGGGCCCGGTGTGGTACTGATTGACGCTGAGCTTCGCGATCGTGCGGCCGTCGCCGGTGACGTCGAACGCGGCGCTGAGCCTCGGGACGAACAGATTCCAGTCGATGACGGCGTCCACGGGCGCGAACACTTCCCGCATCGGGTTGAACCGGGCCGGGCCGTGCGCCTGCGCCGGCAGGAACAACCGGTGCCGATCGAGGCGGCCGCCGAGATGAAGCGTCAGCCGATCGGTGATCTGCCAGCCGTCCGAGACGAACAGCGCGTAGCTTCGCTGGCCGGTCTGCGATCGTGAGGGCGACTCGAACAGCACGACTTCGGTCGGGCGCGCGTTGCGCAGCACGTGCAGCACGTCGCCGGGGCTCGCCGCCGCCCAGTCGTCGGTAGCCATCGTCTGCGAGATCTCCCAGCCAACCTTGACATGGTGCCGTCCGGGTCCATCATCGGCGAGGACGTTGATCGATCCGTTGGCCTGCGTGCGATTGAGCGACTGGACCAGATCGCGCGAGCCGCCGCAGACGATCTGGGTGCCGATGTCCTCGAATCTCGGCGCCTGCCCGCGCGGCCGTTCCGGTCGATCGGCATCGAACTCGCCGATGCGCGCGTCCACGTAGAACCGTGACCCGATCGCCGCATTCCACTCCGCCTTCCACACCCGGCCCCGCGCGACCTGCTCGCTCGTGGACTCGACGGATTCGTGAATGGCCGTCGCCGCGCCGACGCCGCCGATGGCAAACGCGTCGAGGCGGTACGGCTGATGGTTGCGGCCGCCCTGTCCGTAGAGGACGGCGCGCTGCGACGGCCGCAGCGACCACGTCAGCTTCCCGCCGTAGCTGGTGATCTGCGTCCGCAGCGGCACGATCGGAAAGTTGACGGCACGGATTGCCGCGTCCTGATCGCGTACCGACGCGTACCACCACAGGCGATCGCGGCGCACGTAGCCGCCGATGTCGGCGTCGAGATCGCGATCGCTCCACACCCGGTTCGCTTCGGCCGGCGGCAGCGCGGCGCCGCCGGCCGCGCCTCGGGCAATCTGCGCGGCGTCGATGTTCACCGACTGCCAGTCGCGCGGTTCGTAGTCGGCGTAGATCGTGCCGGCATAGCGGTTGCCGCCGGACTTGATGACGAACTGCATGTGCACGCCCGGCGAGTACCACTCGGCAGTGTGCGCGCCGGTGCCGACCCAGACCGTGTCGAACGATCCGAAGTCGAGCGCGAAACCGGTCGGAGCGATGCCGGACACGTTGATGCCTTCGACGGTCGGCCGGTTCAGGCTGTTGATGCCCAGCGCACCGTAGACCCCGGGCGGCGACGCGTTGCCGCCGACGTCGAAGCGCGTCAGGAACACCCCGGGCGCCGCCGCGAGCAGCGAGCCCATGCTGCGCGCACCGGGCAGGCTGGCCAGCATCTGCGGATCGAACGAGAACGACAACGACGTGAGACTAGGGTCGACGACCGGCGGCCGCGCGCTGACCGCGACAGCGGTTTCGATCGGGCCGACGTCGAGCTCGGCGTCGACGCCGGCCGTGAAATCCACACCGACGACGACGCCGGTGCGTGTCGCGGTCCGGAAGCCGGTATGCCGGAACTCGATCGCATAGTCTCCCGGCGGAAGCGCGACGATTTGATAGTGGCCGCGCGCATCGGTGACGACCGTACGCGGCCGCATGATCGCCGGCCCGGTCACGGTGACGCTGGCGCCAGCGAGCGCCGCGCTCGTCGCATCGGTGACCGTGCCGGCAATCGTGCCGGTGGCGCCGCCGACCACCTGAGCCGCGACGGCGGACGGGGCCCCGGCCATCAACGCGATCCACAGCCAGACGGCGCGGGTCATCGGGGCGGCGGCAGGCGATGACGCAGGCGGAACTCCGCGGCCAGCGGATGGTCGCGCAGGAAGTGGAACTCGGGATACGTCAGCCAGCTCGCCGCCCGGATCACGTTGACCCCGGCCATCTTCTCGATCGCGTCCATGGTCCGGCTGGCGTCGCGCAGTCCGGCATAGATGAGCGCCTGTCGGTTCGGCACGCCCTCGACCTTCTTCAGCAGTGCCTCGGCGTCGGCGCGCCGCCCGGCGCTCGCGTATGCATAGCCCAGCCATCCCTCGCCGCCCTCACCACGCGTCTCGAAAAACGCGATGGCGTCAGCGACGTCGCCCTTGAGCACGCGGGCGCGCATGCAGAACTCCTGCGCGTAGGTGAGCTGCAGCGACAAGTCGAGGGCGCGCTGGCAGTTCTCGAGCGTGGCGTCGTACTGACCGGAGCTCAACTGCACGTAGGCGAGCACCCGCACGGCGTCCGCCGAGAGCGGGTCGCGCCTCAAGGCGAGATGAAGCACGTTCAAGGCCTCGTTGAGGCGCGCTGTCGGCATCAGCGTCGTGATCACGAAGTCGGAGGAGATCGTCGTCGCGCCGGGATCGAGCTCGAGCGCGCGGCGGAAGGCCGCCTCGGCCTGCTCCCATTCCCCGGCGAGCGCGTGCGCGTGCCCCCTCGCCGCATGTGCTTCGGGCAGCGAACCATCGAGGACCATCGCCTTCGCCGCCGCCGGCGCGATCCGCTGGAATGCCTCGGCGGGCGCGATCGCGAATCCACCCACCGAGGGATAGCTGAAGGCGCGCTCGCCGTAGACGCCGGCCAGACCGGCCCAGGCCGGCGCGAAGTCCGGCTGGCGCTCGACGATCGACTGGAAGATCTCCGTCGCGCGCACGTTATCCGGCCCGCGGCGACTCTGCAGCCGAAGCGCCTCGACGAACTGCGCCCACGTCGGCAGATCCGGCAGCGGCTCCTGCCGGCCGGCCCGCATCGTCAATCTCACACGGTTGCCGATGGAGCGCGTGATCTCGTCGATAGCGGCGAAGAGGTCCGCGGGCGCGCGCAACTGCCGTGTGACCGTGTCGGACCAGATCGGCGTGTCGGTGCTGATCTGAATGAGCTGCGGGCTGACGCGCAGCGACGAGCCGGTCTGCTGCACGGTGCCGACGACCGCTAGATCGACGCCCGCGAGCCGGCCGGCCTCGACGACGCTCGGCGCCGTGCCAGCAAACTGCCGCGACGAGCCCTGCGACCGGACGTCGAGTCCGCCAATCCGCGTCAGCTCCTGCTGCAGTGCAACGGTCACGCCCGCGGCGAGATCGCTGCTCTCCCCAGCGGCGCCGACCTCCTTGAACGGCATCACGACGACGGCGCGCCGGCCCGCCGCGGTGTCGACGGCGTGGCGGCCGGCAGCGGCGCGGCCGGCGATCCACCAGCCGCCGAGGCCGATCGCGGCGATGCCGAGAACGGTGAGCAGCGCAATCCGCGGTGGCGATGCGGCCGCCGGCGTCGTCAGCGCGCGCAGATCGGTGGCGAGCGCATCGGCCGAGGCGTAGCGGCGATCGACGTTCGTGTGGATCGCGCGATCGATGACGACCGCCAGCGGCCCGAGATCGGGGCGCGCGCTGCGCAGCACCACGCGCTGTTCGCGCTCGTGCGCGTCGCGAATGGCAGCGACGGTCTCGCCCCGCACCGGATAGGAGCGTGTCGCCAGGCGATAGAGCAGCACGCCAAGGCTGTAGAGGTCGCTCTGCACGGTCGCCGGCTCGCCACGGAGCACCTCCGGCGCGAGGTACAACGGCGTTCCCGCCAGATCGGAGGCTTCGACGTCGCCGCGATCCCGGCCGGTGCCGAGATCCATCAGCACGATGTGGCCATTGTCGGCGCGCATCGCGTTCTGGGCCTTGATGTCGCGGTGCAACAGACCGGCCGCGTGCACGGCCGCGACCGCGCCGCAGAGCTCGAGGCCAATCGCCGCGACTTCGTCAGCGTCGAAGACGTGGCCCTGCCGCAAAAGCGCTTCGAGCGTCCGGCCGCGCACCAGCTCCATCCAGACGCCGATTTCGTCGCCGATGACTTCGGCCCCGTGCACGGTGACGACGTTGGGATGGCGCACGCGCGCCAACAGCCGCCCTTCCTGGATCACCGATGATGTAGGGGGCCCGTCGGTGGCGGCGTCGAACGCGCGGATCTTCAGCGCGACTTCGCGATCGAGTCGCGAGTCCCAGGCGCGGTAGACGACGCCGGACGCGCCGTGACCGATGGGCTCGAGGATTTCGAGATGGCCCCATCGCGGACGGACAGCCTGGTCGCGGTGGACGCCGGCCACGGCGGCGACCAGGCGCAGCTGCCGGATGATCGCCTGCGCCGTCGGATCGGCCGTCGATTCAACGTTGGCCCAGTCGATCGGCCGGCCATCCAGGATCGCGCGCGCGAGCTCGTCAGGGGTCGCCGGACTCTGCCGCACGACTCATCTCCTCCGCCAGTCGGACGAGTGCGCGCTCGGCGGCCTTGCGCGCGGCCTCGGACGTGGGCTTGCCCAGCGCCTCGGCGAGCGCCGCGTACGAATAGCCCATCTCGACGCGGCCGATGATCGCTTCGCGATCCTCGACGCGGAGCGCCGCGAGCGCGCGCTCGTAGCGATCGACGGCTTCGGCGCCGATGGCCTCCTCGAGCGGCGACACACCCGGATCGGGAAGCGCGGCATCGAGCGGCGCCGATTCCGGCCGCCGCCCCTTGCGCCTGAGCTCATCACGAATCCGGTTCTGAATCGCCTGGCGCAGGTAGGCCTGCAGCGCGCCGACACCACGGGCCTCGAAATCCCCGATCCGTTTAAACGTCTGGAGCAGGGTGTCCTGGACAAGATCTTCGGTGTCGGCGAGGTCGCGGGCCCAGCGCGGCAGGCGGCCGCGCGCCCAGCGCTGCAGCGGCGCCGCATGCCGCGCCATCAGACGATCGAGCGCTTCGCGCTCGCCGCGCTGCGCGCGTGCGAGCAGATGCTGCGTCGATTCGGGATCGAGGGACGCCGGAGGGGCCGTCGCGACGGGGTCGCCAGACGGAGGGTCCTGAGACATCGGGTCCGGAGAGGAGCATCTTAGCCCGGAATCCCCTGTCCGACCGGCTGGAGTCCGATCCTCACGCGCCAGGCGTTTATAGCGGCATGGCGCGCGTCGAACGCCCGGTTCTCCTGGCCGCGCTCGCGGCAACGGCGGTCGGTGATCGACTCGAGGCCGATGTTCGGATTCCACCGCCCCGGCGTTTCCCTATCGAGTGCGGCGCGCGTGGCGCCGGCTCGGACGCGCAACCGCAGGCGCCACTGTTCAGCCACGCTGCCCGAACGGGAGTGTGTCATGTCCCTGCAAATACGTCAGACCGCTGCACGGGTGATAGCCGTGCCGCTGCTCTCGGCGGCGCTGGTGATGTCGTCGATGTGCGGCGATCCGTCGACGGCACCGAGTCCCACGAGCCGGGTCCTCCGGGGCGTCGAGCTCACTGGACCCGCGGTGGTGGCACCCGGCGAGTCCGTGCAATTCACGCTCGAAGTGATCTACTCGGACGGTTCGCGCGGCGGCCCCTCGACGCCGGTGACCTGGCGCAGCTCCAATCCGTCGGTCCTCTCGACTGACGAGAACGGCCTCACCCGCGGACTGCAGAGCGGACGGGCGACGTTGTCGGCGCAGCTCGGCAATCGCAACGGGACGCGCGACATCAACGTCGTGCCGTCGGGCACGTTCTGGATCGACGGCAGCGTCACCGAAGCCGGCGCCTCGTCGTTCACGCTCAGCAACACGACGGTGACCGTCATCTCCGGCACCGGCGCCGGCGCCCGCGCGCTCTCGGGGGCCGATGGGCGCTTCTCGTTGTTCGGCGTCGCCGGCCCGATCCAGATCAGGTTCGAGAGAGACGGCTATGTGACGCGAGACCTGGACGTCGTGGTCAACGAGCCTCGTACGGTCAACTCCGAGCTCGAACCCAAAGAGCCGAGACCCAGTTTCTCCGGCAGCTTCACGCTGGCGATCGTCGCGGCGCCCGAGTGTCATCCGAGTCTGCCCGAATCGGTCTGGGAGCGTCGCTATGCGGCCCAGCTGCGGCAGGACGGGCCGAACGTGTTCGGCACGCTGAGCGGGGCGAACTTCGCCACCGTGTTCGGGGCGACTCAGAACAGCTTCCACGGCCGGCTCGTCGCCGATCGCTTCGAGATGGTCATGGGCCCGTGGGACTCGTACTACTATGCGACTCCGGGTCTCGTCGAGACGATGTCGGACGGATTGTTCTACGCGCCGTACGTCTTCTCCAACCTCACTGGCACCTCGACGGAGTTTCGCGGCTCGTTCACCGGCTACATCTACGTGCTGCGCTCGGTCGACCGGTTCGAGATCGCGAGCTCGTGTCATTCGTCCGGCCACCAGGTCGTGCTCAGCCGCTGAGTCATGACGTCGCCGTCGCCATCCCCGCGCTCCGACACCAGCCGCGGGCTGTTCTTCGCGGCTGGCATCGCGATCGCCAGCTGCACCGTCTGGTTCCGCGTTGCGTCCGACGCGCCGCGTCCGAACGTCGTGATCGTGACCCTCGACACGACCCGTCTGGACCGGCTCTCGGCGTACGGCTACATGTCGGCGCGACAGCCGACGCTCGATCGGCTGTCGCGCGAGGGACTGACGTTCGACCGCGCGACGACGGTCGCGCCGCTGACGCTGCCCGCACATACGAGCCTGTTCACCGGCCTGCTGCCGCCGCGTCACGGCGTCCGCGACAACGCCGATCCGCCGCTCGACGCCGCCATTCCGACGCTGGCCGAGACCTTGCAGCGCGCCGGATACCGGACCGGCGCGTTCGTCGCATCGGTCGTCGTCGGACCCGAACGCGGCCTGGCGCGCGGCTTCGAGCGGTATACCGGCGGGCAATGGGATCGCGAGCGCGCCGGCCTGCCGGCGCAGCGGCGCGCCGACGAAGTGATTCGCGACGCGATCGACTGGCTGGACGACGTGGCGGGCGAACCGTTCCTGATGTGGGCGCATCTCTACGACGCGCATCGCCCCTACATGCCGCCGGCGCCTTACGACAATGCCGGCGATCCCTATCTCGGAGAGATCGCCTTCGCCGACAGCGCGCTCGGACGGCTGCTCGAGGCGATCGACGCGCGCGGTGTCGGCGGGCGCACGGTGGTGCTGGTGATGGCCGATCACGGCGAGGCGCTCGGCGATCATGGCGAGCGCGACCACGGCATCTTCCTGTACGAGGCAGTGATGCGCGTGCCGATGTTCATGCGCGTGCCCGGCATCGCGCCGCGCCGTATCGATGGTGCGGTACGGATCACGGACGTGATGCCGACCCTGCTGGCGTTGGCGGACGTGCCGGCGCCGGCCGCCGATGGCCGCAGCCTCGTCGATCTGCTGCACGGGCGCGAAGCCGGCGACGACGTCGACGTCTACACCGAGTCGCTATATCCGATGCGGCTCGGCTGGAGCCCGCTGCGCGCGATCAGCGACGGCCGCTTCAAGCTGATCGAGGCGCCGCGCCCGGAGCTCTACGATCTGGCCACCGATCCGTTCGAAGAACGGAACCTGTATCGCGATCGGCCGCAGCTGGCGGCGGCGCTCGCCGCACGCCTGATCGAAACGGCCGGCAAGGGCGTCGACGCGACAGCTTCCGCACCGCTTTCCACCGAGCAACGCGATCGTCTGGCCGCGCTCGGCTATGTGGCCTCGGCACCGCGTGCCGCGCTCACGACCTCCAGCCGTCTGCCGGATCCGAAGGACTGCATCGGCGCCTATCGCGCCGCGGCCGACACCGCCGGCGACGGCGCACCGCCGGTCAGGCCGCAGTGCGTGCCGCTCCGGAGTTCCTCGCCGCCGCAACGCTGATCGCAGACGGCACTGGAGGCAGGCATGTCCAGGACCCGCCGAGTTCGCTCGCGTCCCGAAACCGGACGGCCGCTTTTCGTCGGTCGCACCAGACCAGCGCGCGCGCCCCGGATCGCGCCTCGATACTCGATCGCATGTCGATCCTCTGGCAGGACGTGCTCTACGCGCTGCGCATGCTCCGGGCCAGCCGCAGCTTCGCGATCGTCGCGGTGCTGACGCTGGCGCTCGGCATCGGCGCGAACACCGCCATCTTCACGCTGATCAACGCGGTCTTTCTGAACCGGCTGCCCGTTGCCGCACCCGATCGACTGGTGACGATCTACACCTCCGACTCGCGCAACGCGATCGCCGGCGCCAACCTGCTGCCGGTGTCGTATCCGAACTTCAAGGACTACCGCGATCGGGTTACCGGCTTCGAGGGCCTGGCCGGCGCGATGTTCTCGGGCGCGACGTTCTCCGACGACGGCGGTGAGTCGTCGGAGCAGCTGCCGGCGGCGCTGGTGACCGCGAACTTCTTCGACGTGCTCGGCGTCCGCGCCGTCGTCGGGCGCACCCTGCGCGCTGGCGAAGATCAGCACGACGGCGGCGACACGCTGGCGATTCTGAGCTACAGCCTGTGGCACCGGCGCTATCACGGCGATCCCAACGTCGTCGGTAAGACCGTGCTCCTGAACGGCCAGCCGTTCTCGGTGATTGGCGTCACCGCGCCAGGCTTCAAAGGCATCTTCTCGCTCTCGCGGGCCGACTGGGTGTGGGTGCCGATGAGCATGAACCAGCAGCTGCTCACCGGTCTCGGTCGCGAGATCTTTCCGTTGCGCCGGGCGGTGATGATCACCACGGTCGGACGGCTCGCGCCCGGCGTGACGCTGGCGCAGGCGCAGCAGTCGCTCGACCCGATCGCGGCGCAGCTCGAGCACGACTATCCGAAGGACAACGGCGGCCGCGGCGTCGCCGTGCGGCCGCTCGAGGAGGGCGCGATCGGCATCAACCAGCGGAGTCAGTTCGTGCTCGCAGGCACGGTCCTGATGACCGTCGCCGGCTTCGTGCTGCTCATCGCCTGCGCCAATCTCGCCAGCCTGCTGCTGGCGCGGTCGTCGTCGCGCGAGCGCGAGATCGCGGTGCGCGCCGCGATCGGCGCCGGACGGGGACGCATCGTCCGCCAGCTCCTGACCGAGAGCCTGGTGCTCGCGGCGCTCGGCGCGATCGCCGCGCTCGTCGTCGCGCGCCTCGGCCGCGACGCGCTCTGGGCGCTGCGGCCGCCGTTCCTGACCGCCGATTCGGTGTCGCTGACCTTCGACGGCCGCGTCCTCGTCTTCACGGTGCTGACGACGATCGTCACGGCGCTGGTGTTCGGGACGCTGCCCGCGATTCGCGCGTCGCGGCCCGACCTCGTGAGCTCGCTCAAGCAGGGCGGCCGATCCGGCGGGCTCGCCGGCCGCGGCCGCCGGCTGCGATCGGCGCTGGTGGTACTCGAGATGGCGGTCGCGCTCGTCGCGCTCGCAGGCGCCGGCCTCTTCGTGCGCAGCTTGTCGGTCGCACGTCAGGCGAACCTTGGCTTCGAGGGCGAGCGGCTGGTCGTCGCCAATCTCAACCCGCCGTCGGTCGGTTTCGAGTCCGCGCAAGCGGCGCAGTACTACAAGGATGCGGTCGAGCGGCTCCGCGCATTGCCCGGCGTCGAGAACGCGGCCGTCGCGCAGTTTCAGGCCCTCGGCGGCGGCCAGGTCCGGAGCGCCTATCCGGAGGGTCAGGCCGTGCCGCCGGGACAGAGCGTGTTCGTCACGCAGAACCTGGTGTCGCCGTCGTACTTCGCGACCCTCGGCATTCCACTGGTGCGCGGCCGCCTCCTCACCGACGCCGACACCGCCGGCACGCAGGCGGTCGCGGTCGTCAATGAGGCGATGGCGGCGAAGTACTGGAGCGGCCAGGACGCGATCGGCCAGCGCTTCGCGTACTTCAACGACACGGTGCCGAAGACAATCGTCGGCATCGTCAGGAACTCGACCATTCAGCAGGTCGGCGAAGAGCCTCGGCCGGTCGCGTATCAGCCGATCGCGCAGTTCCCGCCGGCGTTTGCGTCGGTGCACGTCCGCACGGCGGGCGCGCCGGGACCGCTCGTCACCACGGTGCAGCGGACGATGGACGAGCTCGATCGCCGGGTGGCAGTGAGCGGGACGGCGACGATCGCGACGACGCTCGATCAGACGCTGTATGGCACGCGCATGGGCGCGACGCTGCTCGGCGTGTTCGCGGCGCTGGCGCTGGGCCTCGCGGCGGTCGGCATCTACGGCGTGCTCGCCTATTCGGTGAACGAACGCACGGCGGAGATCGGCCTGCGCCTGGCGCTCGGCGCGGCGCCTCGCGACGTCCTCTGGCTCGTCGTCCGCGACGGGCTGATCCTCGCCGCCGGCGGCGTCGTCGTCGGCCTCGCGGCGAGCTACGGCCTGGGCCGCTTCGTCGCCACCCTGCTCTACGACGTGCCGCCCAGCGATCCGCTCACGCTCGCCAGTGTCGCGATCGTGCTCGTGGCGGTGAGTCTTGCCGCCTGCCTGATTCCGTGCCGCCGCGCGATGAAGGTGAGCGCGCTGACGGTTCTCAGGTAGGTACGACAAGTCCGAGAGCGGTATAGTAGGCGCCCAGCTCCTGAATCGGGTGCCGAACATGCCCACCCCTCCGAGGCAGTCGTGTCCGTCGTGTCGGTCGCCGACCACCGTGATGCTCGAGAACATGAGCCGCTACGCGCAGGTGAACTACTTCCGCTGCCTCGAGTGCATGCACGTCTGGAATCTGCCGAAGGCCGGCCCCGGCCTCGCGCCGCCCGTCGCCGTCAAGGCGAAAGCTGAAGACGCGGACGGGTAAGGAGCGACCGCCCCGGTCGTATCCGACATGCTGTCGGGCCTGAACTACCCGTGGCGCGCCTACGGCTGTGACTTCGGCGAGCATGTCTGGGGCGGGCACATCGGCGCCTCGGCGAACGTCCGCGAGATCCAGGACGACTTCGACGCCATCGCCTCGGCCGGCGTCTCGGTCGTGCGCTGGTTCATGTTCACTGACGGACGCGGCGGGATCCGCTGGAACGACCGAGGCGAGGTCGCGGGCCTGTCACCGAAGACGTTCGATGACGTCGACGCGGTGCTCGAGACGGCGGCGGCGACCGGTGTTCGATTGTGCCTGGTGCTCTTCGACTACCTCTGGCTGGTCGGGCGCACGCTGACTCGAGACGACGGCACGCCGGTGTTCCGGACGGAGCCGCGCGAGCTCGCGACGGCCGAGGGGCAGGCGCGCGTGCTCGCGCACGTCATCGATCCGTTGCTGGCCCGGTACGGGCGCGGCGGTCCACGCGCGGATCTCGGACTCGTCATTCATTCGATCGACGTCATCAACGAGCCGGACTGGGTCACGCGCGGCCTCGCGCTGAAGTGGCGCGGTGGTCCGGCCGGGGCGCGCGTGCCGCGACCGTTTCGGATCGACGAGCTGCGCCGCCTCGTGCGTGCCGTTGCCGATCGCGTTCACGCCATGACCGGGAGTCTCGTGACGGTGGGCGGCGGACGCGTGCGCCTCGCGCCCGAGTGGGACGATCCCGCCTACGACCTGGATTTCGTGCAGCTGCATTCGTATCCGGATCGCCGCCACCCGCGCCGCGATCGCTGGCTGCTCGGCCGCTCCAGCCATGACCTGAACCTGTCCAGGCCGATTCTCATTGGCGAATGTCCGGGCAACGGCGACAGAATCCATCCGCCCGACCACGAGCCGCCGGCGTTCTCGGTGTCTGACTACGTCGCGCTGGCGCGGGACGGCGACTACCTGGGCGCCTGGCCGTGGTCGTTCAAGGGCGTCGATGCGTTCGGCGCGGTCGATCTGAACGAGATGCAGGACGCGCTCGCTACCCTTCGCGCAGGGCCACGTTCGGATTGAGGCGAACGATGCGCAGCGCCGGCGCGAGACACGCGAGGATCGCCACCAGGGCGACCGCCACGGCGACGATAGCGTAGTTCAGCGGATCGCGCAGCGCCGTGGTCGCGCCGGGCAATGCGCGCGCGATTGGCGTCAGCAGCAGGGCCGCTACTGCGCCGCCGGCGAGCCCGACGCCCACGAGTCGAAGGGCGCGGCCGACGACGAGCCGGACGAGCGCCGAGGGATCGGCGCCGATCGCCAGTCGCACCGCGAACTCACGCTGCCGCGACGTCACGTGGAACGAGATGATGCCGGCCAGGCCGATGACCGCGAGCGTCAGCGCCAGCGTCGCGAACAGGCCGATGACCCAGCGGTAGAGACGGATCTCGGTGAGCGAGTCGCGGCGAATCTCCTCCATGGTCCTGATGTTGAAGACCGCGAGCGATGGCGCCACTTCGGCGATGGCCGCGCGCAACGACGGGCCGAGCGCGGCCGGCTCGGCTTCCGCTCGCACAACCAGCGACATCCCGATGTCCCCCGCCGCCGCGACGTTCTGCGCGATCGGATAGTAGATCTCCGGCACCGCGGCCTGCGCCAGCGTCACCTGCCGGACGTCGGCGATGACGCCGACGATGGTGCCGCGATCGGTCTCGACGCCGATGGGATCTTCGCCGGGAAAGTACCGTCGCGCGAGCGCGTCGTTGATCACGATCACCCGCGGCGCGCCGTCGACGTCCTGCGCGGTGAAGCCGCGTCCGCGCCGGATCTGGATGTCGAGCGTTCTAAAGTACTCCGGCGAGACGTAGCGCAGCTCGGTCACGAGCCGATCGCGGCTGTCGCGGCCGCGAATGCGGAAGTCCGCGTCCCAGCCCCAGTGCTGAAGCGGAATCATCTGCGTCACGCCCGCCGATCTGACGCCCGGCAACGTCGAGACGCGGTCGACGATCGCCTGGTACGTCGCGGCCGGAGCTGCCGGCACCAGGTGCAAGGTCAGCACGTTCGCCGACGTCATCCCGGCCGGCACCTGCTCGAGTCGCACCGCCTCCCGGATCACGAACAGCGCGCCGAGCGCCAGCACGGCAGCGGCGGCAACTTCGATCACCGCGAGGCCGTCACGCATCCGGCCGAACCGGCGGCCGACGGTCTGCTGCGCGCCCGCCTTCGTGATCGCGACGACGTCAACGCGCGAGGCCGCCAGCGCCGGCGCGAGACCGAACAGCATCGAGATGGTCACGCAGACGACGAAGAGAAACGCGAAGACGGACCAGTCGAGCGCCACTTCATGCGCACGCGGCAGATAGGACGCGCCGAGAGATACGAGCGCGTTGGTCACCGGCGACGCCACGATCGCGCCGGCAAGCCCGCCGAGGAGGCCGAGCATCAGGCTCTCGGCGAGACACTGCCGCACGATCCGGCTCCGGCTGGCGCCGAGCGCGGCGTGCGTCACCACTTCGCGGACGCGCACCGTCATCTGCGCGAGCAGGAGGTTGGCGACGTTCGCGCACGCCGCCAGCACGACCAGGCCGACCGACGCGAGCAGCACCCAGAGCGCGCGGCGGACGCCGCTGACGACGATCTCGGGCAGTGAGACGACGCGGGCGTCGTAGCGCACGCCCGGCGGCGCGGCAGCCGAGAGGTTCGCGGCCAGCGCGCGCAGATCGGCCGTCGCCGCGTCGATCGAGACGCCCGGCCGCAGCCGCGCCACCACCGATACGCGGCCGCGCCGCGCCGCGCCGGCGGCCGCCGCCGGGAACGGCCGCCACAAATCGGTGCGCGACTCGGGCAGCGCCGATCGCACGACCGACGACGCCCGGTACGGAAACTGAAAACGATCCGGCATGACGCCGAGCACCGTGACCGGCTGTGTACCGAGCCGCACCGTACGGCCGACGATCGACGGATCGCGACGCCAGAGTCGCGTCCAGAGCGCTTCGCTGATCACGATCACGTCGGCGGGATCGCCCGGCCGGAACGTGCGGCCGGCGATCGGAGCGGCGCCGAGCACCTCGAAC
>DASTCC010000228.1:0-9277 GCA_035711465.1 Vicinamibacterales bacterium
AAGCTCCTCGACCGGCTCCCCAACGTCGTGCTCGAGGTGTCGGCGGTGCTGTACGAGTTCGGCCGGCAGCCGCGCGCGGCGCGCGAGTTCTTCATCAAGTATCAGGACCGGATCCTGTTCGGGAAGGACACCTTCGAGCCGACCGAGTACCCGTACTACTGGCGCGTGTTCGAGACCGCCGACGAGTACTTCGACTACTACCGCAGCTATCACGCGTTCTGGAAGCTCTACGGCATGGACCTGCCCGACGCGGTGCTGCGCAAGGTCTATTATCAGAACGCCGTCCGCGTCGTTCCCAACCTGCCGAGGACCGCGCTGCCTAAATAACAGGTGACGACAAGTTACGACGGGTGACCGCGGCCGCGGTGACTCATCGACGACCCGTCAGAACCGAACCCGTGAGCTTGCTGCTCATAGGGACGATCGCGATCCTGTGCTGGCTCCCGGCCGGCCTGGTCGCGCAGAAAGGCAAAGGCAAGCCACCGGCGCCGCCGGACATCCCGGGCGTCGCCGAGATCGTGTGTCTCGCCGGCGGCGTGCTCTGCGACGACGGCGGCGGACCTTACGTGGACGGCGCGGCGGGCGCGATCGTCGAACTGCGGACGTCAGATGCGGGCAACTTCATCATCAACACGGGCACGGGCAGCCGCTACTTCACGGTGACCATCCCGCCTCGCGACACCTGGGAAGTCTCGGACTGCCCCGCACCATGCGTCGCGAACGTCGACCCGGTGAACGGCCTGGTCATCCCGACCGGCTGGGACAACACCTACGTGGCCGCGAGCCGTGACGGCGGCCTGGCCTCGTTGCCAATCGGCGTACCGACGCCGACACAGTTCCTGATTGGCTTCCCGGCGCCGAACGGCTCGGGCCAGCGTTGGTCGCTCTACTGGGATCCGGGATATTACGAAGGCACCGAGTACGCGACCGTCACACGGACCGACGCCTGCACGTGGGAGATTGGCGCGGACGACAAGCTGGCGGGCTTCTGGCTCTTCAAGGTCGGCAAAGGCGCGAAGGGCAACGTCCAGGAGGGACGATTCCGCACGTCGTTTCACATCACGTTCGTCGCGAGCGGCTGCGCGGCGTGAACAACGTGCGTCGTGCGCTGTGCAGTCGTGCGCTGTGCGACGTGCGACGTGCGGCGCCTAGCGCAACTTCGGCATCAACTCCTTCGCAAGCGCGATTGCGTTCGGCTTGATGCCGGCGGCGGTGCCGCCGGTGGGCACGCTGATCTGAATCGTCATGACGTGCGTGCCCACCGCGACGAACAGCTCGGCGTAGCCGTTCGGGTTGGTGCGGAAGGACGCCTTGTCGCCGAGGTTGGGCTCGGGCGTCCAGCCCTTCTCCTTCGTGCTGAGCTCTTCGAAGCGCCGGGCGGTGAACGGATCGATCTGCAGGCGGATGTCGCCGTACTCGCAGGCCGATCCGGTCGCGCCGAGCGACTCTTCTTCTGGCGGCAGGATGTCGAAGATCTTCTTGTTCGCTGCGGCCGTGACCTTGAGCGCAAGGTCTTTGGTCAGCAGCTGACAGGCGCGGATCGCCGGCGGCTTCGCCGCTGCGCCTTGCTGCGCAGTCGCGGCGAGGCCCGTCACCGCCGCCGCGGCCCAAAGCGACACGATCGAACTGCCCAAGTGGCGCACGCGAACACCTCCCTGACGGCGGCGACATGGAGAGTCCCCGCCGTCTCAGGAGAATCTATCAAGAGGGTCGGGCCGCACTGCCACCTCCCGCGCCGAGGTGACAGATCATCGGCCGCGCCGGCTACCGCGTGGTACGGCCTGGAGGCAGCAGTGGACAGAGGAAGAAGTGATCACCTTCGTCCTGGATCCCGTTGCCGTTCAGATCCTCCCACCATCGGCCACCGAGATACTCGGGGTCGCCGGGACCGAACTCGGTGACGCCATTCTCGAGGGGCTGGAACCTGCCTTCCCTCGGCAGCGGGTCCTTGACCACGAAGGTGTCGTAATAGAGCCCCTGGCTGCTGACGAAGACCGCGCCAATCGATCCGGCTCGGCCTCCTCTTGCGTCAAGCTGGCTCGCCGCGGAACTCGTGACCGCGGCGGGTGTGGGTGCGACAGGCTGAGAACAGCCAGTGATGGAGAGGCCGGCGGCAAGGCATACCGCGGCCGACAGATTGCGAAGCATCGGTCCCCCTTCGAACCCAGGCGCTTGGAGCTCCTACGGAGGAAAGGGCGGCGCGGTTACATCAATCCGTTCAGCATCGCCTGGCCCTGCCGCGCGGATCAGCCGGCGGACGCGGCATCGGCGCCTGTCGGCTGCGGGTAGAGCCGTTCGAACTCCGGCTCGTCGTGCAGGATCGCGAGATCCGGATCGCGGCGCGCCCAGTCGGCGTCGCCGAAGCCGGCGGCGTGCGCCTTGCCGAGCACGTCGAGCGCTTCGGCCTTCTTGCCGAGACGGCAGTAGGCGCAGGCGGCGTTGTAGAGCACCGACGCTTCGTCGGGCCGCAGCAGCATCGCCAGGTTCACTTCGCGGAGCGCGTCGTCGGCGCGATCGAGAATCGCGTAGTCGATCGCCAGCGCGACCCTGGCGCGCACGTCCTCGGGCACCTGCTTGAGGTGCAGCTCGAGGACCTGCGTGCGCCGATGGCGGATGTTGCGCTCCGCGTCCTTCTTCCCCATCGCGCCGAGCGCGTTCTGGATCGCGGTGTAGACGTTGTAGTCCTCGCCGGCGGCCTGGATCAGCGCTTCGGCGACGTCGGCGAGCTCCTGATAGCGGCCCGACGTGAACAGCGCGCGGCTGATCAGGTACGGCGCGCCCTCGCAGTCGGGCTTGCGCGCGATCGCCTGCCGGGCGATGCGCACCGCTTCGTCGTGCCGCTTGCGCGTGTGCAGCACCCAGGCACGCGCGACGTCGGTCTCGGGCAGATCGGCGCGCAGCGCCGCGGCCTGCTCGGCCGCAGCCTCGGCGCGCTCCATCCAGAGCGTCTGCCGTCCGTAGTTGTAGTGATGGAGCGCGGCGGCGTTGGCCATCGCCGCGTAGGCGAGGGCGAAGCCCGGATCGAGCACCACCGCCTGCTGGAACATCTGATACGCGAGCTCGAGATCCTGCCGCGTCATCCGGCGGGCGTGGCTCTTCGCGCGCAGGAAGAGATCGTAGGCCTGGAGATTGTCGGTCGGCTTGGCGGCGAGCGCGGCGTGCTCCTGCGGCGTCAGCGTGATCCGGAGCGCGGTCGCGATCTTGCGCGCGATCTCGTCCTGGACTTCGAAGATGTCCGACATTTCGCGGTCGTAGCGCTCCGACCAGAGCGGAAAGTCGGTGCGCGTGTCGAGCAGCTGCGCGTTGATGCGCACGCGCGATCCCGCGCGGCGCAGGCTGCCGGCCAGGACGTACGCGGCCGAGAGCTGCCGGCCGACCTCGCCGGCGGTTACGCTCTTGTCGCGATAGCTGAGCACGGTCGGCCGCGAGAAGACGCGCAGACCCTTGATCTTCGAGAGCTCGGTGATGATGTCCTCGGTGATGCCGTCGCGGAAATACTCGTCTTCCTTCACGCCGCTCAGGTTCTCGAAATAGAGGACCGCGACCGACGTCTCTGCCGCACGCGAGGGTCCGCTGCCCGGCTCGGCCGCGGCGGTGACGCGCGACCGCGTCGCATCGAGATCGCGACGCAGCCGCTGCAGGTCGGTCTTGAGATCGGTCGCCGACTGATAGCGGAGGTTGCGATCCTTCTCGAGCGCCTTCTCGAGGATGCGCGCCAGCGCCGGCGGCGCCGCGGGATTCGCCTCGGCGAGCGGCTTCGGCTCCCGATTCAGGATGGCGTCGAAGATCACCGCCTGGGTGTCGCCCTCGAACGGCAGCGAGCCGGTCGCGAGCTGATAGAGCACGGCGCCGAGCGAGAACAGATCCGTGCGCGGATCCGTGAGCTGGCCGCGCGCCTGCTCGGGCGACATGTACGCCACCGTCCCCATCGCCGTTCCCGGCGTCGTCAGGTTCTCGGCCGCCCGCGTTTCGTCGGTGACGCCCTGTGACTCGCGCACGCCGTCGAACTTGGCGAGTCCGAAGTCGAGCAGCTTGGCCTGGCCGCGCGTGTTGAGGAACACGTTCCCAGGCTTGAGGTCGCGATGGACGATGCCGCGCGTGTGCGCGGACTCGAGCGCATCGGCGAGCTGAATCCCGAGCTCCACCACCGCCGGCAGGTCGAGCCGCTCGCGCGCCACCCGCGCGGCCAGCGACTCGCCGTCGAGCAGCTCCATGGCGATGAAGTGCTCGCCGTCGTGCTGCTCGATGGCGTGGACGGTGCAGATGTTCGGGTGATTGAGCGACGATGCGGTGCGCGCCTCGCGCATGAAACGCTCGAGCGCCAGCGGATCGCAGCAGAGCTGCCGCGGCAGGAACTTCAGCGCGATGCGACGGCCGAGGTGGATGTCCTCGGCCTCGTAGACGACGCCCATCCCGCCTTCGCCGATCTTGCCGACCACCTTGTAGTGCCCGAACGTGCGGCCCACCATCATGTCGGCCGAATGATATCGCCGGTCGGGTGCGATTGCCGGCCGAGTGCCGCGTGCGGCGTCCCGGCCGTGATAGACTTCGCCTCCTTGCAGCCGGCGGTGTGCCGCTGCTCTCGGTGGTCCCGGCAATAGAGTCCGGTACGGAGCGAAATCGATGTCCTTCCGCGATCCCGTCCATTTCCCATTTCCGGGCTGATCGAGCCGCGACCATGAGCGGCCCGATTCGTGCGATTCGTTCTGGATCGGCGCGACTGCGGCTGGCCGCGGTCCAGGACTTCCTGGCCGCCGTGCCGGCCGATGCCGAGGTCCTGCTCGTGGCCGCGTCGCGCGGCGCCGCCGACGACTGCGCGCGGGCGATCGCCGCCCGGCGGCAGGTCCTGTTTGGCGTGCATCGCCTGTCGGTGACGCAGCTGGCGGCCCGGGCGGCCATGCTCGATCCCGCCGCGCGTCAGACGACGCCGCTGACCCGGCTCGGCTTCGAAGCGCTGGCCGCGCGCGCGACGTTCGAAGCGGTCGCCGATCGCGCGCTCGAGTATTTCCGGCCCGTGCACGCGACGCCCGGATTCCCCCGCGCCCTGGCCGCGACGTTGTCGGATCTGCGCCTGCGGCGCGCGTCGCCGGACGGACTGCAGCATCTGGATCGCAGCGGCGCGGATCTCGCCGCACTGCAGACGCGCGTCGAGCGGTGGATGGACGCGGCGCGCACGAGCGATCGCGCGGCGCTCTTCGAAGCCGCGATTCGCGGCATCCGCGCCGCCGCCGACTTCGGCCGAATGCAGGTCGTCCTGCTCGACGTGGCGTTCGACTCCGCGCTCGCGACCGATCTCCTGCTCACCCTCGTGAGACGATCGCGGGCAGCGCTGATCACGATCGCCGCGGGCGACGACGCCGCCGGCGAAGCGGTCGGGGCTGCGGACATTCCGATCACCGACCGGGACGATCCCGCCGAGACCGATCTGACCCGCCTCCAGCGATATCTGTTTTCGGAAGCGCCACCGAGCACTCGCACGCCCGGCGGCGAGATGATCTGGTTCTCCGCGCCGGGCGAAGCGCGCGAGTCGGTGGAGATCGCGCGGCGCATCCTTGCCGAGGCGTCGGCCGGCGTCCCCTTCGACGAGATCGCCGTGCTGCTGCGATCGCCGCAACAGTATGTCGGTCTGCTCGAGCACGCGTTCTCGCGCGCTGGCATCCCGGCGTTTTTCGATCGCGGCACCAGGCGGCCCGATCCTGCCGGACGTGCGTTTCTCGCGCTCCTCGCCAGCGCCGTCGACGGCTTGTCCGCGCGTCGCGTCGCCGAGTACCTCTCGCTCGGACAGCTGCCGATCGACACTCGCGTTGCCGTCGACGACACGTGGGTCGTGCCCGACGACGACGGCCTCGGTCTCGTCGTGCCGGACGACGACGACATCACAGACGGCGATCGAGATGTCGAGATCGATGGCGACGAGGCGCGGCCGCCGCGAATCTCGGCGCCATGGCGATGGGAACGGCTGCTGGTGGAGTCGGCGGTGATCGGCGGTGCGGATCGCTGGCAGCGGCGGCTCGACGGACTCGCCGGCGAGCTCCGTGCCCGGATCGCGAGCCTGCAGGACGATGACCCGGACGATCCGCGAAGCGATCGGTTGACGCGCCAGCTCGACGACCTGCGCGCCCTTCAGGCGTTCGCGATCCCGGTCGTCCAGGAAATGGCGGCCTGGCCCGATCGGGCATCGTGGGGCGAATGGATCGCGGCCTTCGAGCCCTTCGCCCGGCGCGTGCTCCGTCAGCCGCAACGGGTGCTGCAGGTGCTCGCGTCGCTCCGGCCGATGGCCGACGTCGGTCCGGTCGCGCTGGCCGAAGTCCGCGACGTCCTGGCCGAACGACTCGGGTCGCTGTACGACCCGCCCTCGACACCCCGCTACGGCCAGGTCTTCGTCGCCGGGCTCGACGAAGCACGCGGCAGGACGTTCCGGACCGTCTTCGTCCCCGGCCTGGCGGAACGGATGTTCCCGCGCATCATTCGCGAGGATCCGCTGCTCGTCGACGACCTGCGCGCCAGGATCGGCGGACTGGTCGAACAGCACGATCGCGCGGCGCTCGAACGGCTGGCGCTGCGGCTCGCCGTCGGCGCAGCGACGGATCGCGTCTGCGTGTCCTATCCGCGTCTCGACACCAGCGGCGGACGCGCACGAGTGCCGTCGTTCTATGCGCTCGAGCTGATTCGCGCGGTCACCGGGCAGGTTCCCGATTCGACCGAGCTGCAGCGGGCAGCCGCCGAGACGTCGGGCGCCGCGCTCGCCTGGCCGGCGCCGCGTGACGCCGCCGACGCGATCGACGACTTCGAGCACGACCTCTCGGTGCTCCGGGCGTTGATGGACAAGGGCGACGTCGCCAGAGGCAAGGCCCAGTACATCCTGCAGCTCAACCCGCACCTGCGCCGGTCGCTCATCTCGCAGCATCAGCGCGCGCGATCGCAATGGACGTCTGCCGACGGCCTCGTCCGCGCCGCCGGCGAAGTGGGCGCGTTCCTGGCGTCCGAGCGGCTGCACGCCCGACCGTATTCGGTGTCGGCGTTGCAGCATTACGCGGCTTGTCCGTATCGCTTCCTGCTCTCCGCGATCTATCGTCTGGCGCCAATCGAGGATGCCGAAGCGCTGCAGCGGATGGACCCGCTCACACGCGGCCGGCTCGTCCATCGCGTGCAGGCGGACGTCTTCCGGGCGCTCGCCGTCGAATCGCTGTTGCCGCCGCGCCCCGAAGATGGGGAGCGAGTCAGGGTCGTGCTCGATCGGATCATCGATCGTGTCGCAGCCGAGTTCGCCGAGACGCTCGCGCCGGCGATCGCACGGGTCTGGCGCGACGAGATCGCCGCCATTCGACGCGACTTGTATGTGTGGATCGATCAGGTCGCGCACGATGCCGACTGGGAGCCCTGGCGATTCGAGCTGGCGTTCGGGCTGTCCGATCGGCGCGAACACGACGAGCACAGCGTGCGCGATCCGGTCACGATTGCCGATCGGTTCAAGCTGCGCGGTTCGATCGATCTGGTCGAGAAGCGCCGGACGAGCAGCAGCCTCAGGGTCACCGACTACAAGACCTCTCGCAACCGGCTGCAGAAAGCGCCGGTGGTCGGCGGCGGCGAGATCCTGCAGCCGGTGCTCTACAGTCTCGCCGTCGAAGCGGCAACCGGCCTGCCGGCCGAGTCGGCGCGCCTGTGGTTCTGCACGACCGCCGGCGGCTTCAGCCAGCACGCCATCGCGATCACCGACGACGCCCGGCGCCGAGGGCTCGAAGTGCTCGAGATCGTCGACCGCGCCGTCGAGCTCGGCATCTTCCCGGCGGCGCCAGCCGAGAAGGCGTGCGCGCTGTGCGACTTCCGCCGCGCCTGCGGGCCGAACGAAGAGCGCCGGACGCGCCGGAAATCGCGCGAGTTGCTCGGCGACTTGATCGCCCTCAGGGAGATGAAATGACGCCGCCGCTGCACGACGCCGCCGACCGGGCGCGCATTCGTGGCGACGCGCCCCCTGGTGCGCTCGACGAGACGCTGATCGTCGAGGCCGCTGCCGGCACGGGAAAGACGACCGAGCTGGTTGGCCGCATCGTCCGCGTGCTCGCGACCGGCCGCGCCGGGATTCAGCAGATCGCGGCGGTCACATTCACCGAGAAGGCAGCAGGCGAGTTGAAGCTGCGCCTTCGCGAAGCCGTCGAGAAGGCGCGCGCCCGAGCCACTGGAGACGAGGCGAGGCACCTCGACGCGGCGCTGCGTCAGCTCGAGAACGCGCACGTGACCACCATTCATGGCTTCTGCGCCGAGCTGCTTCGGGAACGACCGGTCGAGGCGGGACTCGATCCGCTGTTCCAGGTGCTGACCGAGCCGCAGGCGACACGGCTCTTCAACAGCGTGTTCGATCCGTGGCTCCAGGCCCAGCTCGCCAGTCCTCCGGAAGGCGTCCGACGGATGCTGCGCCGGCGTGCCTGGCCGAGCGACGCGGAAGGGTCGAGCGCGGGCCTGAAGCGAGCCGGACTCGAGCTCGCGGACTGGCGCGACTTCGACGGCGACTGGACGCACCCGGCTTTCGATCGCCGCGGCCGCATCGATGCGCTGCTCGACGAGCTGCGGGCCGTCGCGGCCGCGCTCCGCGATCCGTCGTCCCGCTACGACGCGCTGTTCGCGAGCACCTGGCCGATCCGCACGCTGGTCGACGACGTCGAGCGCGTCGAAGCCGTCGCGCTGCGCGATTACGACGGCGTCGAGGCGCGGCTGGTCGCGCTCGCACGCGAGCGCGACCTGGCGAAGCTGAGAAAAGGCACGGGCGCGCTCTATCGGAGCGGCGTCACCAGGGACAGCGTGTGGCAGGCGATCGAACGCGTCCGCCAGTCGCTCGCGGCGTTCGACATGGAGGTCAACGCCGATCTCGCGGCGCTGCTCCGTCGCGATCTGAGAGACCTCGTCGATCGATATCAACGCGCCAAGATCGAGGCCGGGGTCGTCGACTTCCTGGATCTGCTGCTGCGCGCGCGCGATCTGATCCGCGACGACGCGGCGGCGCGGTCGAGCTTCCAGCAGCGCTTCGCCCGCATCTTCGTGGACGAATTCCAGGATACCGACCCGCTGCAGGCGGAGATCCTCCTGCTCCTCGCGGCCGACGATCCCGGCGAAGCCGGCTGGCGCGCGGTGCGGCCGGTGCCCGGCAAGCTGTTCCTGGTCGGCGATCCGAAGCAGTCGATCTACCGCTTCCGCCGCGCCGACATCGCGCTCTACGAGGACACGAAGGCCCGCCTGGTCGCGCGCGGCGCGACGCTCGTCCACCTGACCACGAGCTTCCGTG
>DASTCC010000229.1:0-2965 GCA_035711465.1 Vicinamibacterales bacterium
ACCCCCCCGCGCCATCTACTTCCGCGAGCCAGGCTTGGTGACCGGCAAGCCCTGCAGGCACAGTGGGCAGCCGTCGGGCTGATAGGTGGGCAGGCTCAGCGTCTGCAGCGCGTGATAGGGCACGCCGAGCGTCGACGCTCCGCCGCTGCGATCGATGATCGATCCGGCGGCGACGACCTGGCCACCGGCCGCCTCGGCGACCGCGATCGTCTCGCGCGTCGATCCGCCCGTGGTGACGACGTCCTCGATGACGATGACGCGATCGGTCGGCGTCAGGAAGAAGCCGCGGCGCAGCTGCAGTTCCTTCTCGACGCGTTCGGCGAAGATGGCGCGGACGCCGAGCGCGCGCGCGACCTCGTGACCGATGATCAACCCGCCCAGCGCCGGCGACAGCACGACGGTGCCGCCCGCATCTTTCAAGTGCTCGGCCAGCGCGCGCCCCAGCGTCTCGGCATGCGCCGGGTGCTGCAGCACGAGCGCGCACTGCAGATAGCCGCCGCTGTGCAAGCCGGACGACAGACGAAAGTGCCCTTCCAGCAGCGCGCCGGACGAGCGGAACAGATCGAGCACGGACGAAGCCCCCGCCATCACGATTCCCCGATTCCGCGATCATCGATTCCTGAGCGTGTCCTCGAACAGCCTCAGGATGCGCTTGTACTCGTCGGCCCACGACGTCTCCTCGGTGAATCCGTGGTTCTCGACCGGGTACGGGGCGATCGACCAGTTCTCCTTGCGCAGCTCGATCAGCCGCTGCACGAGGCGCACCGAGTCCTGGAAGAATACGTTGGTGTCGACCATGCCGTGCAGGATCAGCAGCTGGCCCTTCAAGCCGTCCGCGAAATAGATCGGCGAGCTCTTCTTGAACGACTCCGCATCGACCGTCGGCACGTTGAGGATGTTCGACGTGTAGCCATGGTTGTAATGCGCCCAGTCGGTGACCGGGCGGAGCGCGGCGCCGGCGGCGAACGTGTCCGGTGACGTGAACATCGCCATCAGCGTGATGAAGCCGCCGTAGCTGCCGCCGTAGACGCCGATCCGCTTCGCGTCGACCTTCTCGGTCTGCACCAGGAACTTCGCGCCGTCGACGACGTCGTTGAGGTCGTGGCCGCCCATGTGGCGGTAAATCGCCGTGCGCCAGTCGCGGCCGTACCCCGAGCTGGCGCGGTAGTCGGGATCGAGCACGACGTAGCCGCGCGACGCGAGCAGGTTGTGGAACATGAACTCACGGTAGTAGGTCGACCAGTACTTGTGCGCGTTCTGCAGATACCCGGCGCCATGCACGAAGACCACCGCCGGCCGGCGCGGATCGCGCCTGGCGCCGATCATCTCCGGCGTGAACAGGCGCGCGTAGACGTCGACGCCGTCGCGCGCCTTGTAGGTCACGACCTTCGGATCGATCCACTTGAAGTTCCGCCACTCGTCCGACGGCGTCGTCGTCACCTGCTTCGCGGCGGCGCCGGTCATCATCGGCATCACGTAGAGCTCGTCGGGCTTGGTGCTGTACGAGTACACGATCGCGAGCGCCCCTTCGTCGGGCGAGACGGTGACGGTGTTCGATCCGGTCAGGGTCGTGATCTTCGTGCGCGCGCCGCCGCCGACGGGCATCGAGTAGAAGTGCCGCTCCCCGGGATGCACCTCAGTCGTCGTCAGGAAGACCTTCGATCGATCCCTCGAGAGCTCGGCGCGCGTGACCTCCCACGTACCGGACGTCAGCTGACGCGCCTGCGGCGTCGGGGCGCTGGCGTCGAGCGAGTAGAGATGCATCCAGCCGTCCTTCTCGGACAGGAACAGGAACGTCTTGTTGTCCGGCAGCCAGGCGATGCCCGCGCCGCCGCCGAAGCCGCCACCGCCGCCGCCGATGCCCATCGATCGCACCCAGGCATCGTCGTGCAGCTGCTCGACGACGGTCGCCTTGCCGGTCGTCGGATCGACTTTCGTCAGCCAGCGATCCTTGTTGTCCTGCGCGGTCAGCGGAACGATCGTGTAGGCGCCGTCCGGCGACATATCGGGCACGCCCCAGTCGACGAGGCGCGGCGTGCTCGGATCGTTGGTCGCGGCCTTGCGTTCGGTCCCGGCGAACGTCGTGGCGTCAGCCCACACCGATTTGTTCTCTTTCAGGTCGAGGACCGCCAGCAGACGCCGCGGCTGCACGTCGCCGACGTTCGGGCGGCCCGAAATCATCTCCGGGTACGCGGACTCGGTGACGTAGTTCGGCGTGTCCTGCCCGCGCGCGGCGGCTTCCGCGCGTTCACTGATGCCGATCCACACGAAGCGCTCGTCGGCCGAGAGCTGGAGATCGGCGACCGACTGGCGCGCCTGCAGACGGAACTGGGGAATCGGATCCGAGGGGCGCGCATCGCCGGCGCCGCCGCCGCGGCCGCCGCGACCACCGCCACGCCCGCTCTCGCGCTGCTCGGCCTGCTTGCGGATGAACTCGATCAGCTCGCGTTCCTGTTCTCTCAACCAGCGCTGCGCCTCGGTGAGCTCGCCGCCGGCGCCGCCGCCAGCCGCACCTGCCCCACGTCCGCCGCCGCCTCTGCCGCCGCCACCGCCGCCGCGCTGCCCCGTCGCTGCCGCTGCGCCGCGGCCGGCCGCCGCGCCGGGCGCGGCGTCGGGCGGCGGGACGATATCCGTAAGCTGGACGAGCGGCGGGCCCTGGGTCTCGGCGAGAGACAGGAGATAGAGATTGCCTTCGCGTGTGAAGGTGATCGCGGTGTCGTTCCGTGCCCAGCGCGGATTGGATTCGGCGGTCGCCGTGCGGATGACGACGCGGCGCGCGCCGGTCCCGACGTCGTAGATCACGATGTCGCCGTTCTCGGCAGCCAGCGTTCGGAGCCCAGCCCGGTCCGGCAGGCCGGGTGGCGGCGTGTCGAGCTTGCCGGCCTCGTCGGCCGAGAGCTGGCGGAGCCCGCTGCCGTCACGACCGACCTCCCAGGTGGAAGCCCGTTCGTCGGCGGCCCGCTGC
>DASTCC010000230.1:0-4724 GCA_035711465.1 Vicinamibacterales bacterium
ACCACCAAGGATCCGACCGCGCTCGGCGGGCAGCTGCCCGGCACCTATCCGACCGAGACCGCCAAGCTCGAAGCGGCGCTGCCGAAGTTCATGGCCGCCGCCGACGCCTATCCGTCGAACCCGGCCGGCATCACCGCGCGCTACCACGCCGCCAAGACGCTCGTGGCGCTCGGCCGGTTCGACGAAGCCACCGCGCAGTACGACCAGGTGATCGCCAGCGGCTCGCCGCTGTTCGGCACCACGGCGCGGCTCGGGAAGGCCGAGGCGCAGCTGCGCGCGGCGAAGTACGATCCCGCGATTACCGCGCTCAAGGAGATCGTCGACCGCAAGGACGCGGCGCTGCCGCAGGATGCGCTGTTGATGGAACTGGCTCGCGCCTACCGCCTGGCGGGGAAGACCGAGGACGCCCGCAAGACGCTCACCCAGATCACCGAGCAGCACGCCGATTCGCCGTACGCGATGGAGGCGAAGCAGGAAATCGAGAAGCTCAAGAGCTAGTTCTTCGTGACGTTCCGCAGGAACGTGAATTCCGCCGAGGGCGTCAGCGTGACGCCCTCGATGTGTGTACCGGCCACCGCGATGTTGGTCTTGTACCAGAGGCTGATGTAAGGCGCGTCTTCGGCGATGACGCGTTGTGCCTCGCCGTAGAGCCGGCGCCGTTCGTCGTCGTTCGTGGCCGCCATCGCGTTGTCAATCAGCCGATCAACCTCTGGATTCTCGTAGTAACCGCGATTGAAGCCATTCGGCGGCATCTGCTTCGAGTGGAACACGCGCCGCAGCATGTCGGGGTCCGAGACGCCGACCCACTGCAGCGTGAACAGCTGGAAGTTGCCCTGCAGGACATCCGCGTAGAGCGTCGCGAACTCGTAGGAGCGCACGTCGAGGTCAATGCCGACCTTGGCGAGGTCCTGCTGGATGACGGCCGCTTGCAGGCGGATGAACTCGTTGGTCGACACCTTGAGCGAGAGCCGCAGGCGCGGCTGGGGGCCGTCACCGTCGGGATCGCGATGGCCCGCCGCTTCGAGGAGGCTGATGGCGCGCGCCGGGTCATGCGAGAACTCGAAGACTTCGTCTTCGAACGCCCACGATGCCGGCGGCAGCACCCCGACGGCCGGTCGAGCGAGGCCGCGGCGCAGGTGAGCGACGATCGCCTGCCGGTCGATGGCATAGCCGAGGGCGTGCCGGACGCGGCGGTCCTTCAGCACCGGGTCGCGCATATTGAGGCCGACGTAGGCATAGTCGGTGCCCGGTGATTCGGTGACGGTCACGGCCCGCTCGGCTTCGAGCTGGTGGACGACGTCGGGCGAGAGGTCGTTGACGATGAGGTCCACGGCGCCCTTGCGCAGTTCCAGCGCGCGCATGATCTCGTCGGGGACGACCTTCAGGACGACGCCGTCGTTTCGCGGCGCACCCCGGTAGTACTCCGGGAATGCCGCGAGTGTGACGTTGTCGTCAACCGCGAAGCTGACGAACTTGTAGGGACCGGTGCCGATGGGCCGCTCGCGCAGCTCCGGACCGCTGCCTTTCGGCACGACGGGCATCACGAGCTGGATAGGGAAGGACCCGAACGGTTCCTTCAGCGTGAAGCGAACGGTGTAGGGATCGATCGCCTCGACGCGGTCGAGCATCCGATACGCGCCCTTGCGCGGCGAGATGAAGGTGGGATCGATGAAGCTGCGGAACGTGTGGACGACGTCCTCGGCGGTCAGCTCGTGGCCGTCGTGGAAGCGCACGCCCGTGCGCAAGTAGACCACGTAGTTCAGCGAGTCGGGCTGTTCCCAATGCGTGGCCAGACCGCCAGTGACGCGCAGCCGCTCGTCGAGCGCGAGCAGATTGTCGAAAACGAGCTGATGCACCCGCTGTGATGTTTCGTCGCTGCCCACGCGCGGATCGAGACTGTTGGGAGAACTGAGGACCGCGACCGTGACGACGTCGGTCGGAGCGGGCTTTGACGCGCATCCGGCGACCGTCGCCAACAACATCCACGGAAGCGCGGAAACACGGAAACCCATGGCCCTTAACTATCCAGTTCTTTCTTCAGTTCTTCAAGGACGCGAAGCGCGTCGAGCGGCGTCGTGCGGTTGATGTCGATCTCGCGGATTCGCTCGCGCAGCTTGTCGTCGGCGGGAGAGGCCGCCTGAAACAGGCCGAGCTGCTGCTGCGCGGCCGCCGGGGCGCCGCTCAGCGACGGCTTGCCGCCGCGCGTCAGCTCGTCCTGCTCGAGCGCTGTCAGGATGTCGCGGGCGCGGACGATGACCGACGCCGGCAGTCCCGCCAGCCGCGCGACCTGGATGCCGTAGCTGCGGTCCGAGCGGCCCGGCAGGATCTTGTGCAGGAAGATGATGTCGTCTTTCCACTCGCGCGCGGCGACGTGAAAGTTGACCACGCCGGGCAGCGCGTCGGCGAGGTCGGTGAGCTCGTGGTAGTGCGTCGCAAACAGCGTCTTGGGCCGCGAGCGCGTATTGGTGGCGATGTGTTCCGCCACCGCCCAGGCGATGCTCAGGCCGTCGAACGTCGCCGTGCCGCGGCCGATCTCATCGAGCACGACGAGGCTGCGCGAGGTCGCCCCGCTCAGGATGTGCGACGTCTCCTGCATCTCGACCATGAAGGTCGACTGTCCTCGCGCGATGTTGTCGGACGCGCCGACCCGCGCGAACAGACGATCGATGAGGCCAATCTTGGCTTCGCGCGCCGGAACGAACGAGCCCGATTGCGCCAGCACCGAGAGCAGCGCCACCTGCCGCAGGTAGGTGGACTTGCCGCCCATGTTCGGGCCCGTCAGGATCACGAGCTGATGTGTTGAGCCGTTGAGAAGGACGTCGTTCGCCACGAAGGTTCCCCCCGCGAGGCGCTCGACCACGGGATGGCGGACGTCGCCGGCGGCCAGTTCATCACCGTCGTGCACGTGCGGCTTCGTATAGTTGCAGGCGGCGGCGGTCTCGGCGAGACCAGCCAGCACGTCGAGGCCGGCGACGGCCCGGGCCGTATCCAGCACGCGCGGCGCCTCGGCCGCCACCGTCTGCCGCAGCGTCTCGAACAGCTCGAGCTCGCGCGCGACGATCCGCTCGTCGGCGCCAAGGACCTTCTCCTCGTACTCCTTTAGCGCGGGCGTGATGAAGCGCTCGCCGCCGGCAATCGTCTGCTTGCGAATGTAGTCAGCCGGCACCGCGTGAAGGTTCGACTTCGAGATCTCGATGTAGTAGCCGAACACGCGGTTGAAGCGGACCTTCAGCGAGCCGATGCCCGTGCGCGTCCGCTCGGCCTCTTCCATCTCCGCGATCACCTGCTTGCCGGACCGGCTGATGTGCCGCAGCTCGTCGATCTCGCGATCGAGTCCGTCGCGGATGAAGCCGCCGTCGCGCGTCAGCGCCGGCGGCTCGTCGGCGATTGCCTGCTCGATCCGTCCGCGCACGTCCGCGAGCTCGTCCAGCTCACCGGCCAGGCTGCGAACGAGCGGCGCCTGGCATTCGCCGAGCAGCATCGCAACCCGCGGGACGGCGGCGAGCGAACGTGACAACGCCAGCAGGTCGCGCGGTCCGGCAGTGGACAGCGCAATCCGCGCGATCAGCCGCTCGAGGTCCTGGATGCTCTTGAGCGTCTCGCGCGCCTTGCCCCGGTCGGTGGTTCTCACCGCCAGCTCCTCGACCGCGTCGAGCCGGTCGCGGATCGCTTCGAGCGCGGTCAATGGTCGAAGCAGCCACGTGCGCAGCAGGCGGCCGCCCATCGGCGTGACGGTGCGATCGATCTCGTCGAGCAGCGATCCGGCCCGCCCGCCGCCCGCGGCCTCGACGATCTCGAGGTGCTTCAGCGTCGTCGGATCGATTAGCAGGCCGTCGGCGAGCTGGCGGAGGCGAACGGTACGAACGTGCGCGAGCTCGGCCTTCTGCGTGTCGCGCAAGTGCCGCACCAGCGCGCCCGCCGCGCACACGGCCGCCGGCCTTCGCTCGAGACCGAAGCCGTCGAGGCTGCCGACGCGGAGCTGATCGATCAGTGTTTGCCGTGCTGATTCGATCTCGAAATGCCAGCCGTCGATCTCGGTAATCGGGACACCGACCTGGGCGACCTCGGGGATTTCCGTCGCGACGTCGTAGCCGGTCGCCACCACGATCTCGCGCGGCCGCAGGACGGCGATCTCGGAGCGGAGCGCGGCCAATCCATCGCCGCCGACATATTCGGCGACGTCGAACTCGCCGGTCGAGATGTCCACCAGCGCCACGCCGTACTCGCCCGGCCGCGACGGCGTACCGGCGATGGCGACGATCGCCATCAGGAAAGCCGGCTCCTTGGCGTCCAGGTACGCGGCGTCGGTCAGCGTACCCGGCGAGACCACGCGCACGACCTCGCGCTTGACGACACCCTTGGCCTTCTTCGGATCTTCGACCTGCTCGCAGATTGCGACCCGATATCCCTTCTTGACGAGCCGCGTGATGTAGCCGTCGGCGGCGTGAAACGGCACGCCGCACATCGGCACCGCGGCGCCGCTCGCGTCCTTCGATCGGGACGTCAGCGTCAGGTCGAGCGCGCGCGACGCCACCAGCGCGTCCTCGTAGAACATCTCGTAGAAATCGCCCATGCGGAAGAAGACGACCGCGTCGCGGTACTGCCGCTTCGCCTCGAGATACTGCCGCATGGCCGGCGTGGCCGACGCGGAAGAGGGCAGCGGAGAAGTCGTCACGAGCGGAAACTGCGGCGAAAACGCGGGATCAGATGCGGAGTATAACATT
>DASTCC010000231.1:0-7235 GCA_035711465.1 Vicinamibacterales bacterium
GGCGCGGTCGTCCAGGATCACCGCGGTCGCGCGCGTTGACGACAGCCGCGAGGCGTATCGGGGATTCGCCAGGAACGTGACGTCGCCGGGCCCGGCATCGTCGAGGCCGGCGACGCGCGCGACGTCGAGACTGCCATCCCCCTCGAGACGGCATCCTATGCGGGCCGCCAACTCGCGAAGCGTCACGGCCGGCGAGTATACAACCTGACGAATGGCGCGGACCGCGCACTCAGCCGATCGTCTTCAGGATGGGCGCGCGGCGGCGCGATTGACGAAGGCGGTGAGCCGCAGCAGGCCGAGCGCCTGGGCGAGCTGGCGGAGCTTCTCGTTGCGCTCGGGCGGCGCCATGCGGAGCGCGGCGCGGACGGCCGCGAGATCGGCCGACGGCTGCATCTGCCAGTCGATTTCCTGCAGCCCGCGCTTCGCGCCGCGCAGGGCGAAGAAGTGGCCGACGGCGCGGAACACGAAGTACCAGGAAATGATGTTCGGACCGGGCACGAAGAAGAACAGCGGACCGGTGATGCAGGTGATGACCGCGTCGATCACGCACCAGCGCCGGTGCTTGGCGTAGTCGGCCTGCAGTTGTTCTCGGGCCACCGCCATCGCGCGCGGCCCGTCGAGATCGGCCGGATGCGCCAGCCGCGCCGCCTTCACGTGACGAAGCTGCCAGAGCAGTCGTTGTTCGGCGATGGCGTCGGCGATCTTCCCCATCACCCAGCGGCCGATGCCGCCCTTTTCGCTCGCTTCGCCGCGTTCGGCGCGCGCCCGTTCGGCCTCCGCCTCGGCGAGCATCATCTGGAAGCGGGACACCTGCCGCTGCCAGAACGAGCGGCGGCGATCCGCCGGCGACGCTTCCTCGGTCACCGGCTCGACGTCGTTCTCCGCGTAGAGCTCGTGGCGATCGGTGGCCACCGGCACCAGAAACACGTCCATCGGGATCCTATTGGCGAAGACGCAGCTGCGGGGGCCGGGGTTCCCGGCGCAGCAGATCCGGCCGTCCGGCCTCGGTCCAGGCGGCCACGACCACGCTGACGGTGGCGCTGGTCGCGTCGCTCAAACGTCGTTCGAGCGTCCGGCGAACCCCGTTCATGAACAGCCGGAAGTACTCGTCGTCGTACTCGGTTCGCCCCGCCTTGGCGGCGAGATCCGCCTCCAGGATGCCCGCGACGAGCGTCTGGCTTTCGACGACGGTGGCGAACGCGTACTCGCGAATCGCGCCCACCGGCCGCACCTCGACCGCCGCCAGCTTCAGATTGCTCAGGTTGCGCAGCACCACCTGCGTCTCGAAGCGCGAATGGATGCCGCGCTGTCCGGTCAACTGCCCGTCGTAGTTCAGCACCGCATGAAACGGCTGGTTGGCGTCCTGAACGTAGTGACCGAGGACCGCCGTGAGGTAGCGCGCGTTGCTCGCGGCGTACGGCGACACGCCCTTGCCGATGTCGGCGAACGCCTTCACCAGCCGTTGATAGACATCCTCGATCCGCCACGGCAGCCGGCCCATCCGATTCGCCCGCTCGGCGCCGTAGCGCGCGACGTACGCATGCCACTCGCGCGGCACGCCGTGGAACGGCGGCGGCTCGTCGAGGCCGTCGATGTCGAGAAAGTGATTCGGATCTTCGTCGCCGAGATCGGTGCGCAGCCCGACGATGCGCCAGAGATCGGGATCGGCGACGTGTTCGCCGATGAACTCGCGCTCCTGCGTCAGAAACGGCCGCAGGTCGCCCGGCATGTTGTCGATCGCGCGCCGCATCAGGTAGCGATGCACGTCCAGGCCCCATCCCTGAACGGGCGCAGGCACGAGCGCCGCTGACGCGGCAGCCAACACCGCGGCCGTCAGGATGCGCAGATGCGACCTCCGGCCGAATGACGCCATCTCAACATGCTAGCATCCTGGCCGAGATGCCTTCGTCGTTCACGCCCGACGACGTGCGCCGCATCGCGGCGCTTGCACAGTTGTCATTGACTCCCGCGGAGGTCGACCACTTCGCGACCCAGCTTGCCGCGATCCTCGCCTACGCCGAGACCGTCCAGCGCGTCGACACGACCGGCGTCGAGCCGATGTCCCATCCGCTCGGCCTTTCGCTCGCGACCGGCGCAGAAGCGGGACGCGCCGACCAGGTCCTGCCGTGCGCCGATCGCGCCGAGGTCCTTGCCGGCGCCCCCGACGCCGCCCGTGAGGCGGGCGTGTTCCGCGTCCCGCGCGTCATCAACCCCGATGCGTGATCCGTTCGCCTCGGCGGCCGCCATCCGCGACGCGATCCGTCGCAAGGACCTGACGTCGCGCGACGCGGTCGAAGCGTCGCTCGCGCGCATCGGCGCCGTCGATGCCAGGCTGAACGCTTTTCGCGTCGTCGCGCGCGAGGCGGCGCTCGCCCGCGCCGATGAGCTCGATCGCCGCGACGAGCCGGCTGGCCCGCTGCACGGCGTGCCGGTCGCGCTCAAGGACAACCTGAGCACGCGTGGGATCGCGACGACCGCGGGATCGAAGATCCTCGAGAACTACCGTCCGATCTACGACGCCACCGTCGTCGACCGCCTCGAGCAGGCCGGCGCGGTGATTGTCGGCAAGACCACTTGCGACGCGTTCGCGATGGGATCGTCGACGGAGAACTCCGGCTACGGGCCGACCCGCAATCCGTGGAACCTGGATCGGGTGCCGGGCGGCTCGAGCGGCGGATCGGCGGCAGCCGTCGCCGGCGGCCTGGTGGCGCTTGCCCTCGGATCGGATACCGGTGGATCGATCCGCCAACCGGCGGCGCTCTGCGGCATCGTCGGGCTGAAGCCGACGTACGGCGCGGTGTCGCGCTACGGTCTGCTCGCGTTCGCGTCCTCGCTCGATCAGATCGGTCCGTTCGGCCGCACGGTCGAAGACGCGGCGCTGCTCTTCGACGCGATCGCCGGACACGATCCGCGCGACGCGACGTCGGCGCCGCGACCGCACGAAGCGACCGCCGCTGCTGTGCGCGAGCCCGCCGCAGCTCTCCGCGTCGGCGTGCCGCGGCATCTCTTCGAGGAAGGCGTCGACGCGCCCGTTCTCGCCGCCTTCGAGGCGAGCCTCGAGACGCTTCGTTCGCTCGGCGCGACGATCGAGACCGTCGAGCTGCCGCACTCGCCGCTCGGCGTCGCCGTCTATTACCTGGTCGCGACGGCGGAAGCGAGCGCCAATCTGGCGCGCTACGACGGCGTGCGCTATGGCTGTCGGCGACCGGCGACGTCACTCGAGGCAATGTACGAGGCAAGCCGATCGACGGGGTTCGGCGCCGAGGTCAAGCGCCGCATCATGCTCGGCACCTACGTGCTGAGCGCCGGCTACCGCGACGCGTATTACCTGAAGGCGCAGCAGGTGCGCACGCTCATCCGCCGCGATTTCGATCGCGCCTTCGAGAAGGTCGATGTCATCGCGACGCCGACGAGCCCGACCGCGGCGTTTCCCATCGGCGCGCGCGTCGACGACCCGCTGTCGATGTACCTGGCCGACATCTTCACGGTCCCGGCGCCGCTCGCGGGGCTGCCGGCGATCAGCGTGCCCTGCGGTTTCACACCCGAGGATCTGCCGTTAGGTCTGCAGTTCGTCAGCCGGCCGTGGGCCGATCGCTTGCTGCTCCAGGCCGCGGCCGCCTACGAGCGCGCCACCGCCTGGCACGAGCGTCACCCGGCGATCTGAGACGACGGGCGATTGAGCAGCTTGACGATCGCCCAGGTCACGAGCACGACGAACGCGATCGGCAGGAGCGGCGCGAGAATCGCCGCGAGCGCGCCGATGAGGAGCACGGCGGCGCCGACGAGCAGGATCACACCGCCGATGAGTCCGGCGATGACACCGAAGACGAGACGCAGGAGCAGGAACGGCAGCGTCAGCACGCCGAAGAGCAGCCGGAGCGGCAGGAACACCACCCACAGCACCACCTTCAGCGCGACCATCAGCACGGTCAGGCCGATGAGCGCGATCACGCCCATCGTCACGAACACCAGCAGCGCCAGCATTCCCGACATACCCGACCTCCTGGTGCGCCCGGAACGGGCGGATGTACTCGAAACAGACGAGCGCGCTGGCAGGCGTGTTCCGGACAACGAAAAAGGGCAGGGGTCGACGCCCCTGCCCTCTGTGTCCCGCGAGCCTCGCGTCAGCCGTTGATCTGAATCTGACGAGGCCGGCTCTCTTCACGCCGCGGCAGCGTCACCGTCAGCACGCCGTCGGCATACGCGGCCGCGACCTTCGCGGGGTCGACCGCCGCCGGCAGCGTGAAGCTGCGGCGGAACGCGCCAAACCCGCGCTCCATGCGGTGGTACTGCTCGCCGCGCGCGTCCTTCTCGAACGTCCGTTCGCCCTCGATGGTGAGGACGTTGTTCTCGAAGGTCACCTTGATGTCTTCCCGCTTCATCTCCGGCAGCTCGGCCTTCACCACGATGTCCTTGTCGGCGTTTTCGACGATGTCGACCGCCGGCACCCACGCGCCGCGTGAGAGCGGCTCGTCGCCGAACGCGAGATCGAACATGCGCTGCAGCCGATCCACCTCGACTGCCGCCAGACCACGCACCGGACTCCAACGCGTCAATGTCATTGCCTGCTTCCCTCCAGATTCAGTTCCCGGGTGCCAGCGTCATCTCGCGCCCACCCGACGTTCAGAGGATAGCAACAATATGAGCGTGATGCAACTATATAAGTTGAGTATCTGATACTCATCTATTTGCCGCGTCAATCCTCGTCAGACGAAATCCCGCCACGATCTGTATGATCGAACTCGTGGCCGATCCCTTTCATCAGGATGCAACGGACCTTGCGGAAGACGCGCGGCGGCTCCTGTCCGAGCTGGACCGTGAAGTGCCCGGCGCCGCGGCGGCCAGCGCCGAATGCCGTCCCGCGCTCGACGTGCTCGAGACGGCGGCGGCCGTGCAGCTCGTGATGGACGTGCCGGGCGTGCCGCCCGATTCGCTCCGCGTCGCGATTCGGCGCAACACGCTGCTGATCGTCGGCGCCAAGCTTGCCGGCCGGGTCGATCCGGCGGCGCGGTATCACATGGCGGAGCGCAGCTACGGCCGCTTCGCGCGCGCCGTGCGCATCACCGGCGCGTTCGATCCGTCGAAGGCGGTGGCGGCAGTGGCGCAGGGTCAGTTGCGCATCACCTTGCCTCGCGTCCCCGAACGTCGCGGCCGCGTCGTGCTGCTGCCGGTGCAGCGCGGATGACGCGGCTCCTCTTCATCGGCGACATCGTCGGCAAACCTGGTCGGGAACTGGTGCGGCGCGGTCTCGCCGCGATCGTGGAGCACCGCCGCATCGACCTGGTGATCGCCAACGTCGAGAACGCCGCCGCGGGCTTTGGCGTCACGCCCGACATCGCCGACGATCTGCTGTCGTACGGCGTCGGCGTGATGACCGGCGGCAATCACACCTGGGACAAGAAAGAGATCTTCCCCTACTTCGCCGATCAGCCGCGGCTGATCCGGCCGGCGAACCTGCCGCCCGGCGCGCCCGGCCGCGGCCACTACGTCGCGCGCGCGGCCAACGGCGTCAAGGTCGGCGTGGTGAACGTCATGGGCCGCGTGTTCATGACGCCGATCGACGACCCCTTCCGGATCGTCTCCGACGAGATTGCCGAAGTGCGTCGCGAGGCCAGCGTCGTGCTGGTGGATTTTCACGCGGAAGCGACGTCGGAAAAGGTGGCGATGGGCTGGCACGTGGACGGCCGTGCCACGGCCGTCGTCGGCACGCACACCCACGTCCAGACGGCCGATGAACGGGTGCTGCCGAACGGCACCGCCTACATCACCGACGTCGGCATGACCGGGCCGCACGACTCGGTGATCGGCGTCGAACGATCGGCGATCCTGCAGCGGTTCCTCACCGCGCTGCCGCAGCGTTTCGAGACCGCGCACGAAAACCCGCGGCTCAACGCGGTGGTCGTCGCCGCCGACGAGACGACCGGCCGGGCGACGGCGATCGAGCGCGTCAGCCTGTCGCTCGAAGACATCGAAGCGCTCGTCGCACGGCCGACCTCGACGGCCTAGGCGATGTCCGACTACCTGCCGCTCCCCTTCGACGAGCCGGCGCCGGCGGCCGCCGAGGCGCGGCGGCCGCTCAGCGTCAGCGAGCTGTCGCAGCGGCTGAAGCAGCACGTCGAGACGCGGTTCACCGGCCTCATCGTCGAGGGCGAGATCTCCAACTGCAAGCAGTGGAGCTCGGGCCACATCTACTTCACGCTCAAGGACGACTACGCGCAGATTCGCGCCGTCATCTTCCGGATGACCGCGCGTCAGCTCAAGTTCGCGCTCGAAGACGGGATGCACGTCGTCGCCAAAGGACGCATCAGCCTGTACGAGGTCAAGGGCGAGTATCAGCTGATCTGCGACAGCCTCGAGCCGCACGGTCTCGGCGCGTTGCAGGCGGCGTTCGAGCAGCTGAAGCGGCGTCTCCAGTCCGAAGGGCTGTTCGATCAGACGCGCAAACGCGCGCTGCCCGTGCTCCCGAGGCGCATCGGCGTGGTGACGTCGCTCGATGGCGCGGCGCTGCGCGACATCCTGCGCGTGTTGACGCGGCGCCATCCGACCGCGCAGGTCGTAATTCGCAACGCCCGCGTGCAGGGCGACGACGCGCCGCGCGATCTGGTGCGCGCCCTGGCCGCGATTGCGCGAGTGCCCGACGTCGACGTGGTCATCATCGGCCGCGGCGGCGGCTCGGTCGAGGATCTCTGGGCGTTCAACGACGAGTCGCTGGCGCGCGCGATCGCGCGCTGCCCGGTGCCGGTGATCTCGGCGGTCGGCCACGAGGTCGATTTCACGATTGCCGACTTCGTCGCCGACGTCCGCGCGGCGACGCCGTCGAACGCCGCCGAGCTGGTCGTCGAACGCGCCGATCACTTCTGCACGAGAATCGATCGCGCGCACGATCGGTTGCACCGGGCGATGCGGCACGCCGCGGCCGGGTGGCATCAGCGCGCCGATCGATTGCGGCTGCGCCTGACGCACTGGCCGGTGCGGATCGCCATGCGCGACCGCGATCGCGAGGAGCTGCGGCTGCGCCTGCAGCGCGGCATTCTCGGGCGCGCGGCGCGGCTGCATCAGCGCCTCGAGACGCTGCGCCGCCGGCTCGAGCGCCGCGACGTCCGGCAGATCACCGCCGAGATGCGGACCCGCGTCGTCCGGGCCGACGCGCGGCTGCGGGCGCTCGCGACCGCACGCCAGGCCGCCGCGGCGGCGCGCGCGGCGCAGCTCGCCGGCCGGCTCGACGCGCTCAGCCC
>DASTCC010000232.1:0-2776 GCA_035711465.1 Vicinamibacterales bacterium
GGCCGCGGCATCGGTGAACATGCGATCGCCGAACGCCTTCGTGATCACCGCCACCAGCGGCGCACTCGGATCGTCGTCGCCGCGGTGGAGGAGCCGGCCGGCGATCGGCGCGATCGAGAGCGCTTCGAAGAACTGGCCGCCGACGCTGGCGATCTGCACCTGTTCGGTGCCCGCGGCCGTCGTGACGTTGACGCCGCCGATCGAGGCGGGCACGAACGCGTCGAGCGTCCCGGTGGTCGCCGACCAGACGCCGATGGTCGTATCGGTCAGCATGGATCGGGCCCGGCCATCCAGGCTCGGACTCATGTTGCGCATGCTCGACTGCGGCGGTCCATGCTCGGCGAGCCGGACCAGCCGATCGCCGTCGCGGTAGGGGAGCGGGCTGAGCAGAATGCCGTCCACGAGCGAGAACACCGCCGTCGACAGGCCGATCCCGAAGGTCAGGGTCACAAACGCGACGAGCGCGAAGGCGGGCGAATGGCGCAGGCTCCGGCCCGCGATCCGCCAGTCGTGCGCGAACGTGCCGAGCGCCCAGGCGCCCCGCACGCGCTCGTGGCTGGTCGAGACGACGTCGCGGCGGCGCACGGCGAAGCCCCAGGCGAGGGCGAGGGCCTGACGCCAGTACCAGCGCGACGCGGCGCTGGCGCCGTCGCGCAGCACGCGGGCGCGATGCTGCTCGTCGAGATCGCCGAGGAGCTCGTCGCGTTCGTCAGGATGCAGCCGGCGCTCGAGCAGCTGCGAGGCGAGGCGTGGCGGCGCGATCATTTCGACGACCGTCGGGCGAGATGCTCGACGTCCCGCCACATCCGGGTGAAAGCGACGCGCGCGTCCTCGAGCTGCCGCGCGCCGGCTTTGGTGATCCTGAAATAGCGCTTGGCGCGGCCGCCACGCTCGGCGGTGGCCTCGCCCAGGCGCGACGTCAGCAGTCCCTTCGTCTCGAGGCGCCGCAACGCGATGTAGACCGCCGGCCGCGAGACCTCACGGCCCGTGCGCATCGCGATCTCCTCGAGAATGGGCACGCCGTAGCTCTCGCCGCCCAGGCGAAGCAGGGCGACCAGCACGAAATGTTCGATGTCTCCGAGTCCTTCACGCGGCATGGCAGCAGGTTAGCAAAATATACGAAATCATGCTGGCAATTGGACGATGAGTGGGTGCATCTGGTTTGGTGGCTCGATTGGGCCTTTGGGCTGGGTCGGGCTCGGGGCTCTTACGGGCTGGCTCGGGACTCGGGGCTCGAGGCTCGGGGCTTGGACGAGCAGGCTCGGGACCGGCGTAGGCGGGGCGGCTGCTGATTCGAGAAACGTCTGCTGTCGGCGCCGTCGGGTGCGGACGGGTGCCGCGGAACGCACTGCCGCTAGTCAACTCGGATTCGATTGGTCATACCGCACTGATCAATCGAATCCAACGCGGACCTGCGAAATGTACCGCACCCCGAGCCCCGAGCCGCACTTCCAGGCCTCGAGCCTCGAGTCCCGAGCCCCGAGGCAGTAGGTCAAAGTCCCGAGCCTTTGAGCGGCCGCGCCGCCTCCGCGACCTGTTCGCGATTGACGCCGGTGTTGTGGCCCAGGCCGTCGAGGAGGTAGATCAGCTGTTCCGTCGCGACGTTGCCCTTGGCCCCGGGGGCGAACGGGCAGCCGCCGAGGCCGCCGGCGGACCCGTCGAAGGTGGTGATGCCGAAGTCCAGGGCGGCGAGGACGTTGGCGACGGCCATCCCGCGGGTGTCGTGGAAATGGAGGGCGATCTGCGACGGCGGGATCGCCGCGACGAGCGCGGTCAGCACCTCGCGCACCTGGCCGGGATGCGCGATGCCGATTGTGTCGCTGACCGCGACTTCGTAGACGCCGATGTCGAGCAGCTGCCGCGTCAATGCGACGACGCGCTCGACGGGGACGGCGCCTTCGTAGGGACATCCGAACGACGTCGACAGATATCCACGGACGCGCAGCCCGGCCGCGGTCGCGGCCTCGGTCACCGCGCGGTAGGTCTCGAACGACTCGTCGATCGACTGGTTGATGTTGCGCTGGCTGAAGGTCTCGGAGGCGGCGGCGAACACGGCGACGTCGCTCACCCCTGAGGCGATGGCGCGCTCCAGGCCGCGCAGGTTCGGCACCAGCGCCGAGTAGCGGACGCCCGGACGCCGGCTGATGCCGGCGAGCACCTCGGCGGCGTCGGCCATCTGCGGCACCCACTTCGGGCTGACGAACGCGGTGACCTCGATCGATCGCAGGCCGGATGCCGAGAGCCGATCGACGAAGGCGATCTTGTCGGCGGTCGAGACCGGCGCCGGTTCGTTCTGCAGACCGTCGCGTGGCCCGACTTCGTGGATCAGCATCGCCGCGTCGATCCCACTCTACGTGATCTGCATCAGCGGCACGCCGGGCTGGACGAGCTCGCCTTCGCGGCAGTCGATCGAGGCGACGACGCCGTCGCGGGGCGCGCGAATCGGCATCTCCATCTTCATCGCCTCGAGCGCGATCAGGACGTCGCCCTGCGTGACCGCGTCGCCGGGTTTGACGGCGATGCGAACGACCGTGGCCGGCATCGGCGCCGCGAGCGCATCGGCGTCGCGCGCGCTGGCGCGCCCGCGGCGCGCGCCGGCGCGGACGCGGAACTCGAACGTGTGTCCGTCGACGCTGACCCAGACGACGTCGCCGTGCCGGAGGGCGAGGCCAGTGACCTCGGCCTCCGGCTCGGCGACACGCCAGCGTCCGTCGCCCGCGGCGGTGACGCGCGCCGCCGACTCCTCGCCGGCGACCGTCACGCGCTCGCCGGCGAC
>DASTCC010000233.1:0-11059 GCA_035711465.1 Vicinamibacterales bacterium
GATCGATCCTCTTTTACATCGCGCTGGTACTCGCGCTCGTCCTGGTCTCGTACATCGGCGTCGTCCGCAACGGCTCGCGGCGGTGGTTCTCGCTCGGCGGCTTCTCGCTGCAGCCGTCGGAGTTCGGCCGCATCACGCTGGCGCTGGTGCTGGCGATGTACTACGGCGGCGCGCGGCGCAACGCGCGCTCGATGGGCGATCTGGCCGTCGGCGCGCTCTTCCTCGGCATTCTCGCCCTGCTGATTCTGCGCCAGCCCGATCTCGGCACGGCGGCGACGCTCGTGCCGGTCTACCTCGGCGTCATCTTCGTCGCCGGCCTGCGGACCAAGTGGCTGATGATCACGGCCCTCGTCGTCGCGATGCTCTCGCCGATCATCTGGACCTACGGCCTCGAGGACTACCAGAAGGGCCGCATCGAGACCTTCCTCGACCCGGCCAAGGATCCGAGAGGCGCCGGCTACCAGCAGATCCAGGCGAAGATCACCGTCGGCTCGGGCGGCCTGCTCGGCAAGGGCTTCGGCCAGGGCACCCAGGCCGGCTACGGCTTCCTGCCGGTCGCGTTCAACGACTTCGTGTTCTCGGCCTACGCGGAGGAGTACGGCTTCGTCGGCGTGCTCGTCGCGCTGGCGCTCTATCTGTTCGTGATGATCAGGAGCCTGGACGCCGCCAGCATGGCGCGCGACCGGGTCGGCGCCTTCCTGGTCGTCGCGATCCTCTCGGGGTTCACCTTTCAGGTGTTGTACAACATCACCATGTCGGCGGGGCTGGCCCCGGTCAAAGGGTTGACCCTGCCGCTCATGAGTTATGGCGGGTCGTCGCTGATTGCGACGTTCGCCGGTTTCGGCCTCATCCTCAACGTGCGGATGCGGCGTTTCACGAATTAGGAGGATCGCCGCTGATGCCGCTGCCGTGGATCACCGCGCCCGCGACCTCCTGGAGCTATCGGCATGACCAAGGAGATGATCATCTCCTCGACGCCCCACGAGACACGGGTCGCGATCATCGAGGACGATCAAGTCGTAGAAATCTTCATCGAACGGGAGCACTCGCGCGGCGTCGTCGGTAACGTCTACAAGGGCCGCGTCTCGAAGGTCCTGCCCGGCATGCAGTCGGCGTTCGTCGATATCGGACTCGAACGCGATGCGTTCCTGTACGTCTCGGACGTCATCAGCCCGACCGAGGAAGCCCTCGAAGACGAGGACGACGACGTCGATGCCCTTCCGGAGCCGGCCGTGGAGCCGACGGCGGGCGGCGAAGCGCCGGCGGAGGCGAACGGCGACGCCGCGGCCGCGGGCGCCGCGCCGCGCCAGGAGACCAAGAAGCCGCGCGATCGCGAGCGCCAGCCGCCCAACGCCAAGATCGAAGACCTGCTGAAGGAAGGGCAGGAGATCGTCGTCCAGGTCGTCAAGGAGCCGCTCGGCACGAAGGGCGCGCGCATCACCTCGCACCTCAGCCTGCCCGGGCGTTTCCTGGTCTACATGCCGACGGTCGACCACATCGGCGTGTCGCGGAAGATCGACGCGCGCGAGGAGCGCCGCCGGCTGCGCGGCATCGTCCAGAAGTTCCGCGAGCAGTCGGGCCTGCCCGGCGGCGTCATCATCCGCACCGCGGCCTCGAACCGCTCCGAAGAGGATCTGCTGACCGACCTGACCTATTTCCAGCAGGTCTGGAACGAGATGCAGCGGCGTCGGGAGTCCGAGCGGACGCCGGCCGTGCTCTTCCGCGAAGAGAGTCTCGTCACCAAGCTGCTGCGTGACTTCCTCACCGAGCAGTTCACGGCCATCCGCATCGACGACGAGGCCGAGTACCGCCGCGTGTCGACGTTCATCGGCCGGATCATGCCGAGCATGCTCGGCCGGGTGAAGCACTACACCAAGGACTATCCGATCTTCGACGAGTACGGCGTCCAGGGCGAGATCGACAAGGCGCTGCGCAGCAAGGTCTGGCTGAAGTCGGGCGGCTACATCGTCATCAACCAGACCGAAGCGCTGGTCGCCATCGACGTCAACACCGGCCGCTACGTCGGCAAGAAGTCGGCCGGCCGGCTCGAGGACACCATCGTCAAGACCAACCTCGAGGCCGCGAAGGAGATCATCCGGCAGATCCGGCTCCGCGACCTCGGCGGCATCATCGTCCTCGACTTCATCGACATGGAGGAGAAGAAGAACCGCCAGAAGGTCGCACAGGCCGTCGAGCAGGAACTGCGCAAGGACCGCGCCCCCTCGAAGTCGGTGCAGGTCTCGGACTTCGGGCTGATCATCGTCACCCGTAAGCGGGTGAAGAGCAGCCTCGAGCGTCAGCTGACGGAGCCCTGCCCGTATTGCTCGGGCACCGGGACAATCAAGACGAGCGCGACGATCTGCTACGACATCCTCACGGAAGTGAAGAAAGTGAGCGGCGACCTGGACGGCTACAGCCTGGTGCTGCGGGTCAACCCGGAGATCGCGCGGGCGCTGCGCGACGAGAGCCGCAGCGTCTTCCGCGAGCTCGAGGGCGCGGTCGGCCGCCCGGTGACCGTCCGGTCCGACGATCAATTGCACCACGAGCAGTTCGATCTGATGGCGATATAATCAAGCCACGGAACTGCTTGTGGTGACGCAGGGTCAGGCGCGCCCGCATGGGTGCAGCCGGGCGAGTCGTGCGTCAGGACGAGTGGCGTTCTGGATTAGTGGAGGTCCGCATGCTTCGAAGACCGCTGGTCGCGCATCTACTCGTGGTGGCGCTGATCGCCGCGTTCGCCGGCACTGCCGCGTTCGCGCAAACCGGTACGACGTCGCTCGGCTCCGCGCGTCTCCCCCGCGCGGTCGTTGCCAATGGCCAACCGCTGGCGGCAGGGACGTATACGATTCGCCTGACGAACGAGTCGCCCTCGGCGGTGGTCGGCCAGACGCCGGCTGAGTCCAGGTGGGTCGAGTTCGTCCAGGGCGGCCAGGTGAAGGGCAAGGAAGTAGCGACGGTGCTCACCGGTGAGGAAGCCAAGAGCGTCGTCAAGGGCAAGCGTCCGGCCGCCGGCGCCGCGCAGGTCGAGCTGCTCAAGGGCGAAGAGTACGTCCGTGTCTGGGTAAACCGCGGTGGCACGAACTACCTGGTGCACCTGGCGGTGGCCAAGTAGCGCCCCACCAGCCGCGCGTCGGGACTGAACAGGGCGCCAACAGGCGCCCTGTTTTATTTTCTGGCGAGGATGACCGAGCCGCTGAACGTCGTCGCCACGACGGTGGCGCCGCCGTCGCCGAACGTCGCGCGCATGGCGCGCCGGCTCTGGTTGGTGACCTTCAGATTCATCGCCGCGTCGGGACGAATCGAGCCCGAGTAGGTCGTCGCCTGGAGGTCGAATCCTGTGTCGCCCGCGAAGGTGAGGCGCAGCGTGCCGCTGTTGCTCTGGAACTCGTAGCGGCCGTTGCGGCAGAGCGTGCCGTCGAAGGTGATGTCGCCCGACGTCGACTTGAGCGACGCCGCCGCGCTGGCGACGCCGCTCGCGAGCACGTCGCCGACGATGCTGTCGATCGACACGCGGTCGGCCTTGAGGCCGCGGATGGTGACGTCGCCGCTCATCGTGCCGGCCTCGAGCGATCCGTCGCTGCCGACGTTGGTGAGCACGATGTCGCCCGACGCGCTCTTGGCGCTGCTCAAGCGGGTCACGTCCTGCAGCGAGACATCGCCGCTGATGACTTCGACGGATGTCGCGCCGCTGATGCCGGTGACGCGGACGTCGCCGGAGATCGAGGTGATGACCAGTGCGGTGCCGGCCGGCGCCGTCACCTGGTAGTCGACGTCGACCGAGTACCCCGGCTGACGCTCGTTGGGGTACTGCGTCTCCACCACGGCGCGGTTGCCGCGTTCGGTGACGACGGCCTTCACGCGATCGAGGCCGCGCTGTGCGTCCTCGCTGGTCCGGCCGTGCGAGGTGCGGATGATCTCGATCGAGGCGCGGGTGCCGCTGCCGGCCGTCACCGTGATGTCGCCCGAGATGTTCTTGAGCTCGAGTTGGCCGTTGGCGCCGAGCGCCAGCGTGTGCGTCTCGCGCGCGGTTTGTTGCGCTCGGAAGTTGCGATTCTGCCCGGTCGCGAAGGCATCGGTCCGGGTGACGCGATTGAGCTCGGTCATCACGTCCCGGAACGCCGCCGCGGTCTCACGCCGGATCTCGCGCTCGACGACGTGCGCGGCGGCACGCAACTCGGCGACGATCTCGACCGGCACCCGGATCTCGACGCGCACGTCCTGCGCCGCGGCGATCGCCGGCAGACCTGCCAGCGCCAGACATACCAGCGACGTCGTCCGCGTGCGGGGGCTCATCACGTGCGGGGCTCCTTGATGGGTCAGGACGACTTCTTGCTGATGCCCGCCGCCGACTGCGCGGCGCCTTCGGCATCGCCCAGACGCATGTCGTTGATCAGGACCATCGTCGCCTGCAGCACGCCGACCTTGCGCCGCAGCGCCTCGAGGAGACTGTCGCGGGCCGGCCCGCTGGTCGGATCCTGCGCCAGCGCCGTCCGGCTTTCCGCGATCGCCTGATCGACCACGGCCAGGTTGTTCAGCAGCGCCGAGGCGACCTGCGCCTCCTCCGGCCGGGCGTTGTCCTTCGCCAGGGTCTGCAGATCGGTAATCGCCTTCTCGAGCGCGGCGCTGAGCTGTTCGACCACGGCCTCGACGCCGGGCGCGACGCCGGCGCTGGCGGTCGTCGTCGCCGCCGGCTCTTCGGCCGGCGGGGCGGTGAATTGAGAGACCGCATAGGCGCCGAGCGTGACGACGACGATGGCCGCGGCGAGGCTGATCCACTGCTTGAGCGCGCCGCGGTCGCGCGACGACGTCGCCGCGAGCGCGGCGGGCGCCTCGAGCCGCACCTGACCGGCGACTTCGAGCCAGATGTGATCGGGCGGCTGCATCGGGCCGAGCGACCGCCCGGCATCGCGCACGCGCTGCAGGTCGTGGAGCAGTCCTGCACAGGCGTCGCAGGTCGCGAGGTGCGCGCGGAGCTCCGCCTCGTCGGCCGGGCCGAGGTCGGCATCGGCGAGCAGGCTCAAGCGTGGGCGGAGGTCGTCACATCGCGTCATCGTTCATCCCGCTTCGCGTCGAACGCGGTCAATCCCGCTTCGCTGCCAGCACGCCGCGCAGGCGCATCCGCGCCTTGTGCAGCTGCGACTTCGAGGTGCCGTCCGAGATGCCCAGCAACCCGGCGATCTCGCGGTGCTCGAAACCCTCCACGTCGTGGAGCACGAACACCGTCCGGCACCCCGGCGGCAGCGTCGCCAGGGCGCGTTCGAGGTCTAGACGATCTACGACGCCGAGAATCGCTCCGCTGCTCGCGGTGTTGCCGTCCGGCTCGTCGTCGATCGGATCGCTGACCTGGGCGAACCGCGCGCTCTTGCTGCGCAGGTAGTCCAGGCACAGATTCGTCGCCATTCGGAACAGCCACGTTCCCAGCGCCGACTCGCCTTTGTAGAGTCCGAGCTTTCGATGGGCGGTCAGAAAGATCTCCTGGAGGAGATCTTCAGCCTCGGTCCGACCCACCAGACGGCAGGCGAGCCCGAACAATCGCGGCGAGTGGGTCCGGTACAGCTCCTCGAACGCGCCCGGGCTGTTGCTTCGGCACCGCTCGGCCAGTGCGAGATCGGCGTGCCGCACAGCCTCGTTCATCTGCTTAGACGGCGGTCCGGCAGCCGGGCGTTGCCGCAGCGATTCGGGGGGTGAAAGACCGTGCACGATTGGCCTGCATCGACGTTTCGTAGGGTAAACGTTCGCTGACGACCATCGGTTCCGTGGCCGTCGCTACCGGCGCGGCCGGCCGGGCCAAACCACCCGCGCGAAGTCGACGACCCGCTGCCGGCGAACGGCCACGCCCTCGGCCGCCAGGAGCCCGGCCTTGAGTCCCGACGCGCCGCCATAGCCGCCGAGGCGGCCGCCGGCGGCGATGACTCGATGATACGGGAGGCCCGGGCGCGACGCGCGGCTCATGATGTTGCCGACGGCGCGCGCCGCTCCGGGCCGGCCGGCCATCGCCGCCACGTCCCCGTACGTCGCCACGCGCCCGACCGGGATACGGCTGACGACGCGGAGGACGCGTTGCTCGAATGTGGCCCGCATCAACGCGGCGGACGCGTCAGCGCTTCGCGCAACACCCGCCCATCCGTCTGCGTCATCGGCACGCCGGCGAGGTGCGCGAGCGTGGGAGCAATGTCCGCGGGCGTCGCGGCGTTCTTGTAGGAGCCGGCCGTGATCCCCGGGCCGGCGATGATGAGCGGCACGCGCTGGTCGTAGTCGTAAGGCGATCCGTGGGTCGTGCCGGTGGCCTGCGGCACCCAGTTGCGCTTGATCACGAACGCGACGTCGCCGCTGCGGCCGTCGAAGTAGCTGCGCCGCAGCGCCAGCAGCAGCGGGTCGCGGCCGTCGGCGGCGCGGATCTCGTTCGGCCAGACGACGCGCTCGATGCCCGGCACCGACAGGATCGCGCGCGTCACCGCGTCGCGGCCGCCGGCCGCCGTCTCGACGCGCTCGTTGCGATCGACGGCGAAGTAGATGTACGGCGTCGTGATGTTCGCGATCCACGTGGCGTCGTCGATCAGCCGATCGAGCGCGGTCTCGATCGCGTCGCGGATGGCGGCGGTGCGGATGCGGCCGGCCTCGCCGCCGTCGGCGGTGATCTGCTCCGGCAGATCCGGCACGCCGTGATCCGAGCTGAACGCGACGACATAGCGGTCTTTGCCGACCAATCGATCGAGCGTCGCGAGCAGGTCGCCGATGACGACGTCGAGCTGTACCATCACGTCCTGGACCTCGTGACTGCGCGGCCCGGTGGTGTGGCCGACGAGATCGAGCGCCGAGAAGCTGACGCCGAGGAAGTCCGTCGTATCGCGCTGACCGAGCGCCTGACGCTCGACGAGCATCTTCGCCATCTCGCCAAGGTAGGCGTTGCTCAGCGGCGACTTCTCCCAGGCCTCCTGGAACGTCGAGTCGGGAATGTTGTTGTTGCCGACGAGCCGGTACGGGAACACGGCCCGTGCGCCTTCACCGGGACCGTCGTCGTCGTTCAGGTAGCTGGCCACCGGCAGCATCCGATCCCACGTCGTGCCGAACGCGTCGGCAACCGGATGGGCCTTGACGAAGTCGTCGACGTCCGGCCACGGCGTCTGCGCGTACACCGTCGACGTCGACCATGGGCCGTTGTCTTCCTTCCAGATCGCCATCACGCCCGGGCCGGGACGGCCGGCGAGGCCGATCGCGGACCGCGGCTTGAGTGAGAGCGTGACGACGCGAGAGCGATCGTTGGTGTGCCGGCGGACCTCATCGGCGAGCGTCCAGCCCTGCATCTGAGAGACGCCGTGACGCTCGCGCGCGGCGCCGCCGGCAAAGGGCACGGCCGTGGCCGACGGATCGTCCGTGCACACCCGGCTGCGGCGCGTCGCCCGGTCGTACCAGGAGTTGTCGATCATCCCGTGCGAGGCCGGGAAGCGGCCGGTGCCGATCGTCGAATGGCCGGCGCACGTCTTGGTGACGAAGAAGGGATACGCCGCTTCGGTGAACACGGCGCCCTGGTCGAGCAGCCGGCGCAGTCCTTTGGTCCACTGCTTGCTGTACCGGGTCACGTAATCGGCGCGGAACTGATCGCTCACGAGGACGACGATCAACCGCGGCGGACCGCCCGTCTGCGGCGCCTGGGGCACGGGCGTCCCGGCCAGCAACGCCGAGCCCGCCCCGAGGGTGAAGACCGCCGCCATCCAAGGCGCCCATGTTCGGTTCGTCATCGATCAGTGCCTCCGCGCCCAGTAGCATACGGCGGCCAGGTAGAGTCCGTACGTCGCACACGCGACCGCGTACCAGCGAGGTACGACCTCTGGCGACAGCAGGCCCGGCCGGTGGGCGAGGTCCACGAACGCGTGCGTCAGGAAGCCGCCGAAGGCGATGAGCAGCGCCTCGCGCGGATGACGGAAGAGCAGAAACCCGGCGAGGACGATGAACGCGATGCCGATCGCCGCATCGAAGTTCGCGCCCGGCGCCGGTCCGGCGGCGAGCGCCAGGCCCGCCGGCATCGCCCCCATCGTCGCGAGCAGCACCGCGGCGATCTGGGAGAGCCGCAGCTCGCCGATCAGCCGTTCGGGTTGTGTCGGATCGATCCGCGACAAGCGCCACGAGAACAAGCCGATGCTGAGGCCGCTGAGCACGGCAGCGGTCAGGAGGAGGCGAGCCGTATCGCTCACGGTTTCCCACTATACTTGCCCCCGCATGCGGGCGGTGGATCTCATCCGGCACAAGCGAGATGGTGCCTCGCTCGATCCGGACGCCATCCGCGCCTTCGTTTCCGGCGTCACCAGCGGATCGTGGCCCGACTACCAGGCAGCGGCGATGCTGATGGCGATCGCCGTGCGCGGCATGTCGCTCGACGAAGCCGTCGCGCTCACCGACGCGATGGTGCGGTCGGGCCAGCGGCTCGATCTGTCCGATCTCGGCGGCGTCCCGGTCGACAAGCACTCGACCGGCGGCGTCGGCGACAAGACCTCGCTGATCCTCGCGCCGCTGGCCGCCGCCTGCGGCGTCATCGTGCCGATGATGTCCGGCCGCGGCCTCGGCCACACCGGCGGCACGCTCGACAAGCTTGAATCGATTCCGGGATTCCGCACCGGCCTGTCGGTCGCCGAGATGCGCGCCGTGCTCGGCAAGACCGGCTGCGTGCTCATCGGTCAGACGAGCGAGATCGCGCCGGCCGATCGCAAGCTGTACGCGCTGCGAGACGTCACCGCCACCGTCGAGAGCATCCCGCTCATCTGCGCCTCGATCCTGAGCAAGAAGATCGCGGAAGGCATCGCCGGTCTGGTCCTCGACGTCAAGGTCGGGCGCGGCGCGTTCATGAAGACGCTCGACGACGCGCGCACGCTGGCGGCGTGGCTGATCCGCATCGCCGAGGGGAACGGCGTCCGCACCGAAGCGGTGCTGACCGCGATGGACGCGCCGCTCGGCCGCGCCGTCGGCAACGCCTCGGAAGTGATCGAGGCGATCGAGACGCTGAAGGGCCGCGGCCCCGCGGACGTCGAGGCGCTCTCGGTCGAGCTCGCCGGCTGGCTGTTGCGCTTGTCGGGCGTCGCTGCCGACGCCGCCGGCGCCGAGCGCCAGGTGCGGGCCGCGCTCGCGAGCGGCGCCGCGCTCGAGAAGTTCCGCGACGTGATCGCCGCTCAGGGCGGCGACCCGCGCGTCGTCGATGATTACAGCCTCCTGCCGCAGGCGCGCACCGTCGCCGTCTGGGCGGCGCCGCGCGACGGCGTCGTCGATCGTCTCGACGCGGAGCTCGTCGGCCGCGCGTCGGTGGCGCTCGGCGCCGGCCGCGACCGCGCCGACGCCGCCGTCGACCATGGCGTCGGCATCGACGTCGACGCGCCGGTCGGCACGCCGGTGCGCGCGGGGGACGCCGTCCTTCGCCTGCGCTGTGACGATCCCGGCCGCGTCGCTGCCGCGCGCGGGCTGATCGATGACGCCGTCGGCATCGGCGACCGGCCGCCGGCGGCGAGTCCCGTGATCATCGAGCGAATGGACGCGGCGCGGGCCCTGGCGATGAGCCTGGAGGGTTGATGAGTCAGCTGCAGCCGTTGATCGGGTTGTTGGTGATTGGCGCCATCGCCTACGCGCTCTCCACCGATCGGCGGGCCATTCGCGCGCGCACGATCGCCTGGGGCTTCGGCCTGCAGTTCCTGTTCGCGCTCATCGTCCTGAAGACCACGGCGGGGCAGCAGGTCTTTGCCTATCTCGGCGAACAGATCCGCAAGCTGCTCGACTTCGCCGCGGTCGGATCCAGTCTGGTGTTCGGCGCGCTCGGCAATCAGCCGGTATGGGCGCGGATGGTGAACACCGTGCTCGGCCCTGAGGGCGCGCAGTACGGCGTCATCTTCGCGTTCCAGATCGCCCCGACGATCATCTTCATCGCCGCGCTGTTCGCGATCCTCTACTACTTCGGGATCATGCAGGTCGTCGTGCGCCTGTTCGCGCTGGTGATGAACCGGGTGATGGGCGCGAGCGGCGCCGAGTCGCTCAACGTCGCCGCCAGCATCTTCATGGGCCAGACCGAGGCGCCGCTGACGATCCGCCCGTACCTGCCGAAGATGACGCAGTCCGAGCTGATGACGGTGATGACGTCGGGGATGGCGCACATCTCCGGCGGGATCATGGCCGCCTACATTGCCTTCGGCATCGAGCCCAAGCACCTGCTGACCGCGGTGATCATGACTGCGCCGGGCACGCTGATGATGGCCAAGATGTTCGTCCCCGAGACCGACGCGCCGGAGACGCTGGGGGTCGTCAAGCTGGCGGTGCCCAAGAACGATGTCAACGTCATCGACGCGGCGGGCCGCGGCACCACCGAGGGGCTCCATCTCGCGATCAACGTGGTCGCGATGCTGATTTCCTTCATGGCGCTGGTGGCGCTCACCAACGCCATTCTCGGCGGCATCGGCAGCTGGTTCGGCCATCCGGAGTTCAGCCTGCAGATGGTGCTCGGCTGGATCTTCGCGCCGATCGCCTGGTCGCTCGGCGTCCCGTGGCGCGACGCCGGCATCGTCGGCAACCTGCTCGGCACGCGGATGGTGTTGAACGAGTTCATCGCCTTCGCCCAGCTCGGGCCGATGAAGGACACGCTCGATCCGCGCTCGTTCACCGTCGCCACGTTCGCGCTCTGCGGCTTTGCCAACTTCGCGTCGATCGGCATCCAGATCGGCGGCATCGGCGCGCTGGTGCCGGAGCGGCGTCACGATCTGGCGCGGCTCGGGATGCGCGCCATGCTCGCGGGCACGCTCGCGAACTTCGTGTCGGCGTGCATCGCCGCGATGCTCCTCTAGAGGTCGGCCACTGTGGATCAGTCCTACTTCGCCCGCGTCGAGGAAGCCGCCGCGGTCATCCGCGGCCGGATCGGCACGCCCGCCGCCGTCGCCGTCGTCCTCGGCACCGGACTTGGCGCGTTCGGCGACACGCTCGCGGATCGCATCGAGGTGCCGTACGGCGACATCCCGCACTGGCCGGCCTCCCGGGTCATCGGCCACGCCGGCCGGCTCGTCGCTGGCACGAGCGGCCGCACGCGGGTGAT
>DASTCC010000234.1:0-3044 GCA_035711465.1 Vicinamibacterales bacterium
CGCGCCGGTGATGCCGCCGATCATGATCGCCGTCGTCAGCGTCCACGCGTCGTGGGCGCCGGTGATCGACGTGCTCAGGAACGCGCCGATCAGAAATCCGTAGATGCCGAGGACGAGCCGGAAGAGGCGAAAGCCGACGAAGCACGCGAGGAATCCGCCGACCGCGAGCAGGACCGCGGCAGGCAGCGCGTACGAACCGGGAAGCATCGGGAAGATTATATGCTTCTCTCCCGTGGCTCCACGCCGCCGCACCGTCGTCGGCCTCGTCGCGGCGATCGCCGGTGTCGCGCTTCTCGTCTGGCAGATTCGCGCCGCCGGTCCCGCTGCGATCGCCGATCGGCTCTCGCAGGTCGGCTGGTGGTTCGTCGCGATCCTCGGGCTGTCGTTCGGCCGGCTGCTGCTCCGCTCGATCGCCTGGCGCGCCCTGATGGGCAACGCCGCGCCGCTCGGCCGCACGCTGGCGGCGACGATGGGCGGCGACGCGATCGGCAACCTGTCGTTTCTGAATCTGCTGATCAGCGAGCCGGCCAAGGCGGCTTACATCGGCCGCGACGTCGGCACCGCCCGCGCCTTCGCCGCACTGACGGCGGAGAACTTCTTCTACAGCGTGTCGGTCGCGGTCTACATCCTCATAGGTACCGCGGCGCTGCTCTACGCCTTCCAGGGCCACCTGCCCGAGCCGGTGGTCTGGTCCGGCGTCGGCGCGCTGGCGCTGATGGCGGTGATCCTGGCCGGCGCCGGCTGGATGGCGGTCGCGCGCCCGGCGATCGCCAGCGAGATCGTCCGCCGCGTGCCGATCGCCGGCGTCGCGAAGTGGGCCGATCGCGTCAAGCAGTTCGAAGCGCTGACCTACGGTTCGGCCGGATCGAGCGGCCGCCTGACCACGGCGCTGGCCGCGCAGGTCGGCTTCCACGTCCTCAGCTTCGTGGAGACGTGGCTGACGCTCTGGCTCCTCGCCGGCGCCGCCGACGCTCTCGCCGCTTTCATCCTCGACACCGCCAACCGCATCGTCAACGTCGTCTTCCGCTTCGTGCCGATGCGCGCCGGCGTGGACGAGATCACCTCGGAGTCGGTGGCCTCGAGCATCGGACTGGCGACCGGCATCGGCACCGCGATGGGCCTCGTGCGCAAGGCGCGCGTGCTGACATGGGCCGCGGTGGGACTGGCGGTGTGGGTGAGGCGGGGGCTGCTCTGGGGAAAGGCGTGAAGGCCTGGGCTTGGGGCTTGGAGGCGCGGCAAAGCCTCCTCACATCTCGCGCCGTCCCTCCATCGCCTTCGACATCGTGAACTCGTCCGTGTAGTCGAGATCGCTGCCGACCGGCACGCCCATGGCGATGCGGGTGACGCGGACGTCGAGGGGCTTGAGGAGCTTCGCGAGGTAGAGCGCCGTCGCTTCGCCTTCGACGGTCGGGTTGGTCGCGAGGATCACTTCTTCCACGCCGCCGGCGGCGACGCGGCCGAGCAGGCTCTTGATCTTCAGATCGTCCGGCCCGATGCCCTGGAGCGGCGCGATCGCGCCCATCAGCACGTGGTAGCGGCCGCGGAAGCCGCGCGTCTTCTCGATCGCGGCGACGTTCTCCGGCTGCTCGACGACGCAGATGGCGCGGCCGTCGCGCTCGGGCGCGGTGCAGTAGACGCACGGATCGACGTCGGTGATGTTGCTGCAGTTGGAGCAGTAGGTGACGCGCTCCTTGACCGACAGCATCGCGGCGGCGAGCGCGTCCACCTCTTCGCGAGGTGTCTTGAGGATGTGGTAGGCCAGGCGCTGCGCGCTCCTCGCGCCGATGCCCGGCAGGCGCTGCAGCGCCTGGACCAGCTCGGCCAGCGGCTCCGGACGCGCCATCACATCATGCCCGGGATCTTCAGGCCTCCCATGAGCCCCTGCATCTGATTGGCGAGCGCCTCGTCGACCTTGCGGTGCGCGTCGTTGATCGCGGCGACGATCAAGTCCTGCAGCATGTCGACGTCGTCCTTCGAGACGACCTCGGGATCGATCTTGATCGACTGCAGATGTTTGTGCCCGCTGACGACGACGGAGACCATGCCGCCGCCGGCGGTGGCTTCGATGCGCATCTCGGCCATCTGCTTCTGCAGCCGTTCCTGCATCTGCTGCGCCTGCTGCATCATCTTCTGGATGTTCATGGGCTGATTCTATGTCGGGTTGGGGGTGCGGGTTCGACGGCGGTGGCGGCGTCTCTCTGACACGTGCCGGGGCGCTCTGACACGGAGCGCAGCGCTCTGACGCGGGGCGGGTCTGTGTCTCTGTCTCTCTAACATGTGGCGGGGTCAGTCCCACTTTCGTGAACGGGACAGACCCCCGCTTCTAACATCAGGTCTTGAGGAGGGGGCCGCTCTTCGACGGCCTTGCTCTTACTTGATTTCTTCCACGTCTTCGATTTCGCCGCCGAAGACGTCGAGCACCGCTTGCACCGACGGCTCGGCTTTCGCGCGGGCCTTCAACTCGGCCTTCTTCGCGTCGCTGCCGTCGTCGCTGGAAGCCGCGGCGATCGGGGGGCCTTCGCGGGTGGCGAGCGTCAGCTTTCGGCCGCTCGCCGACTGCGCCAGCTGCTCGATCCAGCCGCGCTTCTCTTCCAGCCGCGTCCTCAGCGTCTTGTGGACCGGCGCGAACGTGAAGACGAGCGAGTCGCCCTCGACCTCGATTTTCTGCGCCTGCGCGATCACCATCCCGTAGAACACCTTGTTGCTCTCGCGGATGGACGCGAGCACGGCCGACTTGACCGCGGCCGGATCGGCGGCGACTGCGGGAGCTGGCGCCGGCGCCGATGGGCGCGGGCCCGCGGCGGGCGTTGGCGGCGCCGGTGAGGCCGGCCTTCCGGCGGGTGGCGCAGCCGCAGTGCTTCGAGCCATCGGCGTCGGCGCCGGTCGTAACGGCGCCGGCGGCGCGGCCGGCCGCGGCATCGGCCGGCCTTCGCCGCCGAGCGAGGCGATCACGTCCGCGATCGGCGTCAGCTGACGCAGATGAATCCACTTGACCAGCGCCATCTCGAAGGCGTGGCGCGGCTGCGACGAGGATCGGATCTCGG
>DASTCC010000235.1:0-5241 GCA_035711465.1 Vicinamibacterales bacterium
CCGCTTGCCAATCGGATCCTGCCCCGGCCAGTACTGGCGCGCCGCGCTGTCGCTGATCAGCATCACCGGCGTCGTCTCCGGCCGGTCGGCGTCGCTGAGCCCGCGGCCGCGCAGCAGCGGAATGCCCATCACCTTCAGGTAGTCGGGCGAGATCGAATAACGCTCGAACTCGATGCCATCCTCCGCGCGCTGGGTGTTGCGCTCCTCGAGGTAGCCGCCGCGCCGATCGTAGTTGCCGCCGAGCGGCACCTGGCTGGCGATCGCGGCCGACTGCACGCCTGGGATCGCGCGCATGCGGGTCTCGAGGTCGCGCTGGAACGCCAGCACCGGAGGATCGGTCGCCCACCGCGGACCGACCAGCGACAACCCGACGGTGTGAACGTCGGCAGCGACGAAGCCGGGATCGACGGCGAGCAGGCGATCGAGGCTGCGGATCATCACCCCGGCGCCGATGGCCAGCGTCAGCGCGATGGCGACGTCGGCGACGATCAGCGCCTCGCGCGCCCGCACCAGACCGCGGCTGTCAGTGGATCGCGCGCGCGCCCACGCCGCCTGGACGGGCCGCGCGAAACCCTGCAGCGCCGGCAGGAGCGCAATCATCGCCGTCAACACCGCGACCGCAGCGGCGACGAACGCGACGACGCTGCCGTTGACGCCGATGTGGTCGGCGCGCGGCAGCGTCGATGGCGCCTGCGCCAGCAGCCACGACGTCAGCAGACTGCCGCCGGCGAGACCGAGGGCGCCAGCGGTGGCGGCCAGCAGCAGCGCTTCGATGCCGCGCTGGCGAATCAATTGTCCCGTGCTCGCGCCGAGCGCGGCGCGCAGCGCGTGCTCGTGCTCGAGGTCGGCGGCGCGCGCGATCATCAGGCTCGCCGCATTGGCCCCGGCAATCGCCAGCACCAGCAGCACCGCCGCCATCAGCACCGCGAGCGGACGCCGCATCGGTTCCGCGATGCGATCCGAGATGCGCTCGACGCTGACCTGATCGCTGCCGTAGTCGCGCGGATGCTCCTTCGCCAGGGCCGCGCGCATCGCGCGCAGTTCGTCCTGCGCGCGCTCCGGCGTCAGTCCCGGCACGAGCGATGCGACGGCGTGCAGATGCCGGCACGAGCGGCACGACGAATCGCCGTCGAGCGCATAGCCGAGCGGCGACCAGATCTCGGCGGCGGTATAGAACTCCGACGAGATCACCGGCTCGAACGACGCCGGCAGCACGCCGACCACCCGGAACGGCGTGTCGCCGAACGCGATCGTCTGGTTGATGACGTTCGGATCGGCGCCGAACTGGCGGCGCCAGAGGCCGTCGGACAGGATGACGACGTACCGCGTCGACGGCGTGTCTTCGTCAGGCGTGAAGTCGCGGCCGAGCGCCGGCCGCACGCCGAGCATCGAGAAGTAACCGGCGCCGACCCGCATGCCGCTCAGCCGCAGCGTCGCCGGAGACGTCAACGTCGGGTTCCAGCCGCGAATCGCGACGAAACTCTCGAACGACCGTGCCTTCTCGCGGAAGTCGACGGTGGTGGCGTAGCCGATCGTGCCGACGCGATCGCCGGCGTCGTGCTCGCCGATGTGGACGATCCGATCGGGCCGGGGATAGGGCAGCGGGCGGATGAGCACCGCGTGCACGACCGCGAAGACCGAGGTCGCCAGCGCCAGGGCCAGGGCGATGGGCACGATCGCGCCGAGCGAGAAACCGGGGGCGCGGCGGAGCGCCCGCAGCGTCTGTCTGACTTCCGTGAACAGCGTGTCCGACATCGTTCGTCTCCCTGCCGCCGACTCGCCGACCCTGGGCGCGCCGCGCCACTGCCACAGGATCGCGACCAGCGCTTCGCGCCAGTACCACAGACGCGCCCGCGTACCCGCCTCGCCGCGCGCGATCCGCAATTGGTACGCCTCAGCCAGATCGCCGGCGATCGCCTCGGCCGCGGCCGGCTCGATGGCGTGCTCGAGCAACCAGCGGGCGACGAACGGCGGCCCCGCCATCACGGCTCCCCCAGCTTCGGCGTCGCGCCGCGCGCCATCGCGCGGACCGCGCGCCACGAACGCGCCAGCGCCTCGCGCCCGGCCGGCTTCAGCCGGTAGTAGCGCTTGCGCTTGCCGCCGCGCTCCGGTGTCGGCTCGCCCCAGTGCGAACTGACGAGCCCGCGCGCCTCGAGCCGCTCGAGCGTGGTGTAGACGGCGCCGGCCGACGCCCGGCGCCCCGTCCGCTCTTCGATGTCGTCGCGGATCGTGACCCCGTACGCCTCGTCGCGCTGCAGCACCGCGAACAGCACGAGCTGCTCGAACTCTCCAAGCCAGTCAGCCATACGAAAATAATAACTACAAAGTCGAGATTATTAGACGGGAGAACCCGGGGTTTCGTTTACGGTTATCCTGTGTGGCCGTGACGATCGACGAGCAGCTGGCTTATCTGACCAGGGGGTGCGTGGATGTCGTCCGCGCCGGCGAGCTCAAGGCGAAGCTCGCGCGCGCGGCCTCGACCGGCGCGCCGCTGGTCGTCAAGGTCGGGTTCGATCCGACGGCGCCCGACCTGCACCTCGGCCATACGGTCCTGCTCCGGAAGATGAAGCATTTTCAGGATCTCGGCCATCGCGTCATCTTCCTGATCGGCGACTTCACCGGCCTGATTGGCGACCCCACCGGGCGCTCGAAGACGCGGCCGCCGCTGACGCCGGACGAGATCGCCGCCAACGCCGAAACCTACAAGAGCCAGGTCTTCAAGATCCTCGACCCTGCCAGGACGGTGGTCGACTTCAACGCCCGCTGGCTGAGCGCGCTCGGGGCCGAGGGGCTGGTCCGCCTCGCCGCGCGGTACAACGTCGCGCAGATGCTCGAGCGGCGCGACTTCAAGCAGCGCTACGAATCGGGCAAGCCGATCGCCGTCCACGAGTTCCTCTACCCGCTCGCGCAGGCGTACGACTCGGTGCATCTCCGCGCCGACGTCGAGCTCGGCGGCACGGACCAGCTCTTCAACCTCAACGTCGGACGCGACATCATGCCGGGCTACGGTCTCGAGGCGCAGGTGGTGATGACGACGCCGCTGCTCGAAGGACTCGACGGCGTCGAGAAGATGTCGAAGAGCCTCGGCAATTACGTCGGCGTCGACGAGCCCGCCGACGAGATGTTCGGAAAGCTGATGTCGATCAGCGACGCGCTGATGTGGCGCTACTACCTGCTGCTCACCGACGCGAGCGAGGCGGAGGTCAAAGCGCTCGAGGAGCGGGTGGCGTTCGGCGCCCTGCATCCGAAACAGGCGAAGGTCGATCTCGCCACGCGCATCACCGCCGATTTCCACGGCCGCGTCGCGGCCGCACGCGCCGCGGCGGCCTTCGAGGCCCGCTTTTCGAAGGGCGAGCTCTCGGCTGCCGATCTGCCGAGGGTCGCAATCAGGATCGCCGACGCCGAGATCCCGCTCGCGAAGCTGCTCGTCGCCGCGGACCTGGCCTCGTCGTCGAGCGACGCGACACGAAAGATTCAGCAGGGCGGCGTCAAGGTCGATCGCGAGAAGGTCACCGACATCAAGACGCGCGTCGGCGTCGCGCGTCGGTCCGTGATTCTCGAGGTCGGCCGCCGCGCCGTGCAGGCGGTCTTCGAAGACGCCGATCGCTGAGCCTCACTCGCTCCGCAGCGCTTCGAGCGGGCTCACCCGGCGCAGACCGCGCAGGGACAGCGCGACAGCCACGGCGCATGTCGCGAGCAGGATCGTCGCTGACGCCGCGTACGTCGCCGCGTCTCCCGCCTCCACGCCGAACAGGAGCCCGGCCAGCAGCCGGCCACTCAGCCAGGCGAGAATCGTCCCGGTCAGAACGCCGGCGACGATCGCCACGGCGGGCACGCGAGTGACGTCGCGTCGAAGCCGGCCGGCCGTCGCACCGAGGGCCAGACGGATGCCGAGCTCGCGACGTTGCTGCGCGATCGAATACGCCAGCGCGCCGTAGAGCCCGACAACTCCCATCACGATGGCGAGACCGGCGGCAACCGTCACCAGCGCGAGCACGAGCGCATCTCGCGCCATCGACCTCGATACGACCGCGTCCATGGTCTGCATCTCGGCTAGTGGGACGCGGCTATCGAGGGCGGCGACCGCGGCTCGCACGGACGGCACGACCGACTCTGGCGGCACGCTGGTGCGGACGACGTGCGTCAGCGAGCCAGCCGTAAATGGCGCGCCCTTCTCCTGATCGAGCACCGGCGCGTAGGCCGCGTCGGCCGGCGTCGCGCGCAAGCCGTCGTCGCGCACGTCGCCGACGACGCCGATGACGGTCCACCAGTGGGGATCGGCGTAGTGCCTGATACGTTGGCCGAGCGGCGAGGCGCCGAGATGACGCCGGGCGAAACCGTCGCTCACCACGATCGGAAACGTGTCGTCGAAGTGTTCGTCCGGGCGCACCCAGCGGCCGTTGAGCACGGGGATGCGCATCGCATCGAAGTACCCCGGCGTGGCGAGCTTCCAGTTCACGCCGTTGACTTCGAGCGGCGCCTGTCCCGGACGCTCGACGAACACGAAGCTGTCGAGAAACCGTTTGAGCGTGAAGCCTGACAGCGGCAGGTCGCTCACCGCGCCTGCCGCCTCGACGCCCGGCAGCATCCGGAGGCGCTCGAGCAGCGTCCGATGGTAGTCGGCATTCTTCCGGAACGTCTCGTAGCCGCGGTACGGCAATGCGATCTCGAACGTCAGCGCGCGGTCGGCGCTGAAGCCCTTGTCGAGATGGACCAGATTCCAGACGCTGCGCACGAGCAGCGTCGCGGTCACGACGAGGGCGAATGCCAGTGCGACCTGCAGACTCGACAGCACCAGCCTGACGTGCGTCCGGGCCGGCGCCGCCGACGAGCCGCGCGCCGTCTCGCGGAGCGTCACGCCGCGCGATCGCCAGAGCCCCGCGGCGGCGAGCAGCAGCGCCGTGAGCGCGGCGACGAGCGCCAGGCCGGCGAGCGCGGCCGCGTCGATGGCCACGGCGTCGAGCCGCGGCAGCAGTCCGCGCGCGCGAGCCAGGACCAGATTGAGCGCGAACATCGCGATCGGCACGGCGATCGTCCCGGCCGCGGCGGCGATGAGCGCGGCCTCCGCCAGCAACGTCGCGAACAGGTGACGCGAGGTCGCGCCAAGCGCCCGTGAGATGCCGACCTCTCTGGCGCGCTGCTCGGATCTGATCAGAAACAGATTGGTCACGTTCGCGCCGCCGAGCACGAGCACGAGGGCCGCGGCGGCGAGCGTGACCCACAGCGGGCTGCTCGCCTCGC
>DASTCC010000236.1:0-5098 GCA_035711465.1 Vicinamibacterales bacterium
GGATCGGCATTGACGACGGCCTTCATCGGCAGCACGGGCAGCGGCCGGCCGTCACGCTTGGCAAGGTACGTCTCGATGACGTGCTTGGCGATGGGCGACGTCCACGAGCCGTGCTCCGCGTGCTCGCCGAAGATCACGCCGGCCAGCTGCGGCTTGTCGAGCGGCGCGAAGAACACGAAGAAGCCGTGGTCGCGCGTCTCGTAGCGGTTGCCGAGCGCCCGGCGATTGGCGAGCGAGATGTTCGCCTGCGCCGTGCCGGTCTTGCCCGCGTACGGCACGCCGGCGATGCGGCCGCGGATCGCCGTGCCGCTCTCGACGACGCGCCCGAGCGCCTCGCGAATCGTGTTCATGACGTCGGGCTTCAGATCGAGTCGGCCCTGCGACGGCGGCGCCGGCACCGGCTGCCAGCCCTGGCCGCGGTCTTCGGCGCGCACCAGATGCGGCGTCACCCGCGTGCCGCCGTTGGCCACCGACGCGATCATCGTCGCCAGCCCGATCGGCGTGACGCCGACGTAGCCCTGGCCGATCGCGACCGAGATGGTGTCGCCCGGGAACCACTGCTGGCCGTTCAGCTTCTTCTTCCACTCGCGCGAGCCGACAAAACCGTCTTCCTCACCAGGCAGATCGATGCCGCTGACGCCGTGCAGGCCGAGCTGCTCGGCGTAGCGATGGATGACGTCGATGTCGAGCCGCTCGCCGAGGCGATAGAAGTAGATGTTGCAGGACTTCTCGAGCGCCGTCCGCAGATCGACCCGGCCGTGCCGGCCGAGACACTGCCGCGGGTGGCCGTACACCGTCGTCAGGCCGTTGCAGTACTCGGTGTGATCCGGGTTGATGATGCCCTCGGAGAGCGCCGCGATCGACATCACGATCTTGAAGACGGATCCGGGCGGATAGCGCCCTTTGATCAGCTTGTTGAAGAGCGGCTTGCGCGGATCGGTCGCGAGCGCCTGGTAGGTCTTGCTGTCGATGCCGGACGCGAAGACGTTCGGGTCGTACGACGGCCGGCTGGTCATCGCCAGCACTTCGCCGGTGTTGGGATCGAGCACCGCACCGGCGCCGTCGAAGCCGAGCGACTCGAAGCCGTCTTCGAGCGCCCTCTGCAGGTCGTAGTCGATGGTGAGCTGCAGGCGATGCCCCTCGGTCGGCTCGTCCTCGCGCACCATCTCGATTTCGCGGCCGATGCTGTTGACGACAATCACCTTGCTGCCGTCGACGCCCTGGAGCTGGCCGTTGTAGGTGCGCTCGAGCCCGGTCTGGCCGACGATCGCGCCCGCCTCGACGGCCTCGAAGCCGCTCTGGCCGAGCTGCGTCGGCTGAATCTCGCCGACGTAGCCGAACAGGTGCGCCGCCATCCGGCCCGGCGGATACGATCGCGTCGGCACTTCCTGGACGATGACCTCGGGCAGCTCGATCGATCGCGCCGTCACCGCCGCGACCTGCTCGAACGAGGCGTGCTCGACGATCGTGATCGGCCGGAACATCGGCTCGCGGCGATGGCGCTCGACGATCGCCTTCACCTCTTCGACGTCGAGATCCGCCACCCGGGCGAGCAGCTCGATCGCCCGCGGCAGGTTGGTCGTCTTCTCGCGCACGATCGCAATCGACCAGGCGCGCCGGTTGTCGACGAGGATCCGGCCGGTGCGATCGAAGAGGATGCCGCGCGGCGCGCGCAGCGGCAGCGTCCGCAGGTGGTTGCTCTGCGCGATCGTGTCGAACTTGCCGTGCTGCAGGACCTGGATGAACCAGAAACAGGTGGCCAGCATCACCATCGCGATGATGCAGACGACACGCACCGCGACCAGACGGCCGAGCAGGCTCTGGCGATCCTCGTAAGCGGCAGGCGTCAGCATCCGCGCACCCTCACCATTGCCGGCGGCTGAGACTCGAGCGGCGGCTGGCGCGCCCGCGCTCGACGACGCCCGGCAGCATCTCGGTCACATGAAAGACGACGAGCGCGACCATCGAGTTGAGGAGCGTCTCGACCAGAAGCGGCGTCCAGGGCACGCCCTGCCACTGATCGATGAGCGCGTTCATCCCGACGATCGTCAGCCGGTGCACGACCGTCGACGCCGCGACGATCGCCGCCCGGACCTGCGGCTTGGCCAGCACGAACTGCGTGCCGAAGACGCCGGTCGCGTAGCCGACGAGCGTCTTGGCAAATCCTCCCACGCCGACCAGACCGCCCGACAGCAGATCCTGAAACAGGCCGCCGAGCGTGCCGGCGGCCATGCCGGCCGCGGCGCCCCACTGGAGCGCGCAGTAGACCACGCCGACGAGCACGAGATCGAAGACCCAGCGGCCCCCGACGGTGTATCGGGCCAGGGCCGCCTGGAGGACAACGGCGGCGAGCAGCGTGCCGAGCACCCAGGCGATCTTCACGGTCCCGATTCCCCCGGCGGCGTCGTCAGCAGCACCAGGACCATCGCGATATGCGAGAAGTCGACGGCCGGCCGGATGTAGATCTCGCGCTTGGCGCCCGGCGGATCGGCGCGCTCGATGAAGCCGATCAGGAAACCCTGCGGAAAGATGCGGTCCTGTCCGGACGTGAGCACCCGCTCGCCCGTCTTCACCTCGACCTGGTGCGAGACGTACTCCAGCCTGAGCAGCGAGCTCTGCGACCAGCCGCCCGTGGCGATGCCGCCCGCGCCGCTCGCCTCGAGACGCGCTCCCGCCGCGGCGCCCTTGCCCACGAGGAGTTGGACGTAGGCGGCGCGCGGCGCCGGCGTGCCGATGACCCGGCCGACCACGCCCGAGGCCGCAATCACCGGCATGTCCATGGTGACGCCGTCGAGCGCGCCTCGATCGATCATGACGTTCAGCGAGTTCGGATCCGGGCTGCCGGCGATGACGCGCGCGGCGATGCTCGGCACGGCCAGCGATTCGCGCAGGGCCAGCGTCTGCTCGATCGCCTTCTGCTCGCTGAGCCGGGCCTCGAGCGCCTGAACCGCGCCCTCGAGCTCGACCACTCTGCGCTTCAATTCGTCGTTCTCACGGGCCGCGCCGCTGAGCGCGAAGTAATGGGTCCAGAGGTTGCCCCCCGCGTCCGACACGGCCGACAACCCGCGCTGAATCCGCGCAAACAGGCCGAACGCCGTCGCCTCGAGCACCGGCACCCCCGCCTGGGACTGGACCTGGGCCGAAATGATCAGGACGTGCCCGACGAGCAGGACGGCGAGCAGAGAGAAAGTGCGGCGTGGTGTCGGCAGCACCATCAACAGAAGTGTACGCGGAATCCGCGCCCCGAAGACCTCTAATCGAGCGAGATCTTTCGCAATAACTCGAAGTTGGACAACATCTTGCCGGCGCCGAGCACCACCGTCGAGAGGGGGTCCTCGGCCATCGCGACCGGCAGGCCCGTCTCTTCGCGGAGCCGCTTGTCCAGGTTCTTCAGGAGGGCGCCTCCGCCGGTGAGCACGATGCCTCTGTCCACGATATCGGCAGAAAGCTCCGGAGGCGTACGTTCGAGGGCGACGCGGACCGCATCGACGATGACGTTGACGGTCTCGGCCAGGGCTTCACGAATCTCTTCGTCGGAAATCGAGATCGTCTTGGGCACGCCCTCGATCAGATGGCGGCCCTTGATCTCCATCGTCATCTTCTCGTCGAGCGGGAACGCCGAGCCGAGCTCCATCTTGATCTGCTCGGCGGTGCGCTCGCCGATGAGCAGGTTGTACGACTTCTTGATGTACTGGATGATCGCGTCGTCCATCTCGTTGCCGGCAACGCGGATCGCCTTGCTGTAGACGATGCCGGCGAGCGAGATCACCGCGATGTCAGTGGTGCCGCCGCCGATGTCGACGACCATGTTGCCCGACGCTTCCTCGATCGGCATGCCGGCGCCGATGGCCGCGGCCATGGCCTCCTCGACGAGGTAGACCTCGCTCGCCTTGGCGCGATAGGCGCTGTCCTTGACCGCGCGCTTCTCGACCTGCGTGATCTCCGACGGCACGCCGATGACGATGCGGGGGCGCACCCACATCGTCCTGTTGTGGGCCTTGCGGATGAAGTGCGCGAGCATCTTCTCGGTGACTTCGAAGTCGGCGATGACGCCGTCCTTCATCGGCTTGATCGCGACGATGTTGCCCGGCGTGCGGCCGAGCATCTCCTTGGCTTCCTTGCCGACCGCTTCGATGCGTCCGGTGACCTTGTTGATGGCGACGATGGAGGGTTCGTTGACGACGATGCCCTTCCCGCGCGCGTAGACGCAGGTATTAGCGGTTCCGAGGTCGATGGCGAGGTCTGAGGAGAAGATCGAGAAGAGCGAACGCAGCGTCAACGCAGTTCCTGTTCCTCGGTGCGCGCCTTCGTCGACTCACTGTCACTGCCGGCGATGTGAATGCCGTTCTTGCCGGTGACCTTGACGCGGTACATAGCCGCATCGGCCGCCTGCAACAGCCCCTCGGCTGTATCGGCCACATCAGGCAGCGTGGCGACGCCTATCGACGCCGTCAGTCGGTTCCCGGGACCACGGTCCCCGAGGAACATGGACCGCTGGATGCGGTCCCGCACACGCCGTGCCACTGATTGTGCACCGTCCGAGGCCGTCTCGGGGAGCAGAATTGCAAACTCATCGCCGCCAAACCGTGCAACGATGTCCGTCTCCCGGGCGCAACCCAGAATTAACTCGGCCGCCTCGATGAGCGCGCGGCTCCCGAGCAGGTGGCCGTGGGCGTCGTTGATCCGCTTGAAGCCATCGAGATCGATGAACAGCAGCGACAGATGCCAGCCGCTGCGGATCGCGCGCTTGGTCTCCTTGCGCAGCGCCGCGTTCAGGTAGCGCGAGTTGTAGAGCTGCGTCAGGTCGTCGGTCACCGAGAGGGCCTCGGCGCGAGCCACCCGCATCGCGCTGGCCAGCGCATAGGCGGTCGGCTCGATCAGCCGGGCGACGGCATCGGACAGGGCCGGCGGCAGCGACGGAAGCCGCCGGGCCCGGCCGGGATCGACGCCGACCAGGACGCCGACCACGCGGCCGCTCGCCACCAGCGGCCAGCCGAGCGTGGCCGTTTCGACCAGCTTGCCGGAGGTGTCGCGGACGCGATCGTCGAGGTAGTTGGTGATCCGGATGGCCGGCTGACCGGTCTCGGCGATGACCTGG
>DASTCC010000237.1:0-8259 GCA_035711465.1 Vicinamibacterales bacterium
CGCCGCTCTCCTGAAATTCCCCCGAGTCTATCCCGCCTCTCTCACGACTGGCGCGCGCGTCGGAGCGACGATACCGCTGCGCTCCCGTGACCCGGGAGGAGGAGGTCATCGTGATCAGAACCCGTTTGATGGCAGGCGCCGCGCTCTTGATCGGCACCGCCGCCTGTTCCCCCAGCCCGTCGGCGACGGCGGCGTCCGTCACCGGACCGACCGAGATTGTCGTGCCGCTCAACTTCGGGACGCACATGCACGGCGAGCACGAACGCCCGACGCCGCGTGACACCAATGCCACCGGCCAGCTGACGCTGAAGCTCAGCCACGACGGTCAGGCGATCGAGTACAAACTGATTGCCAGCAACATCGACAACGTCGTCGCGTCGCACATCCATCAAGGTCCGGTCGATTCGCCGGGCCCGGTCGTGGTCACGCTCTACACGGGCGCGCCCGGCCGCGGTCGTCACGACGGCGTCCTGGCCACCGGCACCATCACGACGAGCAACCTGTCCGGCCCCCTCGCCGGCCAGTCGCTCTCGTCCCTGATCGACCTGATCCAGAGCGGCAACGCCTACGCCAACGTGCATACCAACGACGGCGTCGCGCCGATCGACACGGGCCCGGGCGACTATCCGAGCGGCGAAATCCGCGGGCAGATCCGGAAGTAAGCCGGTTCGCCGGTCAGTTGGCACGCCCGTGTTCGCGGTCCTCGGCGCGCCGAGGATCGCGGACGCGGGCGGCCGCGGCTTTGAAAACCAGCCGCGCCGTGGATAATCGGGCCGATGATTCGCGAGCTGACGCTGCGAGGCGTCCTTCTCGGCGGCCTGATTACGCTGCTGTTCACCGCCGCCAACGTCTATCTGGGGCTGAAGGTCGGGATCACCTTCGCCACGTCGATTCCGGCCGCGGTCATCTCGATGGCGGTGCTGCGTTTCGTACGCGGGTCGAACATCCTCGAGAACAACATCGTCCAGACCATCGCGTCGGCGGCGGGGACGCTGGCGGCAATCATCTTCGTGCTGCCGGGTCTCGTGATGATCGGCTGGTGGCAGGGGTTTCCGTACTGGACGACGGTCGCGGTCTGCGCGATCGGCGGCACGCTGGGCGTGATGTTCTCGGTGCCGCTCAGACGCGCGCTGGTGACGGGATCCGACCTGCCCTATCCGGAAGGCGTCGCCGCGGCCGAAGTGCTCAAGGTCGGATCGGGATCGATCGGCGGCGTCGAGGAGAACGCCAGGGGCCTGGCCGCCATCATCGGCGGATCGATCGCATCGGCCGGCTACGCGCTGCTCGCGGCGATGAGGCTCGCCGCCGGCGAGCTGTCGACGGCGTTCCGCCTCGGCGGCGGCGCGGCGAGCGGCGCGTCGGCGAGCCTGTCGATGGCGCTGATCGGCGTCGGGCATCTGGTCGGCCTGACCGTCGGCATCGCCATGCTGATCGGCATGCTGATCTCGTGGGCGGTGCTGGTGCCGGTGCTGACGTCGATCCAGGGCGTCGGCGCGGACGTCGCCGCGACGGTGAACGGCGTGTTCCGCAGCCAGGTCCGTTTCATCGGCGCCGGGACGATCGGCGTCGCCGCGGTCTGGACGCTGCTCAAGATCATCGGCCCGATTGTCGCCGGCATCCGCGCGGCGATGGCCGCGTCGCGCGCGCGCGCCGGAGGCCAGGCGCTCGCGCTCACCGAACGTGACCTGCCGATCGGCATCGTCGGCGGCACGATCGTCGCGTCGCTCGTCCCGATCGCCGCGCTCTTGTGGTGGTTCGCGGCGAGCGGCCCGATCGCCGCCGACGCCCCGGTCGTGATCGGCGCGACGCTGATCTACATGCTGGTGATCGGCGCGATCATCGCCGCGGTGTGCGGCTACATGGCGGGCCTGATCGGCGCGTCGAACAGCCCGGTCTCCGGCGTCGGCATCCTCGCCGTGCTCGCCGCCGCGGTGCTGCTGTCGCTGTTCTACGGCCATCGTCCGGCCGACGCGCAGGCGCTGACCGCGTACGCGCTGTTCGCGACCGCGATCGTCTTCTCGATCGCGACCATCTCCAACGACAACCTCCAGGATCTGAAGACCGGGCAGCTGGTCGGCGCGACGCCATGGAAGCAGCAGGCGGCGCTGGTGATTGGCGTACTCTTCGGATCGCTGGTGATCGGCCCGGTGCTCGACGTTCTCAACACGTCGTTCGGCTTCCAGGGCATGCCCGGCGCCGGCCCGAACGCGCTGGCGGCGCCGCAGGCGGCATTGATCTCGTCGCTGGCCACCGGCGTGCTCGGCGGCAACATCCGCTGGGATCTGATCGGCTACGGCGCGTTGATCGGCGTCGTCGTGATCGCGATCGACGAAGCGCTGGCCCGCGGTGGGAAGTACCGGCTCCCGCCGCTCGCCGTCGGCATGGGCATCTATCTGCCGATGTCGCTGACGATCCTGGTGCCGATCGGCGCGTTGATCGGCTGGCGCTACGACAACTGGGCCGAGCGCAGCAGCCAGCCGGAGTTCACGAAACGCATGGGCGTGCTGGCGGCGACGGGTCTCATCGTCGGCGAGAGCTTGTTTGGCGTCGCCTTTGCCGGCATCGTCGCCGTATCGGGCAGCGACGCGCCGCTCGCCGTCGTCGGCGAGTCGTTCGACGCCTACGCGATGGTGGTTGGGCCGATCGCGTTCGTCGCCATCCTCGCCTGGGTCTACGCGCGGACGAAACGACCGCGGGGGTCGCGTCGCCGCTAAGCGAAACTGGAGTCTGATATTCGATGATCACGAACAGATTTCGTGCTCTTGCAATCCTGTGTATGGCACTGTCGCTAGGCCGGAGCGGCGCACTCGTCGCGCAGCGCGGGCCCGCGCCGGCCGGTGCGCCGCTGTTCCAGACTGCCGGCGCCTTCGTGGCGTTGTCGGTGTCCGACGCCCAGGCGAGCGCGCGCTGGTACGCGGACAAGCTCGGCCTGCAGATCGTGATGAACCAGCCGCGCCAGCAGGAGACGAAGTCGGCCGTGATCGTCCTGCGCGGCGGCGGGCTCACGGTCGAGCTCGTGCAGCACGACGATGCGCGACCGCTCCGGACGGCGGCGCCAGCGACCAAAGGCGATCCACTGTTCGTGCACGGCATCTTCAAGGCCGGCGTCGTCGTCCGCAACTTCGATCGAGCGCTGGCAGAGCTGAAAGCGCGCGGCGTCGAGATCGCGATGGGCCCCTGGCCGGCAAGGGGCGATCAGCCCGCGAACGTGATCATCAAGGACAACGCCGGCAATCTGATTCAGATCTTCGGTCAAGGCTCATGATCGGTCCGCGGCGCTGTGATCAGGAACTCTGGATCGGATGTGGTTCGCGGGTGAGTGGCGGCAGACGTCAGAACGTCAGCACGAACACGGCACCGCCGGCGGCAGGACACTCGAGCGTGATGGTGCCGCCGTGCGCCTCCATGACCCGCCTGCACAAGCTGAGGCCCAGACCGTAGCCGCCGGTGCTTCTGGTGCGGGATCGATCCACGCGGAAGAACGGCTCGAACACCCGCTCGCGATCGGCCTCGGGAATGCCCGGGCCGAAGTCGCGCACGCGGACCGTGGCCGATCCCGCTTCGCGCGTCACCGTCACTTCGACAGGCGCGCTCTGCGTGCCCGAGTATTTGATCGCATTCTCGAGCAGATTGCGCAGCACGGCGCTCACCTTGGCGGCGTCGACATCGGCGCTGAGATCCGGCGGCGAGGAGACGATCCGAACGCCGGGCGGCACTCCGCTGAACGCCTCGACAGCAACACGAACGATCGATACGAGATCGTGTCGGTGGCGAGTCAGGCCGCCGCCACGCAGCCGTTCCATCTCCAGCAGCTCGGCGACCATTCGCTCCATCTCGGCGATATCCGCGGCCATGCCTGGAGGCTGCCGGGCAGGCGGCAGCAGCTCGAGCGCGACCTTCATCCGCGCCAGCGGCGAGCGCAGCTCATGACTGACATCCAGCAGGAGCTGATCGCGGCTCGCGATCATCGCCCGCACGCGCCCGACCATCTGATTGAAGGCTCGCGTGAGCGTGCCGAACTCGTCGCGGGTTTCGACAGGAAGGACGACATCGAGCTCGCCCGCGCCCAGCCGTTCGACGCCGGCGCTGAGCGTGCGCAGCGGCCCGAGCAAACGCCGCAGAACGGTATGCGCGCTCAACACCACCGCGCTGATGATCAGCAGCAACATGATCAGCAGCGCCGCGTGCGCACTCTGCATGGCGCGCGGAAGGTGGCTCGCAGGACCGCCGACGAACCAGAAGAAGAGGGCGACGAGCAGCAGCAGGCTCGCCGCGAGCGTGACCATGATCGCGACGAGGCGCGCGAAGACCGACTGCGGTGGCCAGAGCCGATCAGCCACGGCTCGCGCCCGTGAAACTGTAGCCGACTCCTCGAATCGTCTGGATGAACTTCGATTGCCGCGCCTGATCGCCGAGCTTCTGCCGCAGGCGGCTCACCAGCACGTCGATCGATCGGTCGTACGCCTCCCAGTCCACGCCGCGCAGGTCCTCGACGATGCGATCCCGGCTCAAGACCCGGCCGCGGCTTCGCACCAACAGCCCAAGGAGCTCGAACTCCGCGGCGGTGAGCGCCAGCGGCCGGCCGTCAAGTGAAGCCACCCTCGTCGTCCAGTTCATCTCGATTGGGCCGGCCTTCAGGACATCGTCGATTTGAGTCGAGCCGCGCCGGAGCACGGCCTGCATCCGGGCAACCAGCTCGCGCGGCTCGAACGGCTTCGGCAGGTAATCGTCTGCGCCGACCTCGAGCCCGACGATCCGATCGGCGACGTCGCCGCGCGCGGTCAGCATCACGATGGGCACGCGACTGGTCTCGCGAATCTTGCGGCAGAGAGCCAGCCCGTCCATGCCAGGGAGCATGACGTCGAGCACCACGAGATCCGGCGAGTCGGCCTTCAACGCGCGCAGGCCGGACTCGGGGTGCGTCGTCGCCTTTACTGAAAATCCGAAACGGCCGAGATACTCCGTCAGCAGCGCGTTCAGCCGCTCGTCGTCATCGATGATGAGCACGCGGTGGCTGGGCGCCTGACCCGTCACTTGCCGCCGTGGAGTCTCTTGAAGAAGTCCCCGATCGCGCCGTGCCCGGTGCCGCCGCCGTGAAGCTCGGCCAGCCTGGCTCGCTGTTCGGGCGTCAGCACGTCCCTGATCTGCGTGTGCACGCGCTCGATGACGCTGCACGCTTCAGCCGCGATCTTGTCGATCTGCGCCGATTGGTCCGCCGTCAACTGCAACTTCTCGGCGAGATGCGCCGGCACGTGCGACGTCTGGCCTTCGGCGGCGCCGCCCGCGGCGCACATCGAGTGCAACGCCTGAAATTCATGGCCTCCAGCCGGACGCTGGTGCGGGTCCGCCTGATGCTGTGCGGCGACGACGATGGTGGATGTGACGACGACGGCCGCGCCGAGTGCGTAAATGACTTTGGTCACTGGGAATCTCCTTGTTCAGAGTGTCAGATCCCAAGCTTTCCGGCGTCTTGCTGAAATGTAACAAAGTGCAACAGGCGCTCACGACCCGGCCGGACAATGTCAGCGCGCCAGCAGGAAACCCACGAGACCCGCGGCGACGACGACCACGGGCTCCGCGAGCCGCAGCCGCAGCATCACGATCAGGCAGACCCCCGCGACCAGCGCGGTGGGGGCGTCGATAATCGTCCGGCGTGCAAGCACCACCACGGCGCCGGCGATCGCGCCGCTCGCCGCCGCGGTCGCGCCAGCGGCAAACGCGACGAGCTGCGGATTGTTCCGGTGCCGCTTGAACCACGGTGCCGGCACGATGGTGAAGAAGTACACCGGCAGAAAGATCCCGATGGCCGCCAGCGTCGCGCCTGCGAGGCCGGCGACGAGATAGCCGATGAACGCGACCGTAATGACAACGGGGCCCGGCGTGATCATCGCCACGGCGACGGCATCCAGGAACTGATGTTCGTTGAGCCAACCAAAGTCGTGGACGACGCCTTGCTGAAGAAAGGGCACGATGGCCAGGCCGCTGCCAAACACGAATGACCCTGCCTTCGTGAAGAACACGAGGATCTGAACGAGTACGGATTGGCCTGCGGTCGCCTGCGATCGGTTGAGCGCGTACTCCACGCCGGCGATGAGGATCGCGCCGGCAAGGCTGGCGAGCGTCAGCGTCGCGGCGCGCCGAAGCCCTGGCCAGGCGCGACCGAGCAGCGTGATCAGTCCCGCCAGGATGAAGAGCGGTCCCAACTCCGTGCCCGTCCAGGCCGTGACGACGAACATCAGACCGAAGATGGCCCACAGCAGCGCGTCTCGCTTGTTCGTCCCGCGCGCCAGCCTGTGCGCGGCGATCGCGATGATCGCGATCACCGCCGGCCCGATGCCGTAGAACACGGCCTGCACCCAGGACAAACCGCCGTAGGCGACATAACCGGCCCCGAGACCCGCCACCATCAGGAACGACGGGACGACGAACGCCAGCCCCGCCAGCGTGGCGCCGAGCACGCCGCTGCGGAAGTAGCCGAGGGCCATCGCGGTCTGCGCGGCCAGTGGCCCCGGCATGATTTGAGCGAGCGCGATCGACAGGTTGTACGTGGATTCGTCGATCAGCCGCCGATCTTCAACCAGGTCCTTCCTCATGTATCCGACGAGGGCCGCCGGACCACCGAAGCCAATCGTGCCGAGCTTCAGGAAGTAGAGGACGAGCTCGAGCACATCGCCTCAGGCGAAGCGAGTGGAGCCCCGGTCGTCGAGCAGCACGCGCACCCCGGCGCCGGACGCGCCTGCCTGGTTGTAGACGAGAGCCGCGGCCGCGACATCCTGAAGCGCGGTGCCGATCGAGTCGAAGACGAAGACCTCGTCGGGCGTTCGCCGGCTGGGGAGTCGTCCGGCGGCGATCGCCGACAGCTCGCCGTAGATGCCCTGCTCGGTCATCAGGCCAGCGTCGAGAGCATGGTGAAGGTCGCCGCCGGCCGCGCACGCGGCCAGAGAGTCGACGACGACGCGGCTGTGCGCGAGTGCCTCGGCATCGATCTCCTGCTTCGCGGGATTGTCCGCGCCGACGGCGGCGACGAACAAGCCCGGGTGCAGATGCCGCCGGTACAGCAGCGGCTGTTGCGACGTCGTACAGGTCACGCAGATGTCGCTTGCGGCAACGGCCCCCTCCAGATCCGTGGTCGACGTGACGGACCATCCGAGCTCCGCGGACATTCGCGCGGCAAGTGCCGAGGCTTTGGAGCGGTCGGTATCGATGACGAACCCGGCCCGGAGCGGTCGCACCACGGCCATCGCACGGAGCTGGGCTTCGCCCTGCTCGCCGCAGCCCACGACGGTGATCGTCCTGGCCTCATGCGCCGCGAGATGTTCGGCAGCCAGGGCCGCGACCGCGGCGGTCCGGATCGCGGTCAGCGCGATCGAATCCATGATCGCCAGCGGCTGGCCGTCGCCTCCGTCGAGCAGGATCAGCGCGCCTTGAATCGTCGGGCGCCCATGTCGGTTCGGATTGCCGGGAAGATTGACGTTGGCCTTGACCGCGACGAAGACGCGCCCCTCCTGTTCGATGGCCGCCATCTTCGCGTGCACGCTGCCGTCCGGCAGCGTCAGGCCGCTCGACGCCGGTCCGCGGCTCTTGCCATCCTCGTGCGCACGCATCGTTCGGGCGATCGCGTCGATGCACTCGCGAATCGGCAGCAGTCGCGCGACGTCGCGCGCGGCCAGGACGATGGTCGCGTTCGTCACCGGCGTGCCTTTCGGCGAATGCCGCGGCCCGGCGCTCGCCGGGTCCTGGCGGCAGGCGGAGTTCCGCCGAACGACGCGAACAACACGTCGAAGATCGGCAGCGCCGCGGCGACACGCGCCGCGGAATCCTGATGTGACGCTGACAGCCCGTCGACGAGGCGCTGAACGCCGGCGGCATCGGCCCGGCCGAACTTGCCATCCTTCAAGTCGAGGTCGTGGACGATTTCCGCGAGCTGCTGCAACGCTGCACCCCTCAATCCCAACCTCCGGCACATCGTCTCGAACGAGCAGCGGTCGCCCTCGTGAGTGAACTCGGCGTCGACCATGTCGAATGAGCGTTCGCCGGGACTGGCCGCCCCACCGGCTGAATCGACGAACCTGAACCGGGCCGCCGGATCGACGAACCGGCGGATCAGCCACGCCGTCGCCAGCCGGTCAATGTGAGGATCGCGCCGCGTGACCCAGATGCGGCCTTCCGACCTGGCCGGCTTCGCTCTTGCCGATGCCGATCGGGGGACCTTCGACGTCGGCCGCTGCAGCAGTTTCTTGATGGTCGCCATGAGCGTCT
>DASTCC010000238.1:0-12449 GCA_035711465.1 Vicinamibacterales bacterium
ATCTCTTCAGGAACACGCCTACATTCTGTACCAATAGCGCCTGTAAGTCGGTACGACAGGCGCTCCGGGGACGCCGGGCGCACCCGGGACGGGGACAGGCGGTTTCGACGGGTTGCAATCGGGGTTGCACGCGGCCGACCGGCACCCGTCGGCCCAGAAAAGCACCTGGCGTACGGGCGTTGATCGGGTGAGGGATTGCCGAGATACAAGCTGACCATCGAATTTGCGGGAACGAAATATTCCGGCTGGCAGATCCAGCGGAACGCGAGGACCGTCCAGGGCGAGCTACAGGCGGCGTTGATCAAGGCTGCCGGCGGCCGCGTCGAGACCTACGGGTCGGGCCGCACGGACGCCGGCGTCCATGCCCTGGCGCAGATCGCGCACGCCGACCTGCAGAAACCGTTGCCGACCGACACGCTCGTCGCGCGCGTGAACGACGCGCTCCCGGCCGACATCAACGTGCTCGAGGCCGAACGCGTCGCGCCCAGGTTTCACGCCCGTCACAGCGCGGTCGCGCGCAGCTACGTCTATCAGATCGCGCGGCGCCGCACCGCGTTCGCCAAGCCTTACGTCTGGTGGATTCGCGAGCCGCTCGATCTCGCCGCCATGGAGTCGGCCGCGCACGCGCTCGTCGGCTTCGCCGACTTCCGCGCGTTCACCGACGACGACCCGGACGAGAAGTCCACGCGCGTGCTCGTCGATCGCCTGCAGATGGCGGTGGTCGATCGGCTCATCCTGATCCGCGTCGTCGGTTCGCACTTCCTGTGGAAGATGGTGCGCCGCATGGTCGGCGTGCTGGCCGCCGTCGGCCGCGGCGAGATCGACGGCAGCGACGTGCCGGCGTTGTTCTCGCAGTCGTCGGAGACGCCGGCGCGGCTCACGGCGCCCGCCTCGGGACTGTTTCTCGAACGCGTCTTCTACGAACCGCCGCCGGCCGAGTGGCCCCTCGATCCGCCACTGCTCCGGCTGCGCTGACGATTACACGTACGGTGGCTGGCGGCGCGCTTTCGTCGCGATCGACGCGCCGAAGTGCGCAACCACTCGAAGGCCGAACCGGACAGACACCTGATTCATCGGCGGCGGCGCGTGGGTACGGAGCTTGCCATCCTGTCGGCTGTTGGATATTGCCACCCCTGTAACCGGCCGCGACTGCCGTTGGGGCGACATCCCCCGGCCCCGCGCCGCGGGCCGATCGCTCACGACGCGCGTCTGGATCTGCGAATATCCGTACCGCACCGTCCGCGACCACGGTCCCGACGGCGACTGCGACGGCTGCCCGCTCCTGGCGCGGATGGCCGAGCGGCGCGCGGCGATCCCCGCGCGGGTCGCCGATCAGATTGCGCAGCTGGAGAGAATGATCTGAAGGCTTGGAGGCTTGGGGCTTGAAGGCCCGACCCTCCACCTTTTCAAGCCTTCGAGGCTTGAAGCCCCAAGCCCAAGCCCCCAAGTATCATCTACGCCATGTCCCATGGCCCGGTCGTCTGTGGTGTCGATTTCTCCGATCGGTCGCGCTCGGCGTTGGCGGCGGCGATCGCGTTTGCGGCGCGCCTGAAGGCGCCGGTGCTCGCGGTCAGCGCGATCGACGAGCTGCTCGCCCACGCGGCGGATGCGCAGTACGGCCCCGGCCAGCTGATCGCAGACACTCGACGCGACCTCGAGGCGTTCGTCTCCGGGTCCGCGGCGAAGGTCGGCGTCGCCGTCGACGTGCGCGTCGCCACCGGACCGGCGGCGAAGGTGATCTGCGAGGCCGCCGACGCCGCGCACGCCACCTGCATCGTCGTCGGCAGCCGCGGCCACGGCCCCGCCAAGCGCTTCTGGTTCGGATCGACGACCAGCCGGGTCCTGGTGTCGACGAAGGTGCCGGTGCTCGCCGTATCGGGCGCACCGGACGTCACCACGGACGCGGCGCCGCTTGCCTTCGATCACATCGTCTGCGGGGTGGACTTCCAGCCGCCCTCACGCGCCGCCGCCGAACGGGCGGCGACGCTCGGGCGCGATCTCAAGGTGCCGGTGACGCTGGTGACCGGCGTGGCCTCGCCCGCCGGTCCGCCCTCCGTGCGCGACGCGATTCGCGCGACGGCCGCCGACCTCTCCGATCGCGCGAAGACGCAGCTGGATCAGCTGGCCGCAGCCCTGCCCGGCCCACCGGCGACACGCGTCATGATCGGCGGCGCCGCCGACGTCCTCCTCGACGCCGTGGAAGGCTCCGGCCGTGCGCTTCTGGTCGTCGGCATCGGCGGCGGCACGACTCACCGCCCGGGAAGCACGGCCACCAAGCTCCTGACACACGGCGGCGTCCCCGTATTGGCGGTGCCTGCGCGCGGCTGAAAAGAATCTCGACGAGTTTTGAGTTTTCTGTAATTACCGCTCCCCCAACCACCGCCAGGGCTTCCGCCGATCCTCGACGCGCTTGAGGCCGAACTTCGAGACCGCGTGGGTCTCGAGGTGGCGCATCGCTTCGTCGAGGTCGTCGGTGACCAGGAAGAGATCGAGGTCGTGCACCGCGACCGCGCCCTGCATGATCATCGCGCGCAGCAGCTTCACGAACGGGCGCCAGTAGGACGTGCCGATCAGGACGACCGGGAACGTGCGAATCTTGCCGGTCTGGATCAGCGTCAGCGCCTCGCACATCTCGTCGAGCGTGCCGAGGCCGCCCGGCAGGGCGACGAACGCGTAGGAGTACTTGAACAGCAGCACCTTGCGGACGAAGAAGTAGTGGCAGGTGATCCAGCGATCGAGATACTTGTTCGGCGCCTGCTCGAACGGCAGCTCGATGTTGCAGCCGACCGAGAGCCCGTTGGCGTCCTTCGCGCCGCGGTTGGCGGCCTCCATGAGGCCGGGGCCGCCGCCGGTCATGACCGTGAAGCCGAGCCGGCTCACCCGCCGGCCGACTTCGCGCGCCAGCGAGTAGTAGCGATGCCCTTCGTTGAAGCGCGCCGATCCGAAGATGGTCACGCACGGCCCGACGAAGTGGAGCGTCCGGAAGCCGCGGATGAAGTCGCGCATCGCGCGGAAGATGATGCCGAGCTCGTAGAGGCGGGAGTGCGGCCCTTCGAGCAGGTGGCGATCGTCGGCGCCCGATCCGGTGTCGGCGACCGGCTGCGGCGATCCGGGCTCGCCCTTGAACAGCTGCAGATCGGGATCGCCGGCGGCGAGCTTGCCTGTCTCGGTGACGCCGGAGCCTGGACCGTCCGTCATGGATACAAGAGTCGCACGCACCAGCCGGCCCCGTCGCGCGTGAACAACTCTCGATGGTGCAGCCGGCCCGGCCGATCGGACCAGCACTCGATCGTCGACGGCACCAATCTGAATCCGGACCAGAACGGCGGCCGCGGCACGTCAGCGTCCTTGAACCGCTCTTCGAACTGCCTGACGCGCGTCTCGAGCTCCTCGCGCGATCCGAGCGTCTGACTCTGCTTCGAGGCCCACGCGCCGATGCGGCTCAGGCGCGGACGGGACGCGAAATAGGTGTCGGCCTCCGCGTCGGGCACCAGCGTGGCGATGCCCTCGATGCGAATCTGCCGATCGATCATCGGCCAATAGACGCAGAGCGAGGCTGCCGGCCGGGTGACGAGCTCGCGCGCCTTGCGGCTCTCGAGGTTGGTGAAGAACGTGAAGCCGCGCGCGTCGGCGTACTGGATCAGGACGATGCGGCTCGACGGTGTGCCGGACGCGTCGACGGTGGAGAGACAGGCGGCTTTCGGATCCATGCCGCCCTTGGCGGCGGCGGCCGCGAGCCATTCGTGATATCGGGCCAGGGGATCGGACACGGGACGCGGCGGCGTAAGTGAGGAGAGCCGCGCCTGCCAGCGCGGCTCTCCGGCGGACTGCGACTACTTCTTCTTGACGCCGAGCTCGGCCAGCTTGGCCGCGAGGTCGGCGCCGGCGGTGCCGGTCTTGACTGCCTTGTCGATGAACAGGATCTTGCCGTCCGGTCCGATGTAGTACGTCCAGCGCCGCGCGAAGCCCTGCGGCGCGAGCACGCCGTAGGCCGTCGCCGTCGTCTTCGCCGGGTCGGACAACATCGGGAAATCCGCGCCTTCCTGATCCGCGAACTTCTTGTTGGTTTCCGGATCGTCGACGCTGACCATGAAGTAGGCCACGTCGAACTGTCGAATCACCTCGCCGCTCTCACGGAGCGACTTGCATTCGGCCGTTCAACCACCGGTGAAAGCCTTGGGGAACCAGGCGAGGACGACCGTCTTGCCCTTGTAGTCGGACAGCCGGTGCGTCTTGCCGTCCGTGCCCGGCAGCGAAAACGCCGGCGCCGCGTCGCCAACTTTGAGTTCCACCTGAGCCTCCTGCCGGGCGGCCGTGACGGCCGACAGAGCGGCACACACAGCAGTCGCGACAACCAGCTTGCGCATCGGAGACACCTCGCCGGGCATTCTATCAGCCCGGGCCTATAATCCTCGCACCGTTGAACTTCGCCGCCCACATCGCCGGCGTGGCCGCGCGGTTCCCCTCGCAGACGGCGATCGAGGTCATCCGCGACGGCCGCGTCGAGGCCACGACCTACCAGGCCCTGCTCGCCGACGCCGGCCGCACCGCAGCCTGGCTGCTGGCGTTCGGCATCGGCCGCGGCGATCGCGCCGCGATCCTCGCGGACAACGACGCGCCCTGGATTGCCGCCTACCTCGGCATCCTGCAGATCGGCGCGGTCGCCGTGCCGCTCGACACCGCGTACAAGGCGGCGCAGGTCCGCACCGTCGTGGAGAACGCCGGCGCGCGTGTGTTGTTCACGACGCCCCGGTATCTCGAAACCGCGCTCGCTGCAGCGACGGAGCGCGGCGACGCGCTTCGCGTCGTGCTGATCTCCGGCGGCGCGCACGGCATCACCGGGCCGGACAGGATCGCGGCCGCCGATCCGGCCACGGCCATCGCCGACGCATCCGATGCGGACGCGGCCGTCATTCTTTACACCTCCGGCACCACCGCCGATCCGAAGGGCGTCGTGCTGACCCACGGCAATCTCGAAGCGGAGCGCGCGGCGGCGCTTTCGATCGTTCACGTGGACGATCGCGACGCCGTGCTCGGCGTGCTGCCGCTGTTTCACGCGCTCGCGCAGATGGCCAACCTGCTGCTGCCGCTCACCGTGGGCGCGCGCGTCGTGTTCCTCGACAGCGTCAGCTCGACGTCGCTGCTCGCGGCGCTCGACGCGCGCGGCATCACCGTGTTCGCGTGCGTGCCGCAGTTCTTCTACCTGATCCATCAGCGCGTCACCGCCGAGGTGGCGAAAGGCGGTGCGCTGCGCCGCGCGATCTTTCGCGCCCTCATCGAAGGAAACGTCCGGCTGCGCGACCTCCTCGGCTGGAATCCGGGACGGCTCGCCTTCGCCCGCGTCCATCGCGTCCTCGGCCCGCGCATGCGCGTGCTCGTCACCGGCGGATCGCGCTTCGATCCCGCGATCGGCCGCGATCTCTACGGCATGGGCTTCACCGTGCAGAATGCCTATGGCCTCACCGAGACGTCGGGCGGGGCCACCATGGTGCGTCCCGGCGATCGGTTCACGACGTCGGTCGGCCAGCCGTTTCCAGGCGTGGACATTCGCATCGCGCCCCGCGCCGCGGCCGCGGGCGGCGACCGCACCGACGACGGCGAGATCCTGATCCGCGGGCCGATCGTCATGCGCGAGTACTTCAATCGTCCCGACGCCACCGCCGAGGCGATTCGCGACGGCTGGCTGCACACCGGCGACCTTGGCCGGCTCGACGCCGACAACCGCCTCCACATCACCGGCCGCAGCAAGGAGATCATCGTCCTCGCCTCCGGCAAGAACCTCTACCCCGAAGAGATCGAAGCGCACTACCGGCAGGCGCCCACCATCAAGGAACTCTGCGTCCTCGGTCTGAGCCAGCCCGGACAACCGGCCGCCGAAAGACTGCACGCGCTCGTCGTGCCCGACGACGTCGCCATGCGCGAGCGCGGCGTCGTCAACCTGCGCGAGCTCGTGCGCTTCGAGCTCGAGGGCTTGTCGGTGCAGCTGCCGGCGCACAAGCGCATCCTGAGCTACGACATCGCGCTCGAGCCGCTGCCGCGGACGACGACGGGCAAGATCCGGCGGCACGAAGTGGAGCGCCGCGTGCGCGAGATCGCGGCGCACAAAGCGGCGGCGAAGCCGGAACGGCCGCTCACCGACGCCGAGCGCGCGTGGCTGGCAAAGGGCGATCACGCGGCGACGGCGCGGGCGATCGCCGCCAAGCTCGGCCTCGCCGCCGTGCCGCCGGACGCGAATCTCGAGCTCGATCTCGGCCTCGACTCGATGGAGCGGGTCGAGCTGCTGACGTTCGTCGAGCAGGCGCGCGGGCGGCACGTCAGCGCCGAGACGCGGGCGACGATCTTCACCGTGCGCCAGCTGGTCGAAGCCGTCGAGGCCGCGCCGCCGATCGCGTCGGCGGCGGACGCCACGGTCAACGGCGACACGGACGCCAACGTCGACGGCGCGACGGAGTCGGCACTCGCCTGGGATGCGGTCCTCTCCGCGACGCCCGCCGCAGATCTCGTCGACAACCTCTCGAAACGAAAGACAGGCCGCGCGCTCGCGCTCTACGTGCTGATGCAGATCGTCGGTCTGGCCCTGCGCATCCTGCCCGGATTCCGCATCGCCGGACGCGAGCACCTGCCCGCGCGCGGGCCGTTCATCGTCAGCCCGAACCACCAGACCTATCTCGACGGCGGCATCGTCTCGGCGGCGCTGCCCTTCCGTGGCTTCGCCAATCTGTTTCTCGTCGGCGCCGCCGAGTACTTCCAGTCGCCGTTCATGGCCTGGCTGGCGCGGACGATCAACATCGTGCCGGTCGATCCTGACGCCAACCTGGTCAACGCGATGCGCGCCGGCGCCGCGGGCCTTCGCCTCGGCAAGGTGCTGATCCTGTTCCCGGAGGGCGAACGATCGATCGACGGCGACCCGAAGAAGTTCCGCAAGGGCGCGGCGATCCTCGCCTCGCACCTGGACGTGCCGATCGTGCCGGTGTCGCTCGACGGCCTGTTCGATCTGTGGCCGCGAGGCCGATCGTTCAACTGGCGCGCGCTCTTCCGGCGTCGACCGATCACGGTGCGGTTCGGACCGCCGATCCGTGTAGCCCGGGGGCAGTATGTCGAAGGGACAGCGGCTCTGCGTGGTGCCGTCGTGGCGATGTACGAGACAAACAACACCCCGAAGCCGGGCGCGCAGCGTCCGCGCTGAGGGCTGCCGGTCAGTTCCTGGTGGCGCGTCGGTGTCAGCTAAAGCTCCGTGGCAGAATTGACGACACTCACGCTGCCGGCGGCCCCCGCCGGGGAGGGCCTTGATGTCGCACTCGAGCATGTTCGATTTCGTGAACCAGTATTTCGACCGCGCCGCGGCCGGGTCCGGTCATCCCACGGGCCTGCTCGAGCAGATCAAGCAATGCAACAGCGTCTACAGGATGCAGTTCCCGTTTCGGCGCGCGGACGGAACGATCGACGTCATCAGCGCCTGGCGCGTCGAGCACAGCCAGCACAAGCTGCCGACGAAGGGCGGCATCCGCTACGCGCCGTTCGTCGACGAAGAAGAAGTGAAGGCGCTCGCGGCGCTGATGAGCTACAAGTGCGCGATCGTCGACGTCCCGTTCGGCGGCGCCAAGGGCGCGGTGCAGATCGATCCGAAGCAGTACAAGGTCGAGGAGCTCGAACGGATCACGCGGCGCTACACGCATGAGCTGGTGAAGAAGAACTTCATCGGCCCCGGCATCGACGTGCCGGCGCCCGACTACGGGACCGGCGAGCGGGAGATGTCGTGGATCGTCGACACCTACCTCGCGCTGCACCCCGGCCTGCTCGACGGGCTCGGCTCGGTGACCGGTAAGCCGGTGACGCAGGGCGGCGTTCGCGGACGCCGCGAAGCCACCGGCCGCGGACTCTTCTTCGCGGTCCGCGAAGCCTGCACGTTCGCCGACGACATGAAGGCGCTCGGCCTCACCGCCGGGCTCGCCGGCAAGCGCGTCGTCGTCCAGGGCCTCGGCAACGTCGGCTATCACGCGGCGAAGTTCTGCCAGGAAGGCGGCGCGGTGATCGTCGGCCTCGCCGAATATGAAGGTGCGATCGCCAACCCGGACGGACTCGACGTCGACGCGGTGTTCAACCATCGCAAGGCGTCGAAGTCGATTCTCAACTTCAAGGGCGCGACGAATCTCGAGCAGAGCGCAGACGCCCTCGAGCTCGATTGCGACATCCTCGTGCCGGCGGCGCTCGAGAACGTGCTGACGAAGGACAACGCGGCGCGCGTCAAGGCGAAGATCATCGCCGAAGGCGCGAACGGACCGACGACGCCGGATGCGGAAGAGATTTTCCGATCGAAGAACGTGATGGTGATCCCCGACATCTACGCGAACGCCGGCGGCGTCACCGTGTCCTACTTCGAGTGGCTCAAGAACCTCTCGCACGTGCGCTTCGGCCGGATGGAGAAGCGGCTGTCGGAGAGCGGCGAGGCCAGTTTCGTGCGCGCGCTCGAGTCGCTCACCGGCAAGTCGCTGACCGACGACGAGCGGATGCGCCTGGTCCGCGGCGCCGAAGAGCAGGACATCGTCAACTCGGGCCTCGAGGAGACGATGATCGTCGCCTATCACCAGATTCGCGACCTGCTCAAGCAGAACAGCGCGCTCGGCGACCTGCGCGCCGCAGCGTTCCGAAACGCGATCGACAAGATCGCGCGGTCGTACCTCGAGCTCGGCGTGTTCCCGTGAGCGTCACGCCGGCGTGCGTGCCGATCACTCCTTGTCGAGCAGATGGCGCGCGGCGATCTGGGCGCGGCGGCGTCGGCGCTCCAGCTCCGCGTAGACGTCGCGGCGCAGCAGCCGGAAGGTGGGGCGCACGCGCGTGGTCTTCGGCCGCAGCAACGGCCTGTCGCCGTCGTCGATCAGCTCGAGTTGCCGTGCGGCAGTTCCATCGAAGCGATTCATCAGAATCCTCCCTGAAACCGAGCGTAACCGCCGGGTATGACAACCGGGGTCACGCCGGCCCTGCCCCCTGAAAGATGTGACGCCGGCGACCCACCGGTGGTTTCACGGGGGGGGGCCTGGCGCCGCCGACCCTGTAGAATCCCGGCATGCGGGAGCGGCACCACGAAGTCACTCGGCTGGAAGGGTTTAGCGACGCCGTCTTCGGCTTCGCGCTGACCCTGCTCGTCGTCTCGCTGGAGACGCCGCAGACGGTCGGCGCGCTGCGCGACCTGATGAGAGGATTTCTGCCGTTCGCGCTGACGTTCGCGATGGTGTGCTGGATCTGGTACGAGCACAACGTGTTCTTCCGCCGCTACGGCCTGCAGGATCCGTGGACGGCGTTCCTCAACTCGGTCCTGCTGTTCGTCGTGCTGTTCTACGTCTACCCGCTCAAGTTCCTCACCGGCGCGCTCTTCAGCTCGTTGATCTGGCGCGACGCCCGTCCGGACCTGCTCGGCACCGCCGAAGACGGACGGGCGGTGATGCTTCTCTACAGCGCCGGCGTGGTGATGATCTTCGGCTGCTTCACCCTGCTGTACCGGCACGCGACGACGCGCGCCGATGCGCTCGAGCTCGATCGCCGGGCGCGGCTGCAGCTTCACTACGGCATGCGGTCACACCTCATCAGCCTGTCACTCGGGTTGGTCTCGATCGCCATCGCGACGGCCAGCGTCGCACTGGTGCCGATGGCCGGGATGATTTACGGACTCATGGGCCCGCTCCATGCGTGGAACGGCTACGCCGGAGGCAAGGCGCAGGCGACGCTCGAGGCGCCGGCGGCAGCGGCGACGACAAAGGTGCAGGCGGAATGAGGAACGCGGAAGTCATCCGTCAGTGGCAGATCCTCCGCGAGATCGAATCGCACCGCGCCGGCGTCACCATCCACGAGCTGGCCAGATCGACGGGAGTCACGTCGCGCACGATTCGACGCGATCTGCAGGCGCTCCAGGAAGCCGGCTTCGCGATCTACGACGAGGGCGACGTCAACGAGACCAAGCGCTGGAAGATCGACGCACGTCCGTTTCAGACGGTGCAGGACGGGCTCGCGGTCGCCGACGTCGCGGCGCTGTACCTCAGTCGATCGATCGTCGAAGCGCTCTCCGGCTGGCCGCTCGAGGACGAGCTGCGCGCCGCCTTCGCGAAGCTCGAGCGCGCGCTCAATCCGCGGATGAAGGAGTTCCTCGAGACGCTGCCGCAGGTGGTCGCGACGAAGGCCGGACCGAAGGCGCGCGGGAGCACCGGGCCGATCGTCGACGCCGCCCGGCGGCTGCTCGACGCGACGCGCGATCGCCGCGTCATCGAGATGCGCTACTTCTCCGCGCAGAGCAACACCAGCAAGAGCTACGTCGTCCATCCCTACCGGCTCCAGCTCGCCCAGGGCGGCGTCTACCTCGTCGCGTGGGTGCCGCGATACGAGGCGTTCCGCACGTTCGCCGTCGAGCGCATCGAACGGCTGTCGGTCAGCGAGGACACGTTCCGCCGCACGCGCGAGCTGCCGCCGGACATGTTCAGCCAGTCGATGGGCGTCTTCTCCGGCGAGCCGGAGGACATCGAGCTGGAGTTCGACGCGCGGACGGCGCTCCACGTCCGCGGGCGCACGTGGCACGAGTCGCAGACGGTCGAGGAGCGCCCTGACGGCAAGCTGCGGATGCGGCTTCGGGTGTCGAACGATTGGGCCTTGCGAAGCTGGCTGCTTGGATTCGGCGCCGGCGTGCGGGTGATCGCGCCGAAGACGCTCGTCGATGCGATTCGAAGTGAACTAAGTGCCGCCTCAGCGGGATACGAGACGTGAGTGGTCAACGGCTAACCGTGCGAGATGCCCTTTGTTCTAAGATGACCCCGATGAAACCAGCAGACTGCATCCTGTTCAGCGGCGGCGCGCCGGGCGCCGAGGCCGAGTTTGGCGCGTGCGCCGAGCGGCATGGCGTCGAAGAAGTCAACTTCACGTTCGACGGCCACAAGATGATCCGGACGCGCGGGGTCCGCGTCCTCAACCATGAAGAGCTCGTCGCCGGCGACGTCAGCCTGGAGTACGTCTCGAAGCTGATGCACCGCCGCTACACGGACGCAGCCACCATCCGCAGGATTCTCCAGACGCTCTGGTATCAGGTGAATCACGGCCAGGAGATCTACGTCATCGGCGCGGTGCTCGAGGACGGCACCGTCCGCGGCGGCACCGGCTGGGGCGCCGAGTTCGCCAAGCTCTGCAACAAGCCGCTGCACGTCTTCGATCAGGAAAAGAACGTGTGGGATCGCTGGACCGGCAGCGAGTGGGTAGCGTGCGGCGCCGACGAGCAGCCGGTGATCACGCATCCGCACTTCACCGGCACGGGCACGTGGACGTTGAACGACAGGGGCAAGGCCGCGATCCGCGATCTGTTCGCGCGATCGTTCAAATGATCGACGCCGATCGACGCTGACGACGCCACATTCCTGATGCCGCTGGCCGCGGGCTCCTACCTCGGTCCGTACGAAATCATCACGCTGCTCGGCAGGGGCGGCATGGGTGAGGTCTACCTCGCCCGGGATCCGCGGCTCAAGCGCCGCGTCGCCATCAAGGTGCTCCAGGCCGAGTCGGTCGGCGACGACGAAGCGAAGAGGCGGCTGCTGCGGGAGGCGCAGACGGCGGCGACGCTCGACCATCCCAATATCTGCACGATCTACGAGGTCGGCGAAGCCGACGGCCGCAGCTTCATCGCGATGCAGTACATCGATGGCGAGACGCTGGCGGCGCGGCTGTCGCGCAAGCCGATGGAGCCGCTCGAAGCGCTGGCCGTCGCGACCCAGGTCGCCGAGGCGCTGGTCCACGCGCATCAGCGCGGCATCGCGCATCGCGACATCAAGCCGCTCAACATCATGGTCAGCGGCCGTCAGGTGAAGGTGCTCGACTTCGGCCTGGCGAAGAGCACCGGCGCTCTCCACGCCAACCACGCGACCGAGACCGTGCTCAGCCGATCGGTGACGATCTCCGGCACCGTGCCGTACATGTCGCCCGAGCAGGTGCGCGGCGAGGCGATCGACGCGCGCAGCGACATCTTCAGCCTCGGATCGATGCTGCACGAGATGATCAGCGGCCGGCATCCGTTCGAGTCGGGCAGCGTCGCCGACACCATCTCGGCGATTCTGATGCGCGAGTCACCGCCGCTCGTCGCGGCCGGCGTCACGCCGCCCGAAGCGCAGCGGATCGTCTCGAAGTGTCTGGAGAAGGATCGCGCGCGCCGCTATCAGTCGACGTCCGACCTCGCCATCGATCTCGAGAATCTTCGCCGGCAGCTCGATCGACCGGCGGCCACGTCGACTGCGGCGGAGGCGCTGGCGGCGCCCGACGTCGGTTTCAAACCGGCGAACCTGCCGACCGCGCGGACGCCGCTGATCGGCCGTCAGGTCGAGCTCGCTGCCGTGCGGGCGCTGCTCGAGCAGCCGGACGTGCGGCTGGTGACGCTCACCGGCGTCGGCGGCACCGGCAAGACGCGGCTGGCGCTGCAGGTCGCC
>DASTCC010000239.1:0-3371 GCA_035711465.1 Vicinamibacterales bacterium
GATCAAGCAGTTCGGGTACAAGCTCGCCGAAGCCCCGTGACCTTCCGCACCCGCCTGTTCGCCACGTCGGTCGCGGCGGCGGCGCTGACGCTCCTGGTGGCCACGACGCTCATCGAGCGCACGATCCGGCAGACCCTGAGCGATCGGATCGAGCGCTCGCTGATCAACGAGGCCAGGCTGACGGCCGAGACGCTCTCGAACCGGCGCCCGGCCAGCCCGGTGGAGCTCGACGACGAGGCCGACGCGCTGGCCGCGCTCGGGTCGGCGCGCGTGACGTTCATCGCGCCCGACGGCACCGTCATCGGCGACTCGGCCCTCGACGGCGGCGAGCTGCGCGCAATCGAGAACCATGCCGATCGACCCGAGATCCGGCAGGCCCGGCGAGAGGGGATTGGCATCGCGCGCCGCTACAGCACGACGGTCGGGACCGACATGCTCTACGTCGCGGCATCAGTGCGGAACGCGGATCTGCCGGGGCTGGCGGCTGTCCGCCTCGCGCTGCCCCTCACCGAAGTCCGCGACCAGCTCGCGGCCGTCCGCCGCCGCGCCCTGGTGGCGTTCGGCGCGGGACTCCTCGCGGCGCTCGGGATTTCGTGGATCGTCTCTTACCTCCTCAGCCGCCGCGTGCGTGAGATTGCCGCCGTCGCCGAGCGGTACGCCTCCGGCGACCTGTCGCGCCCGGCGCACGACTACGGAACGGACGAGATCGGCACGGTCGCCCGCGTACTCGATGCATCCGTGCAGGAGATCGGCCGGCGCGCGGCGGACCTCGCCTCCGATCGCGCGCGCATGCAGGCCATCCTCGGCGGCATGATCGAAGGGGTGCTCGTCGTCAACGAGCAGGGCCGGCTGCAGCTTGCCAACGACGCCGCGCGCCGGCTGCTGCGGCTGCAGGACTCGCAGGAAGGCCGGCACTACCTCGAGATCGTCCGGCAGCCCGACATCGCCGCCCAGCTCGGCGCCGCGCTGCGCGGGCAGGTGACGCAAGGCCTCGAACTGACGCTCCCCGGGGATCGCGACCTGCATGTCATGGCGCGCAGCGCGCCGGTTGGCACCGCGGCGGGAAGAAGCGGCGCCGTGCTCGTGATCCACGACATCACCGAGCTGCGCCGGGCCGACAGGATCCGCCGCGACTTCGTCGCCAACGTCTCGCATGAGCTGCGGACGCCCCTGACCGCGGTGCGCGGCTATGTCGAGGCCCTTGTCGACGGCGGAACCAGCGACGCGGAGGCCCGCCGCTTCCTCGAGATCATCGGGCGCCACACGCTCCGCATGGAGCGGCTCGTCCGCGATCTGCTGCGGCTGGCCAGGCTCGACGCCGGCCAGGAGCCGCTCGAGCGCGTGCCCTGCCCCGTCGAGTCGCTCTTTTCAGGCGTCGAGACCGAGCTGCTGTCTGCGATCGACGCGCGACGGCAGACGGTCGAACACCGGATCGCCGGCGACGCCGCGCCGGTCACGGGCGACCCGGCGAAGCTGCACGACGCGCTTCGGAACCTGCTCGAAAAAGCCGTCACCTACTCACCCGACGCCGGCCGTATCGTCATGGCCGCCGAACGCCGCGGCGATCGCGTCCTGTTGAGCGTGGCCGACTCCGGCCCGGGCATCCCCGAGGCCGATCTGCCCCGGATCTTCGAGCGCTTCTATCGCGTGGACAAGGCGCGTTCGCGCGACGGCCGCGACCCGGGAGGCACCGGCCTCGGGCTTTCGATCGTCCGCCACCTGGTGGCGCTGCACGACGGGCGCGTGTGGGCCGGAAACCGGCCCGGAGGCGGGGCGGTGTTCGTGATTGAGCTGCCCGGGTAGGACAAGGCCCGACGACGGACCACGACTTCGTCACGAAGATGTGACCTCTGTGATCTTCGTGCCCTCAGTGACTGAACCGTGGCCGGTCGTCGTCGAGCTCGTCGCGTCCTATGGGGCGATCGCCGCCGCCGTGACCCAGTACATCGCAGCCGCGATCAGCGCCGACGCCGGAATCGTCAGGATCCATGCCCAGACGATGCGGCCGGCGATTCCCCACCGGACGGCGGACAGGCGGCGGATCGAGCCCACGCCGATGATCGCGCCGGTAATGGTGTGTGTCGTGCTGACGGGGACGCCCAGGTGCGTGGCCGTGAAGAGCGAGATGGCCCCGGCGGTTTCGGCCGCGAAGCCGCCGACCGGCTGGAGCTTCGTGATCTTCGAGCCCATCGTGTGGATGATCCGCCAGCCGCCCGAGAGCGTTCCCAGCGCGATTGCCGCGTGAGCGGCGAGGACGACCCACAGGGGGATCGGCAGCTCGCCTTCGAGGAGCTGCAGGTAGCCGCCGGCGACGAGCGCGCCCGCGATGATGCCCATCGTCTTCTGCGCGTCGTTGCCGCCGTGCCCGAGACTGTACGCGGCAGCCGATGCCAGCTGCAGCCGCCGGAACCAGTGATCCACGCGTCCCGGCGAGGTGCCGGAGAACGCCCACAGGATCACGACCATCAGCAGGAAGCCGAGCGCCATGCCGATGAGCGGCGCCAGAACGATGAAGATGAGCGTTTTCGTCCAGCCGCTGACGATGATGGCGCCCCATCCCGCCTTCGCCACCGCCGCGCCGGCGTATCCGCCAATCAGCGCATGCGACGAGCTCGTCGGCAGGCCGTAGTACCACGTGATCAGGTCCCACACAATCGCGCCCATGAGCCCCGCGAAGATCACCGCGAAGGTCACGATCGTGATGTCGACGAGGCCGGCGCCAACGGTCTTCGCCACGGCCGTCCCGAACGTGAACGCCGCGACGAAGTTGAAAAAGGCAGCCCAGACGACCGCCTTGCCCGGCGTCAGCACGCGCGTCGAGACGACGGTGGCGATCGAGTTGGCGGCGTCGTGGAAACCGTTGATGTAATCGAAGACGAGCGCGACGAGGATCAGGCCGACGACTGCGAGGAGATTGGCATCCATCCTGAATCAGGCGTGCTTGACGACGACGCCCTCGAGAACGTTCGCGACGTCCTCGCACCGGTCGGTCGCGCCTTCCAGGAAGTCCAGAATCTCCTTCCACTTGATGACGGCAATCGGGTCGTGCTCTTCTTCGAAGAGGCGGCGGAGCGCCGCCTGGTGCGCGCGATCGGCTTCGTTCTCGAGCCGGTTGATCTCGACGGCGGGCTGCGCCACGCCGCGGCGCCGCTCGAGCGCCTGCAGCGCCAGCACGACCTGATCCGCCGAGAGACGGACCAGCCGCGCCAGTTCGCGCGCATCGGGCCGGACGCGCTCGATCTGATACAGGCGCACGACCGCGGCCGATGCATCGATCGCATCCATCACGTCGTCGAGCGACCGGGCCAGCGTGTGGATGTCCTCGCGATCGAGCGGGGTGACGAAGGTACGGTGGAGGCGCTGAATGATCT
>DASTCC010000240.1:0-5202 GCA_035711465.1 Vicinamibacterales bacterium
CCGGAACCCAGAACCGGAACCCAGAACCGGAACCCAGAACCGGAACCCAGAACCGGAACCCAGAACCGGAACCCAGAACCGGAACCCAGAACCGAACCTCGGAACCACGAACCCCGAGCACCCCGGAACCCGAACCCCGGAACCTCGGAACCCCGGAACCCCGAGAACCTGGAACCATGGCGATCACTACTTGACGCTGAACTCTGCAGTCACCGGGAAGTACTGCTCGATCTCCGCCCACGATCCCGTGAACTTTCCGTCGGCGCCCCGCTCGAGCTTCACCACCAGGGTCGACTGCGGCAGGTCGAGCAGCGCAATCATTCCGTTGGGCGAGGTCAGCACCTCTCGAAGCGGCAGCGTGCGGTCGAGGCTCGTCGTCGCCTGGCCCTTGTACGCGCCGGGTGCGCCGGTGATCTCGAGGACGCCCTTGAGCGGCGCGCCTTCGTCCGAGATGGTCGAGAACGTCCACTTGCCGACGGGATTGAAGGGGGCGGGCGACGTCGTCTGCGGCACGACGATCGCGGCGGCCAGCAGGGCTATTGCGAACACTCTCACGACAACCTCCGAATTCGCCGCCGGGGAAGTGGTGGCGGCAAGTTTCTTAGACGATGTCGGGCATATGCAGGTTGCTGTCGAGATGTGAAGCCTTGCAGGCTTGGGCTTGAAGGGGCTTGGGGCTTGAAGGCGCCTCGGCCTCAGCGCGCGTTCGCGTATCGCTGCGCTGCCTTTTCGCGGGCGCGCGCGGCGACTTCCTCGCGGTCGCGGGGCGGGGCCTGGGTGGTGAGGCCGTCCAGCAGCCGTTGCGCGGCGGCGGCGATTTCGTCGATCGCCGCTTCGAACGCCGCTTCGTTCGCCCGCGAGGGTTTGGCGAAGCCGCTCAGCTTCCGGACGAACTGCAGCGACGCCGCGCGGACCTCGTCGTCGGTGGCCGGCGGTTCGAAATTGAAGAGCGTCCTGATGTTGCGGCACATGGTGGCGCCTCTCGTCGGTCTCGGACCATGATATGCCGTGACGCCACGCGGCCGAGGACCCGGCGTGCCCTTTCCGCCGCCACTCGTCTTCATCGCCGGCTTCGCGCTGGCGTGGTTTCTCGACACCCGGCTCGAGTTTCTGATTCACGGCGCTGGCGCCGGCCCGGCACAGACGGCGCTGGGCCTCACGCTGCTCGCGGCCGGGTTCCTCTTCATGGCGTGGGGGCTGGTGACGTTCGTCAACCACCGCACCGCGATCATGCCGGTCTCGCGCGCCCGCGCGCTGGTGCGGAGCGGGCCGTACCGCTTCAGCCGCAACCCGATGTATGTCGGCCTGACCGCGGCCTACATCGGCGGGGCCCTCGTCACCAACATGGCCTGGCCGCTGGTGTTGCTGCCGCTGGTGCTCGCGGCACTCGTCGCCTTCGTGATTCGCCGGGAAGAGGCGTATCTTCAGACGGAGTTCGGCGACGCGTACGATGCTTACCGCCGCGAGGTCCGGCGCTGGCTCTGACGGCCCGACGCATCTGACGGAACCATGGACGATCCGATTGACGATCTCGATCAACTCGCGTCCGAGCTCGACGCCTCCGCGGCGCTGGTCGCGCCGCCCGCGAGCGGATCGCTCGACGACTGGCTGCGCGTCGTCGCCGATCGCGACGCGAGCGATCTGTTGCTGATCGCCGGCGAACCGCCCTGTCTCCGGCTCGACGGCGAAGTCGTGCGCGCCGACGGCGCGCGGCTGGATGGCGAAGAGATCGAAGCGATGGTGTGGGCGATCCTGCCCGCGCACGCGCAGCGCGCCTATCGCGACGGCGGCATCGCCGACGCCTCGTACCGCATCACCGGCATCGGCCGCTTCCGGGTCAACCTGCACCGCGAGCGGGGCCGGGCCGCGGCGGCAATCCGGATGCTGCCCAAACGCGTGCCGGCGCTGGCGTCGCTCGACCTGCCGCCGAACACGGCGATCCTCAGCCGGCTCACCCGCGGCCTGGTCCTGATCGGCGGCGCCACCGGTTCGGGCAAGACGACGACGCTGGCGGCCCTGGTCGACGAGATCAACCGCCGCGACGCGCGGCACATCATCACCATCGAGGATCCGATCGAGTACGAGATCGTCGGCGCCAGGAGCGTCGTCCAGCAGATCGAAATCGGCATCGACGCGGCGGACTTTCCGACCGCGCTGCGATCCGCGCTCCGTCAGGCGCCGGACATCATCGTCGTCGGCGAGATGCGCGATCCGGAGACGATGCGGATCGCGCTGGCGGCGGGAGAGACCGGACATCTGGTGCTGTCGACGCTGCACACGACCGACGTCGCCTCGACCATCGCGCGCATCGTCGATTCGTTTCCGCCCGAGCGCCAGTCGACGGTGCGACAGGAAATCGCCGCGGCGCTCTCGGCGGTGTTCGTCCAGGCGCTGGTCCCGCGCCTCGCGGGCGGACGCGTCCCTGCGGCGGAGCTCCTGATGGTGAGTTACGGCGCGCGCCAGCACATCCGCCGCAACACCCTGCACCAGATTCACCAGGAGATCACGATCACGCGCAAGAACGGATCGTTCACGCTCGAGGAATGCCTGGCACGGCTCGTCCGCACCGGGCTGGTCGATCGCGGCGAAGCGACCTCCCGGGTCGCCCACGTCGACGACTTCCAGCACGCGCTCGACGTCGGCGTCTAGCGCGGCTGCGGCCGGCCTTCGACGGCGGCCTTGGTGCGGGTGAGATAGCGTTCCATTCCCGCGCGCGCCCGGCCTTTGACGCTCGGGCGCAACAGCGCGCCGATGATCCCCCTCAGGCCGGTGACCCGCGATCGCGTCGTGTAGAGCAGGAAGAACCCCTCGCCGCCCTCCGGGTCTTCGACGATCGTCCGCCACTCCATCGTCGCGCTGAAGTAATGGTCGGAGAAGATCTGCCGGGTGACGACGACGGCGCGCAGCCCCTGGGCGCGCAGCCCGGCGTCATCGGGCTGGTAGATCGTGACGTGGTTGACCCGCGTCGTCGGCTTGACGCCGAACTCGCCGGTGTTCCAGTAGAACAGATCCTCGGCGCCTGCCGGCAGCGCCTGCGGATAGCGCCTCACGTAATCGAACAAGGCCGGGACCGGGAACGGGACGTCGCTGGGGACGACGATGCGAAGGAACTCCGGCGCCATCGGCGTCGGCGGATCGCGATCGGCGTACGGCTCGAGCGCCGCCAGACCGCCCGCCTGATACGCGCGCAACCGCTCCAGCATCAGCTCGCGGACGATGCCGGCGGCGCGATCCCGGGCGTCCGGCCGCTGCCAGTCGACGTCGCGCAGACGCTCCACGGTGCGCGCCGGCAGCTGCAGTTCGCAGTCTCCGACGCGGCAGTCGCGTAGCTCGTCGAAGTCGTCCTCCTTCAGCTCGAGACTGCCAAGATCCTCCAGGCGCGGAGGATCGCTGAAGCGCGCCACCTGCACCGCGCCGAGCGCGCGCTCGAGGCGATCGATGCCGCGGATCTGTTCGATCATCCGCGCCGGCGGCGCGGCGATGCGGACGCCGCCGAACACATTGACGTCCTGTCCCTGCCCCGTCTCGATGATGCGGCCCACGGCGCGGCCGCGGACGAGCGCGTTCCAGTCGCTCGGCGTGAAGCCCATCTGCGAGCGGACGTACTCGCGCACCTTCGCGCGCGGTGCCGGCGGCGCCTGGCTGACCGCCGTCGATGCCGCCGCGAGCACCACGAGACAGGCGATCACGACCGACTTCACAATACCCCTGCAGTCGATGATACTGTCCCGCGGCTCCCTCACCCCTATGCGAGTGACTCGAAGAAGGTGTCGTCATGGCAAAGCGTAAGGCCTTGATTGCGCTGTTGATCTCCTCCCTCGTCGCGCCGGTCGCCCTCGGCGCCGACGCCGAACGACTCAGGAACGCCGAGGCCGTCCTCACCGAGATGGCCGGCGCCGCCGACAAGGGCATCCCGACGAGCCTGATCGGCAAGGCGCAATGCATCGCGATCATTCCCGGCGTGAAGAAGGGCGCGATCGGCATCGGCGGTCAGTACGGCCGCGGCTACATCTCGTGCCGCACCGACGATCGAAAGGCCTGGTCGGCGCCCGGCGGCCTGCGGATCGAAGGCGGCAGCATCGGCCTGCAGCTCGGCGGCACCGACACCGATCTCATCCTGCTGGTGATGCCGGGCCGCGGACCCGAGCGCCTGCTCTCCAACAAATTCACCGTCGGCGCGGACGCGGCCGTCGCCGCCGGCCCGGTCGGGCGCCAGACCTCGGCGCAGACCGATGCGACGATGATGGCCGAGATGCTGGCATGGTCGCGCGCGCGCGGCGTCTTCGCCGGGATCTCGCTCCAGGGCTCGTCGTTCCGCGACGATTCGGGCGAGAACAAGGAGCTTTACGGCCGTGACATCACGAACAAGGAGATCGTCAGCGGGAAGGTGCCGGTGCCCAAGGGGGCGGAAGGGTTGATGAAGGCGCTCTCGAAGTACTGAAAAGCGCTGACTGCGAACTCAAAACTGAAAACTCATTCAGTTTTGAGTCTTCAGTTGTCGCCGCCTTCGTCGGCTATCTGAAATCAATCAGCTCGATATCGAACGTCAACTGTCCCTTCGGCACGTCCGGCCGGGGATCGGTGTCGTAGGCGAGGTGTCCGGGAATCCAGAAGCGGCGCTTCTCGCCCTTCACCATCAGCTGCAGGCCTTCCTTCCAGCCGTCGATCACCTGGTCGAGTGGAAACTCGACGGGACCGCCGTGGTCGTCGGTGCTGTCGAAGAGCTGGCCGTCCTTGGTCCAGCCCCAGTAGAGGACGCGCACGGTCGAGTTCGGGCGCGGGTGAATGTTGCCGAGGCCGACGCGGATCACCCGCGACGCGATTCCGGAGGGCGTGCGGTGCGCGTCGGCGGGCGGCGCGGCGACGTCGGACGGCGCGCCGCCCTGCTTCAGCGTGCAGGCGGACAGTGCGGCGGCGAACAGCATCGGAAGGCAGCAGCGCAACATGACTCTCCATCGTCGGCGAGCGCGGCCATGGAAATCAAGCGGGCCAACCGCGCGCGCCCGGCCGTCGTCTCAGGCTATGTAGATAATCTGATATGATGACGGCCGTCGCTCATGCCTAGATTGCCAGGACTCGCGTCGCTCCACGTGCTCCAGGCGCTCGCGCGCGGCGTCGAGTACGGCTTCGACATCTGCATCGAGACCGGGCTGCCGAGCGGCACGGTCTATCCGGCCCTCAGCCGCTTCGAGCGCGACGGCC
>DASTCC010000241.1:0-8791 GCA_035711465.1 Vicinamibacterales bacterium
GACCACATCTGGCGCCCGCTCGGGATGCAACGGACGACCATCACCCTGACGCCCGAGCAACGCGAACATCTCGCCGTCGGCTACGAGATCCGCAATGGCGTGGCGACGGCCCAGTCTTACGAGTGGTTCCACACCACGCCCGCGTCGTCGATCAATGCGACCGCTGCGGACATGGCCCGGTTCATGCTCGCGCACCTGAATGGTGGCCGGCTCGGCGACACTCGAATCCTGGAGGCGGCGACTGTTCGCACGATGCAGGCGCCGCACGGACGCGGGCATCCCGACGTGCCCGGCGTCGCCTACGGCTTCTTCGAAAGCGAGCATGCGGGCGAGCGCATCCTGGAGCACGGCGGCGTCATGGCCGGTACCAGTTCGAGCATGGTGCTCCTGCCTGACAGGCGCGCGGGGTTCTTCGTCGCCAATCATGTCGAGCAAAGCGGATTGCGCGATGCGATTCGCAACGCGATCCTCGACCGCTTCTATTCGCGTCGGCAGGACCCACCGGTGGTCAGCAAGTCGGAGGACTTTGGGCCGCTGGCACGGTTTGCCGGCCGATATCGGTGGAACGTGTACTGTCACTCATGCGGCACGGCGCCACCCACTCAAGGCCCCACGGTGGAAGCGCGCGCAGACGGCACCATCGACTTCGCCGGGCAGCGCTGGGTCCAGATCGCACCGCTGGTTTTCAGGCGGGATGATGGCAAACGGGTCCTCGCCTTCCGCGCGGATTCAGACGGAGCCATCTCGCATCTTTTCATCGAAGGCCCACTGACGTTCGAGCGGATTCGTTGAAGGCGTCCCCGAGCGTCCCCGCGAGTGAGTGTGTCGGGAGTCGGAGGGCGAAGCCCGAGTGCGGCAACGCGGCGAGCGAGAGCGAGGCGCGCCACACGAACGGAGCGGGGCGCAGGGCCCCCGCGAGGGAGTGTGTATGGAGTCGGAGGGCGAAGCCCTCGGATCAATATTGGTGCGGAAGGGGAGATTCGAACTCCCACGCTCTTGCGAGCGCCAGCCCCTCAAGCTGGTGCGTCTGCCAGTTCCGCCACTTCCGCAAAGAGGGCTGATGACCACATCGACTGGTGCGGTTGCCGGCAGGAATCCTGGACCGGTCGATCCCTGCAAGTCCAAGATATGACGTAACTTGACAACAGCCACGCACGAACGACGTGCTCCGTGCAGTATAAGGCAGATCGCCGGGGGGCACAAACGCTGGCGGCGCCTCGTGCCGATGAAAGGGGCGATGGATCGAGGCATCCCGCGCCCCTGCACCGGGCGGCTCCGTGCATGAGAACGCTCCTCTACACCGCGTCGGACAGCGGCTTCGATCTGTCGCAGATTCCGCTCGGCGGCGCCGCCCCGATCTGTGCGTTCCTCACCAAAGAGTGGTCGCGGCAGACCGATTTCGCGTTCCGGCTGCTGTCGCCTGACGTCATCGGCGCCGGCGCGCCCCGCGATCACGATCTGTTGAACTACACGCCGAAGCAGTACATCGACTTCCTGTGGAAGTTCGAGCGCGCCATCACCGACGAGATCCTCCGCTTCGATCCGCGCGACGTCGTCGTCCTCAGCAACGACATGTCCGATGGGCCGCGCTTCCAGGAACTGGCGGAGAAGGGCTACGCGGTCTTCTGCATCTACCACATGAACATGGTGCAGGTCGTGACCAAGGCGTTCCTGTTCGACGTGATCCGGCCGGAGACGTCGGCCGCGATCTATCGCGCGATCGACCGATCGATGTTCCGCTTCGTGCTTCCCGGTTTCCTGAAACTCGTGTTCCGGAAACAGGAAGAGAGCCTGCGCTACTGCCGCGGCGTGATCGTGCCGTCGGCGGGCATGAAGCGGCTCCTGTTGCGCATGTATCGCGACGTCCCCGAATCGCGCATCCACGTCTGCCCGTGGGGCTCGCAGGCGGAGACCTTGGACGAGTCCGCGGTGCAGTCACGCGCGGCGGAGCTGCGGCGGCAGTACGGCATCGGCGACGACGTGCCCGTGCTGCTGATGCTCAGCCGGATCTCGCCGGAGAAGGGACATGACCGGCTGATCGGCGCCCTCGAGCTCTGGGAACGCGATGCCGATTTCCCGTCGACCGGCGTTCACGCCGTGATCTGCGGGGTCGCCGGGTATCGGCACGCGCAGTCGTTCGAACGGAAGCTGAAAGACCGCGCGGCGCGCCTCGAGAAGGTCAGGGTGACGTTTCCGGGATACGTTTCCGGCCTCGACAAGCAGGCGCACTTCCGGCTGGCCACGCTCTACGTGTTCCCGTCACGATACGAGAGCTACGGGTTGACCTTGATGGAGGCGTTTCACAACGGGCTCGCGGCGGTCGCGTGCCACACCGACGGCACCGAGCACCTCGTGCGCAAGGAATTTGGCGAGCTGCTCCCGCCGGCCGCCGAGCGCGAGGTGCCCGTGCTGCTGAAGCAGGCGATCAAGCAGATGCTCGCCGATCGCGACCGGCTTCGCGCGGCCGGACGAGCGGCGAAGGCGTTCGCCGAGGCCAATCGGTTCTCGGACACGGCGGCACGCATCGCCACTCTGCTGATGGCCGAACCTCAGCCCGCGGGCCGCCCGTGACCGTCGATCGGCCCGACGCCGCCATCGCCGACTTGCGCCTCGGGCGCAACTTCTGGCTGTTTCAGGTCGGCCAGATGATCTCGACGATCGGCGATGCCTGCGGCAACGTCGCGCTGGCCTGGTGGATTCTCGACGTCACCGGCCTGCCGGCGCAGGTCTCGGCGGTCCTCGCCCCGGCGATGGTCGTCCAGGCGATGCTGACGCCGCTGATGGGGCCGCTCGGCGATCGTTTCTCGCGCCGCCATCTCATCCTGATCTCGGACGTCGTGCGCGCCGCGATGATCTTGCTGCTGGCGCTGCTCGCGTTGACAGACCAGTTCGCGCTGCCGACGGTGATCGCGATCTACATCGTCTTCGTCATCGGCTCGGCCCTCTTCGCGTCGAACAACATGAGCATCGTGCCGCAGCTGGTCTCGGCGGGCGCGCTGCAGACGGCCGTGCGCACCAGCGAGTCGATGCAGGCGATCGGCCGCGTCGGCGGCGGCATCATCGGCGGCGTCATCGTCAGCACCGCGGGCGTCGGCGTGGCGTTCCTGCTCGACGGCATCTCGTTCAGCATTGCGGTCATCGCGACGTTCCTGATTTCGCCCCTGTCGCGCCATGCATCGCCGGCGACTCCGACGACCGCGCGGCACCTGGCCCAGGAGCTGGCCGACGGGTTCCGCATGACCGCGCGGATTCCCGTGCTGCTGTGGCTGTGCGTGGCGATCGCGGTGTTCAACCTGGTGCTCAACCCGATGCAGGTGCTGCTGCCGACGTACGCGAAGCTCGAGCGCGGGATGCCGGCGTGGTTCCTCGGCGGCCTGGAATCGGCGATGGGCGCGGGCATCCTCGTCGGCGCCGTCCTCGTCGGCAGCCTCGAGCGGCGGCTGCGGCGGATCTCGAGCGTTGTCGTCGGCCTGGTGTGCCTGGGCGGCGGCCTGGCGTTTCTCGCGCACGTGCCCGGCGTGGTCCCGCCGATGACGCTGATGTTTGCCGTCGGCGTTGGGGCGGCGTGGACGAACATCCCGATCTCGACGCGCGTCGCGGTCGCCGTACCCGATCACTACCGGTCGCGCGTCAATTCCATCGTCGCGTTCCTGTTCAACGCGACCGCGCCGCTCGGCGTCGCCGCCGCCGGGCCGATGGTGGCGCTGTTCGGCGTCGCGCCGAGCATGACGGCGCTCGGCGCCACCGTGATTCTGGCGGTGCCGCTGTTGTTCCTGGTGCCGGATTTCTCGACGTTCTTCCGGCGCACGCCGGCGGAGCTGACGAATTACTTTCTGCTGACCTACCCGCAGGCGTTCCGCGACAGACCCGCGCCGCCGCCGGAGCCGGCGCGCTCGCAGCCGCACTCGTCGTAAGGGTCGACAGGAACCGTCCGTCACGGGTCGCGGACGGTCGGACATATCTCCCGGACGCTCTGCGCGCTCGACGTCGGGCTGGCTCTCGTAATGTGAGTCGAAGGAGCGAACGACGCCATGAGCGCGAGTGCAACGACGACAACCAACCCGAACCAGGCCCTCTGGGAAAAAGGCGACTTCACGCGAATCGCCGCGACGATGCGCGAGAGCGGCGAGGCGCTGGTGAACGCCATCGGCGTCAGGAAGGGCATGAAGGTCCTCGACCTCGGTTGCGGCGACGGCACGACCGCGATCCCGGCGGCGCAGACTGGCGCCGACGTGCTCGGCATCGACATCGCCCGAAACCTCGTCGAGGCGGGCAACCGGCGCGCGAAGGCGCACGACCTCACCAACTGCACGTTCGTCGAAGGCGACGCCACCAATCTTCGCGACGTCCAGGATCAGACCTTCGATCTCGTGGTCACGATCTTCGGGGCGATGTTCGCGCCGAAGCCGTTCGACGTCGCGAAGGAGATGGCGCGCGTCACGAAGCCCGGCGGCCGCATCGTGATGGGCAACTGGATCCCGAACGATCCGACACTGGTCGCGCAGATCCTGCGGATCAGCCTGGCCTACTCACCGCCGCCGCCCGACGGCTTCATCAGCCCGATGACCTGGGGCGTCGAGAGCAACGTCGTCGATCGCTTCGGTCAGGCCGGGATTGCCAGGGAGCGCATCTCGTTCCTTCGCGACACCTACACGTTCCACTATCCGGGATCGCCGGCGAGCTTCGTCACGACGTTCCGCCAGTTCTACGGACCGACGATGAACGCTTTCGACGCGGCGGAGAAGAACGGCAAGGCCGCGGATCTCGAGAAGGAACTGGTGGCGCTGTTCGAGAGCCAGAACCGATCGGCGGATGCCGGCACGACCTCGATTCCGGCGACGTTCCTGCGGGTGACCGTGAACCGCTGAGAGACAGTACGGCCGGCGAGCCGTTGACTTCCGGTGGGCCGCAGGTGTCTCATATAGACGCTCTATATGAGAGGCATGTCGGAAGGAGTCCGGGATGTTCCTGCAGCACCTGCGGGCATTGTGGCGGCGCTGGCGCACGCGCCGGAGCGCTGACACCGATCTCCATCGCGAGCTCGACGCGTACGTGGAGCTGGCGGCGGCGGAGAAGATCGCCGGTGGCGTCGCCGCGAGCGAGGCGCGCCGTCAGACGCTTGCCGAGCTTGGCGGCGTCGAGTCGGTCAAGACCGCCATCCGCGGCCAGCGCGCCGGGGCACGGCTCGAAGCCGCGTGGGCCGACGCCCGCCAGGCGATACGCGGTCTGTGGCGGCGCCCGGCCATCGGTCTGACCGCGGCCGGCGTCCTCGGACTCGTCCTAGGGCTGACCATCGCGATCCTCAGCGTCGTCGACGCGACGATCGTCAAGCCGCTGCCGTACGCGGACCCCGATCGCCTGGTCTTCGTGCAGCATCAGATCAAGCGGGGATCCACGCCGGGTCCCGGGTTCCTGTCGATGTCGTGGGAGGAACTGGCGCTGTGGCGGCAGGAGCCGGCGCTGTTCGCTGGTGGCGAGGGCTACCGCCGGTTCGGCCGGATCGCATGGCACGAGTCGGGCCGCGAGATCGGTTTCGGCCGCTTCACCGCAGGGCTGCCGGCGCTGCTTGGCGTGAGACCCGTCGTCGGCCGCAGCTTTTCGATCGACGAAGGCACCGCTGCCTCGCCGGTCGCGGTGATTGCCGAGACGCTGTGGCGCCGGGAGTTCGGCGGGCGCGGCGATGTGCTCGGGTCCACCATCAGCCTTGGCGACGCTCGCTTCCGGATCATCGGCGTGATGCCGTCCGAGTTCCGATTCGGTCCGGCCGGCAACGGACTCATGGAGGTCTGGGCGCCGCTGCCCGAGCGCGTCGATCCCTCGATTCCCGGCTCCGAGCAAACCGAGGCGGTTTTCCGCCTTCGCGACGGGCTGAGCGCGGACACGGCGGCGGCGCGCGCGAAAGACGCGGGCGCCCGCATCGCGGCGGCCGCGCCGTCGCCATTCGTGGCCGCCTGGGAAGCGAGGCTGGCGCCGATCGACGAGTACCGCAGCGCTCGCCGCGGCGATCTTCGCGTGCAGTTGCTGACCTTCCTGGTGATGACCGTTGGCGTGCTGATCATCGCGTGCGCCAACGTCGCCAATCTGCTGATCGTCCGCGGCGCCGAGCGGCGGGCCGAGCTGGCGTTGCGCACCGCCCTTGGCGGCAGCCGGCAACGACTGCTGCAGCTGATGCTCTTCGAGACCGGGGCGATCATCAGCGCCAGCGTGATGCTCGCGCTCGCTGCGGCAGCCGTCCTGCTGCGGTTGCTGGATGCGGTGATGCCGCCGCGCGTCCGGCAGGCGATGTTCGAGGCTGGCGTGCCGGCGATCGACGGCCGCGTGCTGCTGTTCGCGGCGATTGCCGCCGGCACGATTGTCGTGGTCGCGGGCGGCTGGCCCGCGCTGGTGAGCGCGCGCGCGGCCATCGCCGCGCCCGTCGTTGGCCTGACGCGGGATCGCCGGCGGACCACCGCGGCCTTGCTGTCCGTTCAGGTGGCGCTTGCGTTGACGATGACGATCGGCGCCGGACTCCTCTCGGCGAGCTTCGTGCGCGCGATCACGCAGGACCTGGGCTACGCGGCCGAGGGTCTGAGCTGGGTGCGCGTCGAGCTGCCGCCGGGGCGGTTTCCAACGATCGCATCGCGCGCGTCGGTGCTCGACGATGTGCTGAGCCGCGTCCGAAGTGTCAACGGCGTGGCCGGCGCGGCATTCGGCTCGCCGCCGCCAGCGGTCATCACCAGCGAAATTCTGAGACCCGGCGACGACACGCCGGTTCCCGCGGCGATGCGCATGCGAGTCGGACGCGACTACTTCCGCGTGGCCGGCATGACGATCGTCGCCGGCCGCGAGTTCGGCGTCGAAGATACGGCCACGTCGCCGCCCGTCGCCATCGTCGACGAGCGTGCCGCGGCGGTGATCGCCCCGGACGGCAACGCGCTCGGCACGCAGATCCGAACCGCCACCGTCTCGGGATCCAAGGCCTACACCGTCATCGGCGTGGTCAACAGCGCTCTGGCAGCGGACTTCAACGTCCAGATCGATCGCCCTGGCGTCTATTTGTCGCTGGCGCAGAGCCTGGCTGGCCGACCGAGCGTCGATCTTCTCATTCGAACGACGGGCGGCGGCGACATCGTCGGCGCGGCGATCAGCGCGGTGAAATCGGTCGAAGCGAGCGCCGTGGTGTCGCCGCCGAGCGACTCGGCCGCGCTACTCGCCTCGGTCGAGACATTTTCGCGGCCGCGGTTCCATGCGGCACTGGCGGGCACGCTGACCTCCGTCGCCGTTGCCCTCGCCGCGGTTGCGGTCTACGGACTGCTCGCCTTCGGCGTCAATCAGCGGCAGCGCGAAATCGCGCTGCGCATGGCGCTGGGATCGAGTTGGCAGCGCATCCGCGCGATGGTGATTCGCGAGGCGGCGACGCCTGTTCTGGTCGGGGTGCTCGGCGGTTGGGCGCTTGCGTGGCTGGCGAGCCGCTACGTGCAGTCGATGCTATACGCCATCGACGCGCAGGACGTTCGCGTCTTCGGGGCGGCGGCGTTGATAGTGTTGATGGCTGCGCTCGCGGCCGCGCTTGGACCGCTGCGTCGTGCGGCCGCGATCGATCCGGTCCGGGCGTTGAGACAGTAACGCCGGACGCCGACCGCGCGGGCGCGCGAGTTCATTCGTCCGGCGTCAGAACGACAGGCTACGATCCCGAACCCGACCCAGCCGGCGGATTCGCAGGCGGCGGCGTCGAGCCCGATCCCGACCCGCCTGAAGCGGGCGGCGTCGCCGGCGGCGGCGTCGTGGACCCAGAACCCGAACCCGTGCCCGTCGTGTCCGGCGTCGTTCCCGAGGGCAGCGGCGTCGTCGGCAGCGCAGGCGCCGCGCCTTCGACCGGCGCCGGCGCGGAGATGCCGCCGACGACCGATCCGCCGCCGGTGCGGCCGATGATCGTGAGCGTCAGCGCGCCGATCATGAAGAGCGCGCCCAGAATCGTCGTGGCCCGTGTCAGCACCGTCGCGCCGGCACGCGCGCCGAAGGCCGTCTGGCTGCTGGCACCGCCAAACGCCGCGGCGATATCGCCGCCTTTGCCCTGCTGCAGCAGCACCACGACAAGCAGCAAGAGGCAGACGAGCACGTAGAAGGTGACGGTCAGGTAGTAGAGCATAAGCATCCCAGTATACCGGGAGCGCCCCGGGGCATCCAGCCGTACCAGCCAGCCCGTCAATCACTCGGGAAAGCGCATGTCCCGCAGGATCTTCTGCACCCGCGGCGTGCCGCGGATCGGATCGAGCCACGGACTCATCCGGATCTCGACCATGTGGATGTCGTGCGAGCGGAAACCGCGTTCGAGGTGCTCGATGGCGCGCTCGAGCCGACCCAGGCCGACGGCCGCCACCGCCTGGAGAAACGGTGAGACGTAGACGGATTTGGCGATCGTGTCGAGCTCGCCAATTCGCGTGATCGCCTCCGTCTGTCGACCAGCGCGGGCGAGGCAATAGGTATCGAGGGCCAGAAACGGCGCCGCCCGGCCGGCGATACGCATTCCTTCGGCGGCCCCGGTCAGGCAATCGGGGTAGCGGCCGAGGAACGCGGCACTCGCGACAGACTGCTCGAACCCACGCGGGTCGCGCGCGTCGAGATCGAGGATGCGCTTGGCGGTGGCGAGTGCGCGTTCGAACTGCCGCGCCTGCAGCTCCTCGTGAGCCTGGGCTTCGAGCGTGACGATCGAGATCGGATCCATCTGCGCGGCGCGCCGCACGCCGCTGAGCGCTTCGTTCGTGAAGCCGAGCGCGCCCATCACCCGCGCGTGCGTGCGGATCGATCGGAC
>DASTCC010000242.1:0-2592 GCA_035711465.1 Vicinamibacterales bacterium
ACCAAGGTGTCGTTCGTCAACGTGCCGTCGTTCGTGCTCGCCGCCGCCGTGCCGATCGTCGCCGGCGGCCGACGGCTGCGCGTGGACGTCGCGTTCGGCGGGGCGTTCTACGCGATCGTCGACGCCGAGGCGGCGGGCCTCGCCGTGGTGCCGTCGCGGCTCACCGAGCTGCGCGAGCGCGGCATGGAGATCACACGCGCCGTCGAAGCGGCGATCAAGGTCGTCCACCCGCAGGAGCCCGGCCTCGCCGGCATCTACGGCACGATCTTCACCGGCCCGGCGCAGGGCGGCGGCGACCTGCGCAACGTCACCATCTTCGCGGAAGCCGAAGTCGATCGGTCGCCATGCGGCACCGGCACCTGCGCCGTGCTCGCCGTGCTCGACGCGATGGGCCTCGTCGATCCGTCGCGCCCGTTCGTCCACGAGAGCATCATCGGCACGTCGTTCAGCGCGCGCGTCGTCGGCCGCACCCAGGTCGGCGATCACAGCGCAATCGTGCCCGAGTTGTCTGGCGAGGCGTGGATTACCGGCGAGCATTCGTTTTCGATCGATCCGGACGATCCTCTGCGCGGGGGGTTCAGACTCTGAGTGCCGTCGTACCGGCTACTTGACGGTCAACGACTCGATGTCCTTGAAGGGGATCTGATCCACGAGCCCCCGCAGCGTCTGAATCGAGTCGAGACCGGTCGCGGTCACATAAATCAGGAACCGGCTGTTGACGACGATCGTGAACTCGCCGAGGCGATCCTGGTGGTTCCACGATTCGATCGCTGGATGACCGCCAATTCGCGCGCCCTTCTGATAGCCGTTGGCGGCCTTCTGCAGGAAGTCGGTGCCGGCGACGGTGAGCGTCGCCTCGAGGAACTCCTGGCGGCCGCCCGTGTCCGTGATCGCGAGCTCGGCGCGCGCGTTCTGGCGGGTGTAGACCGCGGTCGCGTGGGTGCCGGGTGCGGGCAGCTGGATCCCGGCGCTCTTCACGTCGCTCTGCTGCCAGTCTGCTGCAGGGGGCAGGAATGTTCTGAGACGGTCGGGGGCGATGAGTGGCACCGACGGCGGCGCCGGCGCCGGTGACGCAGCCGCGGCCGGCTTCTCCTCCGATGCCGGCGTCTCGCGCGATCCGCAGGCGGATGCGCCGGCTGCGAAGGCGAACACGATTCCGATGAAGACGGCGCGTCGCATGCTCACCTCAAGGCCGCGAGCGTCGACAGATCGACGCCGCCGAGCACGCGTCTGACCGCGTCGATGCTCTCGATCCGCGTGCCCGTGCCTTTGATCACGAAGCGCTTGTGGACGAGCACCGTCAGCTCGCCGCGATTCGCGGTGTTCTTCCACGTCTCGAACGCCGGCTGCCCCTGGAACTCCGTGTACATCCGATGGCCGTCGCTCGAACGCTCCGCGAAGCCCTTGACCATGAAGATGCTGAGCGGCGCGAGCAGCAGCTGGTTCAGCCCGGTGTCTTGAATCTCGACGGTGACGCGGCTCTGGTCCTTCTGATATCGCGCTTCGGCGCGCGAGAAGGCGACCGGCACGGTCATCTGCTCGCCGGACGGCGCGCTGCGCGTCCAGCCGTCCACCTCGCCGAGGACGCCGATGAGCTGCTCGAACGCCACCGGCTGAACGGTCGCGTGCGGCGGCTCCTGCGGAGTCTGCTGCCGTCCCTGCGCCGCTTTCTCCGCGCCCTGCGGGACCGCCGCCGCGCCCTTCTCGACGGGCGCGATGGGCGTTCCGCCAGCTGGAGCCGGCGCCGATGCCGCCGTCTCCAGGGACGCACCGTTGCCGCCGCAGGCGGCAAGCACCGCGCCCGACACGATCACCGCAGGCAGCCGTCGCATTCGGAACATCCTACACTTCGACCGTCGCCGGCCTCGATCCGAGGTTCTCGAACCAGGTGACGCCTTCCGCCACGAGATCGAATGTCAGGCGATAGGCTGTCGGCCCGGGCAGCGGCACGCTCGCGGTCATCGCGATGGTCTCGCCCGGCGCCACCGACTGCGGCAACTCGTGACGGGAGTGGTCGATCGCCAGCAGATCGCCGCGGCCGTCGTAGAGGTGCGTGCCGAGCCTGACGACGCCGAAGATCGCGCCGCCGTTTTCGTGCAGCCACGTCGCGCCGCCGGTGTTCTCGAGAGAGACCCGCACGCTCACGGTGCGCGCGCCGACCGCCCCGGCCTGTTCGACGCCGTCGATCCGGATCCGGTGCGCGAGGCCGACGTGGCTGCGGCTGTCGCGCGCGAGCTCGCCTTTGTGCAGGAAGAAGATTGCGCGATTGTGCATCGCATTGTAGGTCTGGTTCCAAATCCCGGACTTCAGCGCATCGTGACTGCCGCCGCCGAACATCACGTCGTGCTCGTCGAGCGAGATCTCCATGTCGTTGACGACGCGCAGCGAGAGGCGCGTGAACCCGGCCGTTCGCGCCAGCGCGAAGATCGCGTTGACGTCGATGTCGTTCTCCAGCACCTTGTGGTTCGCCATCTCGTACTGCGACTGCGGCGACTGCGAGTGTCGCCGGCCGGGCTCGCTGAAGCCGGCGATGCCTCCTGGACGCAGGACGCGGCCGAGCTCGCCCAGCACCTCGCGCTGATTGGGGATGTG
>DASTCC010000243.1:0-3532 GCA_035711465.1 Vicinamibacterales bacterium
CCCGCGACGAGGCGAGCGGCACGGATACGCTGACCTCGCTGATGCTCGATTACGCCGGCCGACACGCCGTCGGCACCTGCAGCACGCGGCTGGTGCCGTACCAGCGCGTGCAGATCTTCGGCACCAGGGGACGCCTCGAAATCGAGATTCCCTTCAACGCGCCGCCCGATCGCCCGTGCCGCCTGTTCGTGGACGACGGCCGGGACGTGTTCGGCAGCGGCGTCGAGATCATCGAGATCCCGACGGCCGACCAGTACACGATCCAGGGCGATCTGTTTTCGCGGGCGATACAGGACGACGGGCCGGTGGCCTATCCGCTGGAGCGGACGCTCCAGAACATGCGGATCATCGAAGCGGCGTTTCGTTCGGCTGAGACAGGGACGTGGGTTGAAACGTCGGCAGCTTCACCACGTGCGCGGTGACGCCGGCGGCAATCGCGAGCAGGAGCAGCCGCAGCCACCAGGCCTCGGCCGTCCAGATCATCGTCGCGCCGATGCCAATCCACAGCATCGCGAGCGTGATCCACTTGTCGCGCCGCTTCATGCCACGGCCTTCGCGGTGGTTGCGGATGTAACTGCCGAGCCAGCGGCTGTTGATCAGCCTCCGATAGAAGCGATCCGAGCTGCGCGCGTAGCACGCCGCCGCCATCAGCAGGAACACCGTCGTCGGCAGCAGCGGCAGGAAGATCCCGAGCACGCCAAGCGCGACGCACAGCGTGCCGCAGACGACCAGCAGCGCTTTCATCAGGCGGGACGACACGACGCCGACAATTTTACTCCGAAGCCGCGGGCTCAGGGGCCGTGGAACCCGTTTGGTACCGGGGTTCTCGGGGTTCCGGGGTTCCGCGGTTCGGGTTCTGGTTCTCGCGGTTCGTGGTTCTTGGGTTCCATGGGTTCCGTGGTCCAGATTGGGATCAATCGCATGAACCCCGGAACCGTCAGAACCCCTGAACCACGAACCCGAAAACCGCGGAACCAGAACCGCGGAACCCGGAACCCCGAGAACCCGGAACCGAACGCGTCCAGCGGCGACCTCGGGGTACCATGCTCCAGATGCCGGGATCATTAGCCGAGCGCCTGCGGTCCGGCGCGCATCGAGATGGCGGCTGGCCCTATTACTCGGGCCGATCGAGCCGCATCGAGGCGACCTGCTGGGCGTTGCTCGCCCTCGCGCGGCAGGATCCGGCTCCGCCGGGCGACGAGCTGACGCGGCATCTCGCGTTTCTGACGCGGCTCCAGCAGCCCGGCGGGCTCGTCGTCGAGTCGGGCAACGGCGTGCCGAACTTTGCCTGGAATGGACTGGCGCTGCTGACCCTCGGCGCGTTCGGCGATCGCGCCGATCGCGGCGCGGTCGATCGGCTGCGTGGCGCGTTGATCGCGGTGAAGGGCGAAGCGCTCGAGAACGCCGTCGTCAACACCGGCCAGGACAATCGCCTGCAGGCCTGGTCCTGGGTCGCAGGCACCTTCAGCTGGACCGAGCCGACGGCACTCTGTCTGCTGGCGCTCAAGCAGACGTCGCGTCCACAAGCGGCGGCGCGGATTCGCGAGGCGGACGATCTGCTGTTCGACCGGGTCTGTCCGACCGGCGGCTGGAACTACGGGAACGCGACGGTGCTCGGCCAGGACCTCCGGCCCTACGTGCCGACGACCGCGCTGGCGCTGCTCGCGCTGCAGGACCGGCGCGGCGAGCCGATTGTCGATCTGAGCCTGGCGTGGCTGGAGGCGCACGCGACGTCCGAGTCGTCGGCCCTGGCGTTGTCGCTGGCCGCCATCTGTCTCGCGGTCTACCGGCGGCCGATAGACCAGCTGCGCGCGGCGATCGAGGCCCAGCAGGCGCGCACGGGTTTCCTCGACAACTATCACCTGATGGCGATGGCGCTCTACGCGACGACGACGGCCGTGCACGACGCGAAACACTTCCGGCTGACGCCGCCAGGGGCGGTGGAGGCCGCGAGATGATCGCGCTCAGCCGGCGTGCGTTTCTGTCGGTGCCGGTCGCGGCGGCGGTCGCGTCCGCGTGTCAGCGGCAGGCGCCGCAGTATCGCGTCGAGGATTTCAGGCTGCCGGATCGATCCGCCGTCGGGCTCTTCGCCGCGAGCTACGGCGTCGATCTCGCCGACGTGATCGGACGCGGTTTGAAGGAACTGGCGATCGACGTCCGCGGCAAGCGCGTGCTGCTGAAGCCGAACATGGTCGAGTACGAAGCCGGGGAAGCGATCAACACGCATCCGCTGGTCGTCGCCGGCGCCGCCGTGGCGTTGAGACGCGCGGGCGCGGCCGAGGTCGTCGTCGCGGAAGGACCTGGCCACCGGCGCGACATCGAGTACCTGCTCACCGCGACCGGCCTGTTCGATCACCTCCGCGAGCTCGACGTCCGCTTCGTCGATCTCAACCACGACGACGTTCGCGAGACGCCCTTGAGGAGCTGGTTCACGGGCCTCGCGACCCTGGCGCTGCCCGTCAGCATCCTCGCCGCGGATCTGGTCGTCACGATGCCCAAGCTGAAGACCCACCACTGGGCCGGGATGACCTGCAGCATGAAGAATCTGTTCGGGACCGTGCCGGGCGCGGTCTACGGATGGCCGAAGAACATTCTGCACTTCCGCGGCATTCCTGCGTCGATCCTCGATCTCGTCAGCACGGTGCGGCCGGGGTTGTCGATCGTCGACGGCATCGTCGGCATGGAGGGCGACGGCCCGATCATGGGCCGGCCGAAGCCGGTGGGGATGATCGCGATGGGCACCGATCTGCCGGCGGTCGACGCGACCTGCGCGCGCGTGATGGGCCTCGAGCCGGCGCGGATTCCGTACCTCGAGACGGCCGGCGACTTCCTTGGCAACATCGACGCCGCGCGCATCGATCAGCGCGGCGAGCCGATCGCGCGCTTCAGGACGAACTTCGATCTGATCGAGTCGATGCGCTCGATTCGAGCGACGACGTAACGACGGCGACACGATCGCCGACCGCGAGCGAGGCGGCGTCGATCGATCCGGCCGCCATCTCGATGGTCGCGAACGCCTTGAAGGCGCCGGCCAGCCGCTTCGCCGGCATCGCCCGCCGCAGCTTCACGACGCGGCCATCGCGGGCGACGAAGATCACGTCGATCGGAAACTGCATCCCGAAGGTGTGGACGCCGTTGCACGGGGCGATTCCCAGCGCGTGACCGGCCTCGAGCCCCGTGCGGCCGAGCAGCCCGCGCTTGCGCGACGCCGAATCGAACGCCGCCTCGACCCGGGCGGCGAGCACGCGCCCGCCCTCGAGATGGAATTCGCATGGCCCCGCGTCGCGTTTGAGAAGAGGCTGGAGAAAGTGCGTGGGCCGAGGCACGGGGGAAGTCTACAGGCTGCGGACTGCGGACTGCCGGCTGCCGGCTGCAGGCCGCAGCCCGTCGCCCGCGGTCTTGCAGCCCGCAGCGTGCATCTAATATCGTCCCGCCCGTGTCCCGCCGCTCCTTCTGGCACGTCACGGTTCGCGAAGCGACCGCTCATGCGGTGATCCTGGCCGCGGTGTTGTGGATCGGCGCGGCGCTGCTG
>DASTCC010000244.1:0-10285 GCA_035711465.1 Vicinamibacterales bacterium
GCCATCAGCACGGTATCGGCGTGATCATCGACTGGGTGCCGGGGCATTTTCCGAAGGACGCGCACGGCCTGGCGCGCTTCGACGGGACCGCACTCTACGAGCACGAGGACCCGCGCATCGGCGAGCACCCGGACTGGGGCACGCTCATCTTCAATTACAGCCGTCATGAAGTCCGCAACTTCCTGCTGACGAATGCGCTGTACTGGCTCGAATCCTTTCACATCGACGGTCTGCGCGTGGACGCCGTGGCGTCGATGATCTACCTCGACTACTCGCGCCAGGCCGGCGAGTGGATCCCGAACAAGTACGGCGGGCGCGAAAATCTCGAGGCGATCGACTTCCTGCGCGAGCTGAACATGCTCACGCACGAGCACCATCCCGGGACGGTGACGATCGCCGAGGAGTCGACGGCGTTTCCCGCGGTCAGCCGGCCGACGTGGGTCGGCGGCCTGGGCTTCACCTACAAGTGGAACATGGGCTGGATGCACGACATCCTGACCTACGCCGCCACAGATCCGCTGTTCCGGCGCTGGGAGCATCGTCACTTGACGTTCTCGATGCTCTACGCGTGGAACGAGAACTTCATCCTGCCGCTGTCGCACGACGAGGTCGTCCACGGCAAGGGATCGCTGCTCAACAAGATGCCCGGCGACGCCTGGCAGAAAGCGGCGACGCTCAGAACGCTCTACGCGTACATGTACCTCCATCCCGGGAAGAAGCTGCTGTTCATGGGCGCGGAGCTCGGCCAGTGGACCGAGTGGAACCACGACGCGTCGATCGACTGGCACCTGCTCGGCGATCCACGCCATGCCGGCGTCCAGCGCTTCCTGACCGATCTGAACCACCTCTACACGTCGGATCCGGCGCTCCACGAGATCGACTTCGAGTCGGCCGGCTTCGAGTGGATCGACTGCAACGACAGCGAGTCGAGCGTCGTCTCGCTGATCCGGCGCGCCAAGGACCCGACCGACTGGGTGGCGGCGGTATTCAACTGGACACCGATCGTGCGCGGGAGCTACCGCGTCGGCGTGCCCGAGCCTGGCTACTACCGCGAAGTGCTCAACAGCGACGCCGGCGTCTACGGCGGCAGCAACACCGGCAACGAAGGCGGGCGCGAAGCGGACCCGGTGCCGGCACACGGCCATCCGTGGTCGCTGAACCTGACGCTGCCGCCGCTCGCCGCAGTCGTGCTGAAGAAGAGCTGGGCTGAGTAAGCGATTTGATAACTCAAAACTCAAAACTTAAGACGCAGGTGGCGCCTTCGGCGCATCTTGCTTTCTTGCGCGACAACAGAAAACAGCCGCGGCGACGCCGCCTCCTGGGTTTTCAGTCTTGAGTTTCAAGTCTTGAGTTTTCTCTTCAGTGTCACCGCCTGATCCCGGTCCTGGCTGGACATCTCCAGAATCCACTGCCACTGCCTGTCGGTGACGGGCATCACCGAGAGCCGCGCGACCCGGACGAGGGGGAAGTCCGCGAAGCGTTTGTCGGCCTTGACCTCGGCCAGCGTCACCGGCCGCGCCAGCTTCTTCACCGGCGCCAGATCGACGACGTGCGCCTTGCCGGTCTTGTCGGCGGGATCGGGATAGGCGTCCGACGTCGCCTTCGCGATCGCGACCACCGACTTCTCTTTGCCGGTGTGGTAGTAGAACACCTCGTCGCCCTTCTTCATCGAGCGAAGATGCCGCTGGGCCACGGGATTGCGGACGCCGGACCAGGTCGTGCCGCCGTCCTTCACGAACGCGTCGTAGCTGAAGTGCTCGGGTTCTTCTTTGACCAGGAACTTCATCGGTCCATCTTAGGACGGACTGCGGGCTGCGGGTTCTTCCGGGCCGGAACCTGCCGCCTGCAGCCCGCAGCCTGTCGCCCGCAGCGCCTCAGATCACTTGTCGCGCGATCTTGAGCCTCTGCGCGCGCATGTCGTCGCCGCGAACCTCCTGCAGCGCATAGGTGACGAGCGCGCGGATCATTTTCTTACGCCAGACCAGTTCGTAGTCGGTGTTGTCCATCGGCTTGGCGACGGCGTAGGCAGCGTCGGCGGCGGCGGCGATCGCGTCGTCGGTCAGGATCTCGCCGCGGAGCCGCGCTTCGGCAGCCGGAGAGGGCATCGGGCGCGAGGCTACGGCGCCGAGCACGATGCGGACGTCTTCGACGCGGCGCTCGGCGTCGATCCTGGCGGCGACCGCGGCGGCGGCGACGGGGAAGTCGAACGAGCCGCGGCGCCGCAGTTTCCAGTAGGTGCTTCGCCAGCCCGCCGGATCGGGCACGGTGACGTCGGCGAGGATCTCGTCAGGGCGCCGCGTCAGGTATCTCATGCCGTCGTTCGCGTAGAGATCGCCGATCGCAATCGACCGTTCGCCCTGCGTGGACACGAGCCGCACGGTCGCGCCGAGCGCCTGGAGCATCGGCGCCGTGTCGGTCGAGGACACGGCGAGGCAGCGCGGGCTCGAGGTCGCGACCCAGCACGTGTCGCCGTCCTTCTTCATGCAGAAGTTGATCGCCCGCCGCCACTCGAAGCTCTGATCGTAGTAGGTGCAGCGCGTGTCGAGGCAGAGGTTGCCGCCGACGGTCGCCATGTTGCGCAGGTGCGGCGTCGCCACCTGGGCGGCCGCCTGAAAGAGGCCGGGACAGACGCGCTGCACGCGGGCGTCGCGCGCGAGGTCGGTCAGCGTGACGCCGGCGCCGATCCTCAATCCGTCGCCGTTGACGATCGTCTGCAGCTCGGCGATCCGCCGCAGGCCGATCAACTCGCGTGGCACCTGCTGGCGGCGCTTCATGTTCGGGATCAGGTCCGTCCCGCCGGCGAGGATCATCGCGTCGCCCGGCGCGTCGGCGAGTCGCGCCGCGGCTTCTGCCAGCGATGCCGGCGCGAGATAGCGAAAGCGCGGCAGCCGAATCACGACTTCACCCCCGCGCTCGCCTCGATGCCGGCGTCGACCTTGCGGCCCGACCGGCGCGCCGGTTCGTTCGACGCCCGCCCGTCGCCGCCTTCCCACGGCGGCGTCACCAGCAGCGGCTCGGGCCACGCGATCTCGGGAAACGGTCCCGGTCCGGTGCGCGCGTCCTTCCCGGACGCTCTCGCCGCGAGCGCTTTCAGGATCTTCTCGGGCGTGATCGGCACCTCGTCGATGCGCACGCCAACCGCGTCGAACACGGCGTTGGCGACCGCCGGCATGATCGGCAGCAGCGGTCCCTGCCCGACTTCCTTCCCGCCGAACGGCCCGGCCGGATCCGGGTGCTCGATCAGGTCGGTGACGATCTCCGGCATGTCGAGGCTCGTCGGACTCTTGTATTCGAGGATCGACGGGAACTTGTGGACGACGGCGTTCGACAGCCGCGGCGGCAGCCGGCGGAAGACCTGCTCCTCCATCAGCGCCTCGCCGAGGCCCATGTAGACGCTGCCTTCGACCTGCCCGATCGCCAGCGTCGGATTGAGCGCGCGGCCGATGTCGTGCGCAATCCACACCCGCGGCACCGTGATCCAGCCCGTCGTCGGATCGACGTCGACTTCGACGACGGCGGCCGTGTACGAGTAGGTTGGCGACGGTCCGACGCCGCCGCCCTTGAACTTCGCCGCGCTCTTCGGCGGCGTGTAGGACCCGGTCGTGCCGATGGTGCCGAACTTCGCCTCGGCGGCGCACACGGCCTCCTGGAACGTCATGCCGCGGGTGGCGTCGTGGGCGTCGAACACGCGGCGGTCGGCGAAGACGAGGCGATCTTTGGCGATGCCGAGCTTCTCGCTGACGGCGTCGGCCAGGATCTCGCGCGCGCGCTCGGCGGCCTGGACCGCCGCGTTGCCCATCATCAGCGTCACCCGGCTCGAATACGACCCGAGATCGACCGGCGTGAGGTCCGTGTCGCCGGTGACGGCGCGGATGTCGAACGGCTCGATGCCGAGCACCTCCGCGACGCAGTTCACCAGCACGTCGTCCGATCCCTGGCCGATTTCGGTGGCGCCGCTGAACGCGGTCACGCCGCCGCTGCGATCGAGCTTCAGCTGGACGCCGGAGTGCGGCAGATCGTTCCAGTTGATGGGCAGCCCCGCGCCCGAGAGGTACGACGAACACGCGAGCCCGACGCCGCGGCCAGGCGGAAGCTTGCCGTGCTTGTCCTTCCAGCCGGATCGATCGACGACGCGGCGGATGCACTCGGCGAGACCGATCGTCCGCACGCGCAGGTAGTTCGCGGTGAGCGAGTCGGGCGGCGCGACGATGCGGAGCCGCAGCTCGGCCGGATCGATCGCCAGGCGCTCGGCAATCTTGTCGAGCTGCACTTCCTGGCCGAACCGCGCCTGCGGCGTACCGTGGCCGCGCTTCGGGCCGCACGGCGGCTTGTTGGTGAAGACGCGGCAGCCGCGGAAGCGGTAGCGCGGAATCTGATACGTCACCGTTTGCAGCGCGCCGGTGTAGAACGTGCTGGCGACGCCGTAGGACCCGTACGATCCGCCGTCGAGCAGCGTCCGCAGGTCGAGGCCGGTGATCGTGCCGTCCTTGGTGACGCCGGTGCGGAACCGCATCAGCACCGGGTGGCGGCCGCGATGGCAGTAGAAGACCTCCTCGCGCGTCAGGCAGAACTTCACCGGCCGATCGAGCAGCATCGCCGCCTTCGCGGCGACGATCTCGTGATTGAACGGATCGCTCTTGCCGCCGAAGCCGCCGCCGTTGGGCGTCGCGATCACGCGGATGTGCGCGGCGGGCATCGCCAGCGCCTTGGCCAGGGCGCGATGGACGTAGTGCGGCGTCTGCGTCGAGCTCCAGAGCACCAGCTTGCCGTCCGGATCCTTCTGCGCGACGCAGGCGTGCTGTTCGAGCGGCAGGTGCGTGTTGCCCTCGAAGAAGAAGACGTCGTCGAAGACGTGATCGGCGCCGGCGATGGCCTCGTCGACGTCGCCGAACTGCAGCGCGACGATCTTGTGGATGTTGCCGGTGTCGCCGTAGGTGTGGATGCGCGGCTCGGGATGGGCGAGGCTGTCCTCGGGCGACGCGAAGGTGCGCAGCGGCTCGTAAGCCACGGCGATGGCGCCGAGCGCGTCGTTGGCCGTGGCCTCGTCGCGCGCGATCACCGCGGCGACCGGGTCGCCGACGAAGCGGACGACGTCCGGGCAGAGCGCGTGCTCGTCGTGACTGACCGGCAGCACGCCGTAGGTAATCGGGAACGACGCGCCGGTGAGAACGAGGTGGACGCCGGGCATCGCCTCGGCGCGCGAGACGTCGATGGCGCGGATGCGCGCGTGCGGATGCGGCGAGCGCAGCAGCCGTCCGTGCAGCAGGCGCGGCAGCAGGATGTCGTCGGCGAACTTCGTCTGGCCGGTGACCTTGGCGCGGCCGTCGACGCGGCGGCGGGGCTTGCCGATCATCGCGGCTCCGATCCGCGCGGCGCGCGGCCCGCGTCTGCGGCGGCCGCCTCGACCGCGTCGAGGATTTGTCCGTAGCCGGTGCAGCGGCAGAGATTGCCGGAGAGCGCCTCGCGGATCCGCTCGCGCGTCGGCTGCGGCTCGCGATCGAGCAGCGCCTTGGCGGTCATCAGGATCCCGGGCGTGCAGTAGCCGCACTGCGCCGCGCCGCGATCGGCGAACTCACGCTGCAGCGGATGCAGCTCGCCGTCCGTCACCAGGCCCTCGACCGTGGTGACGGCCCGGCCGTCGCTCTCGACGGCAAGCGCCAGGCACGACAGCACCGGCGCGCCGTCGACGAGCACGGCGCAGGCGCCGCATTCGCCGAGCTCGCAGCCATGCTTGGTGCCGGTGAGCGCGAGGTCCTCGCGCAGCACCTCGAGCAGGGTCTTGTAGCTCTCGACCAGGACGTCGACGGGCTCGCCGTTGACCGCCATCGCGAGACGGACCTTCGCATCGTCGGGATCGTGCACGTGCGACCTCCTCGTTCAGCGTGCGTGCGTCGGCCGCACGAGTCTCAATCGGCGGACCGCCGCCGGCCGCGCGGCGACGGCACGAACCAGCAGGTCGGCGATCTGGCCGGCGACCGCGGCCGCGCTCTGCGGCCCGGCAGGGTCGAACCAGGTCACCGTCCAGTTGAGGGCGCCGAGCATCGCGCGCGCGGCCAGCGCCGGGTCGGCGGCGGTGCACTCGCCGCGGCGGATGCCGTCGGTGAGAATCCGGCGCACGGCGCGCTCGTAGCGATCGCGCTTGCGGACGATCCGATCGCGCAGGCCGGCGGGGAGCGCGTCGACCTGCAGGTGCGCGGTCGCGCCGGCGACTTCGTCCAGCATCGTCCGCAGATGGGCGTCGAGCACCGCACGCAACCGCGCCGGCGCGGAGCGCTCGCGCCGCCGCGCCTCGGCGACCGAGGCGAGCATGCGGTCGAGCGCGCGATCCTGGCAGTAGAAGAGGATTTCGTCCTTGCCGCGGAAGTAATGGTAGAGGTTCGCGGGCGAGAGGTCGGCGGCCTCGGCGATGTCACGCATGCCCGTGTCCGCGTAGCCCCTCGCCCGAAACATCCGCGCCGCGGCCCGCAGGATCTCGTCCCGCCGCGCGTCCCGCCGCCGCGATCGCCGGGGTGCCTGCGCGATCGAACGGCCGTTCGGTTTTTGTACCACGGTTCGATTTTAGCAAAACACGAGCTGGCTCGGGACTCTGGGCTCGGGCTGCGCCCTCGCGGCTCGGGGCTCGGGACTCGGGGCAGGAAGACCAAGGTGCTCGAGGCTCGGGCTCAGGACGAGAAGGGACGGACGGGATCGAGTCCAACCACCGGGCCCGTTCGTTCAGCGCGGGTGTTGGCCCTGCCGTGTAGCCCCAAGCCCCCAAAGCCCCAAGCCGCAAGCCGGCCCCGAGCCTACGCCGTAATGGCAATCACCCGCAGCGGGCTTCCCGAGCCGCCGACGATCTTCAGCGGCGCGGCGATGACGATCGCGCCGGTTGGCCGCAGCTGGTCGAGGTTGCAGAGGCTGGCGAGGCCGAATTTGCCGGCGCCGTGCATGATGTGGTGGTTCGGGAACGGCGGCTGGAACGTGCCGGCCTGGCCGGCGTCGGTCCCGATCGTCTCGACGCCGACGCCCAACACGTCGCGGTCCTCGGCCAGCAGCCTCGACGCCGCGGCGTCGAAGCCCGGACTGTGCGGGCCGTCGGCGGCGGCGTTGACGAACGCGGCGCCGCGGCGCCGGCTCCAGCCGGTCGCGAGCAGCACCCACGCGCCGGCGGGAATGCGTCCGTACTCCGCCTCCCACTCGCCGATGCGCTCGCGCGTCAGCAGGAAATCGGGATCGGCGGCGACGTCGCGGGTGACGTCGATGACGCACGCCGGGCCGATGAAGCGGCGCGCCGGAATCGTGTCGCACGCGTTCTCCGGCAAGTCGCGGCCGCTGATCCAGTGCACCGGCGCGTCGAAGTGGGTGCCGGTGTGCTCGCCGAACGAGAGCGTGTTCCAGTACCAGGCCGGTCCGCCCTCGTCGTAGCGCGAGATCGTCTCGATGGTGACGCCCGGCGACGGCTTGAAGATCGGCGGCAGGCCGATCACCGGCGTCTCCGGCCCGAGCGGCTGGGAGAGATCGACGACGCGCAGGCGCCCGGACGCCAGCTCGTCGGCGAGTCGGATCAGCACGTCAGACATGGCTCAAGTACCTCTTGAACTGGAAGCGGTTTTCGAGCATCGCCAGGTCGGTGACGAACCCGGACGGCCCGGTGGCGTCCACCTTGGCGACGAGCGTCGTCAGATCCCGCGCCGCGAGCGCGTCGTCGAAGGCGCGGAGGAAGGCGTCGAGCGTCCGCACCTCGCCGGTGCGCGGCACGCCGGCCGCGGCGGCGATCTTCGCCAGGTCGCTGCCGGTCGAGGTCGCCGTCGGGAAGCCGCCCACCGACAGGAGGCTCTCGTTGTCGAAGATCACGTGCAGCAGGTTGCGCGGACGGTAGCGCGCGAGCGTGGTCAGCCCGCCGAGGTTCATCAGCACCGATCCATCGCCGTCGAACACGATCACCTGCCGCGACGGCTGCGCCAGCGCGATGCCGAGCCCGAGCGACGACGCCAGGCCCATCGCATGCTGGAGGTAGAAGAAGTTCGGCCGATGGCCGATGGCCTGGAGCTCTGCCGCGACGGCGCCCATGATCGTGACGACGGCGTGGTCGGCGAGGGCCGGGTAAATCGCTTCGAGCGCTTCGCGTCGCGTCATCGACCGCCACCTACTCCCACATCAAGTCCCGTTTCAGGAGCAGCGCGACCGGCTTGTTCGAGGCGAGCGCCAGGGTCTGCGCCTTTTCGATCCGCGTCGCCACGTGTTCCGGCCGATCGAGCACGTCCCAGGCGATGTTGAGCGCGCCGAGCAGCGGCACCGTGACGCCGCCGCCCTCGGTCTGCCAGGGATCGCGCTCGCCGAACTCGCCGCGGTAGCTGATCAGCATCAGCAGCGGGATCCGGTAGAGCTGCGAGCAGGAGACGATGCCGTTGATCGACGCGAAGAAGCCGTGGTTCTGCATCAGCATCGCCGATCGCACGCCGGCCAGGTGCGCGCCGGCGGAGATGCCGACGCCCTCCTCCTCCTTCGCCAGGCGCACCAGCGTCATGTCCGGATCGTCGTCGGCCATGCGCACGAGGTGCACCAGCCACGTCTCCGGCAGCGCCGAGACGATCCGTACGCCGCACGCCTTGAGCGCGTCGTAAATCAGCTGTGAGCTCGCGACCGAGACCGGCGACACGTCACTCGCTCCTGAGCGACACCATCGGATCGACGGCCGACGCGCGGCGCGCCGGGATCACGCTCGCGGCGATCGCGATCAGCGTCGCGGCCGCGGCGACGCCGCCGAAGGTGGCGAGGTCGGCGGCGGGGACGCCGAACAGCAGGCTCTGCATGAATCGCGTCAGCGCGAAGGCGCCGGCGAGACCGATGAGCACCCCGGCCGCGGTGACGCCAAGACCCCTGCCGACGACCATGCCGAGAATCGTCCACGGCGTCGCGCCGAGCGCGATGCGAATGCCGACCTCGCGCGTGCCCTGGCTGACGAGGAACGCGAGCACGCCGTAGACGCCGATGCCGGCGAGCGCCAGCGCGACCACCGCGAAGAGCGAGAGCAGCGTCATCGCGAATCGCCGCTGCGCCAGCGACGCGGACACGCGGCCGGACATCGTCCGCATGTTCGAGATCGGCACGTCCGGATCGACCGCGTGCACGGCTGCCGTGACCGGCGCCACCAGCGACTCCGGATGGACGCTCGCGCGGACGGTGACGAACATCGTCCGCGCGCCGCTCTGGGTGAGCGATCGGTACATCGCCATGCGGCCACCGGTGTCGAGGCCGTAGTGCTTGACGCGGCCGACGACGCCGATCACGGTCTCCCACGGCGATGGCGAGTTGGCGTCGCCAAATTTGACGCGGCGCCCGATCGGATCCTGGCCCGGCCAGAGCTCGTCGGCCATGACGTCGTCGACGATCACCACGCGCTGCCCGCCGGCGACGTCTTCAGGGCCGAAGAGCCGGCCGCGGATCAGCGGAATCCCCATCGCTTCGAAGTAGCGGCCGCCGGCCGTCCGCATGTCGGCGTTGTAGAAGTTCTCGCCGGGCGGCGGCGCGACGCCTTCGGCGGTCATCGGTCCCCACGCCATGCGCGCGGTCAGCGGCAGCGTGGTGACGGCGCCGGTACGGACCACGCCCGGCAGCTGGTCGAGCCGCTCCCAGAGATTCTGGTAGCCCTGTCGCACTGCGGCGGCATCGGGATAACGCTGTCCGGCGAGCGAGAGCTCGAACGTCAGCACGCCGGACGCGTCGAAGCCCGCCGGCTGCCGCAGGACGTGCGCGAAGCTTCGCACCAGGAGCCCCGCGCCGATCAGCAGCATCACCGCGAGCGCCAGCTCGGCGACGACGAGCAGCCGCCGCAGTCCCAGGCCGCGGCCGAGCAGCGCGCCGCTCGCGGCCATGCCGCGGCCCGCATCGCGCAGGACCGCCTGCACGTTGACGCGGCCCGATCCGAACACCGGCGCCAGACCGAACAGGATCCCCGACGCGATGCTCAGGCCCGCCGTGAACAGCAGCACCGGCGTGTCGACCGCGATCGATCCGAGACGGGGGACGTTCTGCGGCTGCAGCGCGTGCATCCAGCGCACGCCGGCCATCGCGAGCGCGACGCCGACCGCGCCGCCGATTACCGCGAGCACCACGCTCTCCGTCAGCAGTTGACGAGCGAGGCGGCCGCGGCTGGCGCCGAGCGCGCTGCGAATCGCGACCTCGCGCTGCCGCGAGGCCGCGCGCGCGAGCAGCAGGTTGGCGACGTTCGCGCACGCGATCAGCAGGACGAAGCCGACCGACCCAGCCAGCACGATCACCGAGGTGCGAACGCCGCCGACGACCT
>DASTCC010000245.1:0-12737 GCA_035711465.1 Vicinamibacterales bacterium
CGGCGCCAAGCATCCACGCGCGCGGGGCCACCGCTTCTACGACATCTGGTCAGAGATCTGGCCCGATATCAGCCCGCTGATCGATGCGGCGATGGCCGGCGAGGCCACCTTCCGCGAAGACCTGCCGCTCGTCATGAACCGCAAGGGCTACGACGAGCACACCTGGTTCACGTTTTCATATTCGCCGGTGCGCGACGAGAGCGGGCGCGTCGCCGGCATGTTCTGCGCCGTGTCGGAAACCACCCAGAAGGTGCTGGCCGAGCGCGCGCTGCGGGAAAGCGAAAGCCGGCTCCGCGCCGTCAACGAGACGCTCGAGCGCCGGTTCCAGGAGGCGCTCGCCGAGCGCAAGATTCTCGCCGACATCGTCGAGGGCACGACCGCCTTCGTGCAGGTCGTGGATCTCGAGTACCGCTGGCTCGCGATCAACCGCGCCGCGAAAGACGAGTTCGAGCGCATCTTCGGCTGCCGGCCCGCTGTCGGCGCCAGCATGCTCGATCTGCTCGCGTCGCAGCCGGAGCATCAGGCGGCGGTCAAGGCGCTCTGGACCCGCGCCCTCGCCGGCGAGGAGTTCACCGAGATCGCCGAGTTCGGCGATCCGGCGCGCGACCGGCGCTCGTACGAGATGCGCTACAACACGCTCCGCGATCGCGACGGCCGGCGCATCGGCGCCTATCAGTTCGTTTACGACGTCACCGATTGGTTGCGCGATCAGGAGCGGCTCCAGCAGGCGGAAGCGGCGCTGCGGCAATCGCAGAAGCTGGAGTCGATCGGCCAGCTCACCGGCGGCGTCGCGCACGACTTCAACAACCTGCTCGCCGTGTTCGCGACCGGTCTGCAGCTGCTCGAACGCGACGTCCCCGAGGCCCAACGCCAGCGCGTGTTCGACGCGATGCGCCGCGCCATCAACCGCGGCACCGGCCTGACCCGCCACCTGCTCGCCTTCGCGCGGCGGCAGCCGGTGAACCCCGAGTCGATCGACGTCGCCGTGCACGTGCACGGCATGCGCGAGATGCTCGACGCCTCGCTCGGCGGCCACATCACCGTCGACATGAATTTCGCCGACGGCGTCTGGCCCGTCGAAGTCGATCCCGGCGAGATGGAGCTCGCGATTCTCAATCTCTGTCTCAATGCGCGCGACGCGATGCCGGCCGGCGGCGTCATCGTCGTCACGGCGGAGAACGTCCGTGCCGACGGCGTCAACGGATTGCCCGCCGACTTCGTCCGGCTGTCGGTGCGCGACACCGGCACCGGCATGTCGGCCGACGTCCAGGCGCGCGCCTTCGAGCCGTTCTTCACGACCAAGGACGTGAGCAAGGGCTCCGGTCTCGGGCTGCCGCAGGTCTACGGCTTCGCGCACCAATCGGGCGGCCGGGTCGCGATCGAAAGCGCGGTCGGATCGGGAACCGCCGTGCACATTCTGTTGCCGCGGGCCGATCGGCCGCCGGTAGAGGCCGCGGTCAGCGAAGCGCGGGGTCGGACGGCGTCCCGAAGCAGCGGCGCGCGGCGCGGCCATCTCCTGCTCGTCGAGGACGACAAGGAAGTGGCGGCGGTGACGGTGGAGATGCTCGGCAGCCTCGGCTTCGTCGTCAGCCACGTCACCAGCGCCGACGCCGCGTTGGCGGCGCTGGCGCAGGACGGCCACGGCGCCATCGACGTCGTGCTCACGGACATCATGATGCCCGGCGGCGTCAGCGGTCTGATGATGGCGCGGGAAATCCGTCGCCGGCATCCGACGCTGCCGGTGACATTGACGACGGGCTACGTCGAGGCGGCCTCGAACATGAAAGACGGCGAGTTCAATCTCCTGCTCAAGCCCTACACGCTCGAGGCGCTCGCCGAGGCGTTCGGCGTCGACGTCGACTAACGCGACAGCCAGAACGATCGGACCGGATCCTGCGTCGTGCATGCGAGCGGCAGCTGATCCGGATCCGCGGTGCGAAGGAACTCGGCCACGAGTCGTCCGCGGCAATCAGCACTGACGAGACCGTCGACGCCATGACCGCCGAAGGGCCAGACGACGACGCGGGCGCGGGACAGCGTGCGCACGACCTGCTCGGCGGTCCACGGCGGCGTCACCGGATCGCGGCGGCCCGACAACAACAGCGTCGGAACGTTGACCGTGATCGGCGCGCGGAAGTCGGCGGGCGGCGTGCCGCGCGGCCAGATCTCGCACGCGCGTCGGTACTCGTCCAGCAGATAGGTGCCGAGGCGCGTCGGCGCCGCCGCCGCCTCTGCGCGCGTCCAGTCCACGAACGGCAGGTCCTCGGCGCAGTACACGCCGAGATGCACGCCGCGCGCGATCGTGCGATCGAGCGTCCTTGCGCGGTTGACGTACGCCTCTGCGAAGGCCTCGTATTGCCCGCGCCGCGCTTCGCGGAAGAACAGCGGCAGCGACCAGGCGCCGTTGTTGTAGAGCAGGCCGCGCGCCGCATACGCGAGATCGCTGGCGCCGAAGGGCACGCGGCCGGTCGTACCGGTCGCCGGATCCGGCACCACCGCCGAGGCGCCGAGACGCACGCCAGCGAAGGCCGCGGCGATGTCGCCGCCGACGTCGGGAAATGCGGCCGAGCACTGCGGATCGCGCGCGCAGTCTCCGGCGACGGCGTCGAGCCCGGCGTCCAGATCGGTGGCGGCCGTCGTCGGCCAGGTGAAATCCGTCGGCACGACGGCGTCGAGGATCATCGCGCGGACGCGGTCCGGCGTCCGACGCGCGATCTCGAGCGCCAGGCGCGTGCCGTACGACACGCCCCAGAGGTTGACCTGACGGTACGGCAGCCGATCGAGAATCCGCGCGTAGTCGCCGGCGGCGAGGCTGGTCGTGTACTTGGTGAGATCGGCGCGCGCCGCCAGTTCGTCGCGGCAGCTCGTCAAGCGCGCCGGATCGAAGACGCGCCCCATCAGGTCGGTGGCCGACGCCGGCGGCGGACAGTGCAGCCCGTGCGCTTCGCCGGTGCCGCGCTGATCGATCAGCACGACGTCGCGAATCTGGCCGTAGGCCTGAAGCCGCTGCGGGCTCTGGCCGGCCGACTCGGTGGCGGCCTGCCCGGGCCCGCCGACGAGCGCGACCACGGGATCGTCGGTCGGCCGATCCGGCCGCGCGACCAGCACGACCACGCGAATCGGCAGCCTCCGGCTGCCGGGAGCGGAGGGCGATTCGGGCACCTCGACCGTGCCGCAACGCGCCGGCATGTTCGCGTGCGTACACTCGCGCAGCCACGACGGCCAGATGCCTGGCACGACCTCCGCCTCGGACCGTCCACAGGCGGTCGCGACGACGGCAAAGAGGAGCGTGATGCCGGCAGCGGCGCGGGCCATTACATTCATATGTGAATATAATTCGACTTCGAATACATCCAACAGGTTCCACGCCCCCGGCGCGCCCGCCTTTCGGGCGGCGTCACTCCAGAGCCGTTTGCGATAGTCTGCGCCTCATGCGCAAGACAGCCACCGGCATCACCCGACGGGAGCTCCTCGAAACCGCCGGCAAGGCCGCCGCCGTCGCCGTGATCGCGACGCCGGCCGCCGACGCCCTCGGCGGCTTCACCATCCACCCGCAGACGCAGCCGCTCAACGCCGTCGCCGGCGTCGATCGCGTCGTGATGCTGAAGGGCAAAACGTATCTCAGCGCCTGGGCCGGCTACGGCGCGCCGCCGCGGCGCGGCCGGGGCGCCGGCCGCGGCAACAACCCGCCGGCCGCGCCGGCGCCGCCGCCGGGACCGGCGCCGACCGCATCGTGGAGCAAGGTCTCAGGACCCGGCGGGGTCAGCTTCGCCGATCCGACGGCCCTCGTCACGACCGCGACGTTCACCGAGACCGGCGAGTACGTCATCGCCGTCACGGCCGACAACGGCACGGCGAAGGCGACGTCGAACCTGACCGTCAAAGTCGAGCTGCCGCCGCCGGCTGCGCCGCTCGCGCCGGTGTTCACGACGAACTATCGCATCACCAGTCCGATGTGGGCGTCGCGCGCCAAGGCGTTGATCGTCAACTGGATTCCGCACTGCGTCGATCAGTGCAACCGCACCGACCTCGTGCAGGGTCCGGGATCGGGCGCCGGCGGCATCGACAACTTCATCGAGGCCGGCAAGGCGCTCCGCGGCGAGCCGCATGGCAAGCACAAGGGCTACGTCTTCTCGAACGCCTGGGTCCACCAGACCGTCGAGTCGATGTGCCTCGCGCTGATGGTGGACGCGCAGGGCGACAAGGAGATCCTCGCCGCGCAGGCGCGCATGCGCGCGACGCTCGACGACTGGATTCCCAGGATTCTCGCGGCGCAGCATCCCGACGGCTATCTCCAGACCGCGTTCACGCTGCGCGACATGCTCGCCGAAGGCGAGACCTATCCCGCCGGCGGCCGCGGCCCGTGGGTCGATCGCTGGACGCCGTCGCATCGCAACAACCACGAGGGCTACGTCGCCGGCTACTTCATCGAGTCGGCGATCAATCACTACATGATGACCGGCGGCAAGGACCGCCGGCTCTACAACGCGGCGAAGAAGCTCGCCGACTGCTGGGCCGATCACCTCGGCCCGCCGCCGAAGCAGGCCTGGTTCGACGGCCACCAGGAGATGGAACAGGCGCTCGTGCGCCTCGGCCGTTTCGTCAACGAAGTCGAACGGCCGGGCGCACGCGCCGGCGCCGGCCCGGGCGATCGCTACATCGCCCTCGCCAAGTTCCTGCTCGACTGCCGGCAGAACGGCTCGGAATACGAACAAAGCCATCTGCCGGTCGTGCAGCAGTACGAAGCCGTCGGCCACGCGGTGCGTGCGATGTATACGTACTCGGGCATGGCCGACGTCGCCGTCGAGACGCGCGACGTCGACTACCAGAGCGCGATCAAGTCCATCTGGGACAACGTCGTCCATCGCAAGTACTACCTCACCGGCGGCGTCGGATCCGGCGAGAGCGCGGAGGGCTTCGGGCCCAACTACTCGCTGCGCAACAACGCCTACTGCGAGACGTGCTCGAGCTGCGGCGAGGTCTTCATGCAGTGGAAGCTCCATCTCGCCTACCACGACGCGCGGTTCGCCGATCTCTACGAGCAGACGATGTACAACGCGCTCGTCGGCAGCCTGGCGCTCGACGGCAGGAACTTCTACTACGACAACCCGCTCGACGCCCGCGTCGTCCGTTATCCGTGGCACAGCGTGCCCTGCTGCGTCGGCAACCTGCCGCGCACGGTGCTGATGCTGCCGACGTGGATGTACTCGCGCGGCGCCGACGGCCTCTTCGTCAATCTCTTCGCCGGCAGCCGCGTGTCGATCGACGGCGTCGCCGGGACCACGGTCGAAATGGTGCAGACGACCGACTACCCGTGGGACGGCAGGATCGCGATCGTCGTCAACCCGGCGGTGCGCAAGACGTTCACGATCCGGCTTCGCGTGCCCGACCGTGACGTCAGCAGCCTCTATACCCCGACGCCGGTCCTCAAGGGCTATATCTCGCTCTCGGTCAACGGCCGCCGGATGACGCCGAAGGTCGTGAATGGCTACGCCGAGGTGACGCGAGCCTGGGCGAAAGGCGATCGGATCGACTACGAAGTGCCGATGGCGCCGCAGCGGATTCACGGCAGCGACGAGATCGAGGCGACGCGCGGCAGGGTCGCGCTCCGTTACGGGCCGCTGGTCTACAACATCGAACAGGTGGACCAGGACATCACCAGGACGCTCGCGCCGGGATCGCCGCTCAGCGTCGACTTCCGCAAGGATCTGCTCGGCGGCGTGCCCGTGATCACCGGCAGGTTCGCCGACGGCTCGCCGCTGACGGCGATCCCGAACTTCGTGCGGATGAACCGCAACCCACCGCCGCCGCCTCGGCCGGCCAACCAGCCGCCGCCGCCACCGCCGGCGGCGGGACAGCCACGCCCGGCGCCGCCGCCGCCGACGTCGATCGTGTGGATCACGGAAGGATAGATACCGCGATCGGCCAAGGGTGAACGCCGGCGCCATCCGATCGGCGGATCCGGCGTAGGATCGGCGCATGCGCATCCGGCGCCGCACCTTTCTCGGCGGGCTGGCCTCGGCGTTTCCCGCGGCACCAGCGATCCTGCGCGCCAGACCGGCGCCGCAGTCGGCGCGCGTGGACGCCGCGGCGCTTCGGCGTCGCATCGAAGCCCTCAGTCAGTTCGGCCGTCCCGCCGGCGGCACCTTCGCCGACGGCGTCAGCCGCGTCGCCTATTCGGACGCGGATATCGCCGGCCGCGCGTTCGTCATCGGCGAGATCCGCGCTGCCGGTCTCGAGCCGCGAATCGATCCGGCCGGCAACATCTTCGCGCGCCGCGCCGGACGCGAGAACACGCTGCCGCCGATTCTGTTCGGCTCGCACATCGACTCGGTGCCGAGCGGCGGCAACTTCGACGGCGATCTCGGATCGCTCGCCGCGCTCGGCGCCATCGAGACGCTCGATCGCGCGAAGATCGAGACCCGTCATCCGCTCGAGATGGTGATCTGGTCGGCCGAGGAAGGCGTCGCCTTCGGCCGCGGCCTCGCCGCCAGCCGCATCGTCGCCGGCGACGTCGCGCCGGCCGACATGGACGCGGTCTGGAACGGGATGAACCGCGCCGACGCGGTGAGGAAGATCGGCGGCGATCCCGATCGCATCATGCAGGCGGTGCGGCCCAAGGGCGCGCATCACGCCTATCTCGAGCTTCACATCGAGCAGGGCGGCACGCTCGAGAAGAACAACGTCGCTATCGGCGTCGTCGAGGGCATCGTCTCGATCGCGCGCTACACGGCGACGGTGACGGGCTTCGCGAACCACGCCGGGACGACGCCGATGGCCGAGCGCAAGGACGCGCTCCTCGCCGCGTCGGAGCTGACCATCGCGGTCCGCGAAGCGGTGAACGCGGTGCCGGGCCGGCAGGTCGGCACCGTCGGCCGGTTCGACGTCGAGCCGAACGCGCCGAACGTGATTCCCGGCGTGGTGCGGATGACGATCGAACTGCGCGATCTGTCGACCGACACGCTCGCGGCGATCATCGACGACATCCGCGGCCGCGCCCGCGCGATCGCGGCGCGGTCACAGGTGGCGATCGAGATCGCCGATCTCAGCCGGAATCCGCCGGCGCTGGCCGCTCCGGAGATTCAGCGGGCGATCGAGCGCGCCGCGGGATCGCTCAACCTCCGGTCGGCGCGGCTGCCGAGCGGCGCCGGCCACGACGCGCAGATGATGGCGCAGCTCAGTCCGATGGGGATGATCTTCGTGCCGAGCGTCGGCGGCATCAGCCACTCGCCACAGGAGCTGACCCGCTGGGACGACTGCGCCAACGGCGCGAACGTCCTGCTCGCCGCGGTGCTCGAAGCGGATCGGCTGTAACGCCTCGCCCCCGCGCGCGTCCGGGATGTTGCCTGGCGCGCCTCGCTCGGTTAAGGTTAGGACAGAAGGGGAGTAGCCACGCGGATCGATCCGCGCGTCCGAATCGTCAGCACTGCGCCTCACGGCGCACGGTTCGAACGAGTTCCCACGAGCAGGCGAGACCTTCGCATGACGGCTGTGCCGGTGCGAGCGTCTCGCCCTTTGTGTCTGTGCAGAGGCGCCCTCGACGGCCATCGCCGCCTGGAGGGTGTCATGACCGCATGGCCGTTCCGCTCATCCGCGATCGACGTCGTCACCGCAATCGCATTCCTCGCGCTGGTCCTTGCCCTGCTGTGGGCTGCGATCGAACGCGGCCGGGCTCACCGCTGGTGCCGGCGTCTCTACGAATTCACTGAACGGGATCTCCGCCTGCCGAAGTGGTGCGCGGCGGTCGGAACCGTCGCGGGGTGCGCGTGATGGCCCACCCGACTTCGGCCGTTTCCGAGCTGCCCGCCGTCGCCGCTCGAGCGATCGACACGCCGGCGGCGCCCTGGCACACGCTCGCGGTCGGCGACGCGCTGTTGCGCCAGCGCTCCAGTGTCTCGGGCCTCGCCAGCGACGAGGCGGCGACGCGCTTGCAGCAGCACGGCCCGAACGAGCTCGAGGCGGTCCGTCGGGACTCGGCGTGGCACACGCTCGCGGCGCAGTTCCAGAACGCGCTGATCGTGATCCTCCTCTGCGCCACCGTCATCTCCGGGTTCCTCGGACACGCGCTCGAGGCGGCGGTGATCTGCATCATCGTGCTCTTCGCGGTGCTGCTCGGATTCCTGCAGGAGTATCGCGCCAGCCGCGCGCTCGACGCGCTGCGGCAGATGGCGTCGCCGAACGCGCACGTCGTCCGCGACGGACACGAAGTCACGATTCCGGCGCGAGAGGTCGTGCCGGGAGATGTCCTCGTCCTCCGTGCCGGCGATCGCGTCGCCGCCGACTGCCGCGTCGTTCAAAGCGTCAGCCTCGCGATCGAAGAGGCCGCGCTCACCGGCGAGTCCGAGCCGGTGCAGAAGATCACGGACGCACTCGGCGATCCGCGGCTGGCGCTGGGCGATCGCCGCAACATGGCGTACGCCGGAACGCTGATCACGCAGGGACGCGGCCAGGGCCTCGCGGTCGCGACCGGCATGTCCACGGAGTTCGGGCACATCGCCCGGATGGTCGAGACCGTCGTCGTGGCGCGGACGCCGCTGCAGGACAACCTCGATCGGCTGGGAGGGACGCTCGGCAAGGCGGCGCTCGCCGTCGTCGCGCTGGTCGTCGCCATCGGGCTCTTCCGCGGTCAGCCGGTCGTCGAGATGTTCATGTTCGGCATCGCGCTGGCCGTCGCCGTCGTGCCCGAGGCGCTGCCAGCCGTCGTCACCATCTCGCTGGCGATCGGCGTGCGCCGGATGGTCAAGCGGCACGCCCTCGTCCGCCGCCTGCCGATCGTCGAGACACTCGGCAGCACGTCGGTGATCTGCTCGGACAAGACCGGCACGCTGACCAAGAACGAGATGACGGTCCGTCAGCTGTTCGTGGACGGCGCGATCGTCGACGTCACCGGCGCCGGCTACGACACCTCCGGGGAATTCGTCGCCGACGGCCACACCGTCACGCCGTCGGCGAACGTGCGGGCCCTGCTCGCCGCCGCGCTGCTCTCCTCCGATGCCAGGCTGGTGACCGTCGACGGCCGGCCCGCGATCGAGGGCGACCCGACCGAGGGCGCGCTCGTCGTCGCGGCCGTGAAAGCCGGGCTCCACTCCGACGAGCTGAACCGCCGCGAGCCCCGCATCAACGAGATCCCGTTCACCTCCGAGCGGCGGCGTATGACGACGCTGCACGAGACCGGCGCGGGGACGGTCGCGTACTCGAAAGGCGCGGCTGAAGAGATCGTCGCCAGCTGCGCGTCGCAGCGCATCGGCGATCGCGCGGTGCCGCTCGACGACGAGACGCGCGATCGAGTGCTTGCGGTCGAACGGCAAATGGCGTCCTCCGGGCTGCGCGTGCTGGCCGTCGCGGTCAAGACGCCGGTGACGCCCGACACGGCGGAACACGGGATGACGCTGCTCGGCCTCATCGCGATGATGGATCCACCGCGGCGCGAGGCGCTGGACGCGGTGCGAACCTGTCGCGCCGCCGGCATCCGCGCGGTCATGATCACCGGCGACCATCCGCTCACGGCGATGGCTGTCGCGCGCGAGCTGCAGCTGGCCAGCGATCGGCCGGCGGTAACGGGCCGCGAGCTCGAGCACAAGAGCGACGCCGATCTCGATCGCGAGGTGACGGACATCGCCGTCTACGCCCGCGTCTCCCCCGCCGACAAGCTGCGCATCGTCCGTGCCTGGCAGAAGCGCGGCGCGGTGTGCGCGATGACCGGCGACGGCGTCAACGACGCTCCGGCGCTGAAGCAGGCCGACATCGGCATCGCCATGGGCATTACCGGGACGGACGTCAGCAAGGAAGCCGCCGGCATGACGCTTCTCGACGACAACTTCGCGACCATCGTCGCCGCCGTCGAGGAAGGCCGGATCGTCTTCGGGAACATCAAGAAGTATCTGATGTACCTGCTGTCGTGTAACGTCGGCGAGATCGTGCTGCTCGCCGGATCGGTCATTGCCGGGCTGCCGATGCCGCTCACCGCGGTGCAGATCCTCTACGTCAACCTCGCGACCGACGGCCTGCCGGCGCTCGCGCTGTCGGTCGATCCGCCCGAGCGCGACATCATGCAGCAGCCGCCGCGCGATCGCCGCGCCGGCATCTTCACGGCGCCGGTGACTGCGATGCTGCTCACCGCGGGACTCTGGTCAGCAGCGGTCAACATCTATCTCTTCACCTCGCAGCTCCGCGCCGGACGTCCGGTCGAAGAGGCCATGGCGATGACGTTCGTAGCCCTGGTCCTGATCCAGTTCTTCAACGCCTACTGCTGCCGGTCGGATCACGCCTCAGTCCTCGACCGGCCCTTCGCGAACCGCTGGCTCAACCTCGCGGTCGTCTGGGAGCTCGCGCTGCTGGTCGCCATCGCCTACATCCCGTTCTTCCAGCGGGCCTTCGGCACGTTCGCGCTGACGACGACGGACTGGCTGTTGACGGTGGGGCTGGCGTTCTCGATCGTGCCGGTGCTGGAAGTGGTGAAGGCGATGACGCGACGGAGGCAGTAGGCGAAGTCCTGGCTCGACTCCGGGCTCGGATCGACGATGGAGCCGCGACTTGAGTCAAGCGCGCCCGCCGTGTTCCTATCTGTCGCATGTCGACCGCTCCCGTTGCCGGCCCAGGGGCCAGATTCGCGAGCACCCGCCGCGCCGATGCGTGGTGGACGACGCCGATGTGGACCGCGATCGGCCTCGTGCTCTTCTTCGGCTATCTGACGTATCGCGCGTTCGACGCGACCTACGTGTATTACGCGCCGTACATCAGCCCGACGGTGGCGCCGCCGGTGTTCACGCCGGCGTCGGGCTATCCGGGCGCGGTGCCGGTCGAGCACTCGTGGTTCGGCGCGTTTCCGGCGTGGTGGCCGTCGTTCCTGCCGCAGTCGCCGGCGTTCTTCCTGCCCGGCCTGGCGATCGCGTTTCGCTTCACTTGCTATTACTACCGCGGCGCCTACTACAAAGCCTTCGGCATGACGCCGCCGTCGTGCGCCGTTCGCGGCGTCAGCAGGGGCTACAAGGGCGAGCGGACGATTCTGATCTTTCAGAACCTCCACCGCTACACGCTCTACGGCGCGCTGTTGCTGCTGATCTTTCTCTGGTGGGAAGGACTGGCGGCGTTCTTCCTCAACGGCCGCTTCGGCGTCGGCGTCGGCACGATCGTGATGATCGTGAACGCCGCGCTGCTCACCGGCTACACCTTCGGCTGCCATTCGTGGCGGCATCTGATCGGCGGCCGGTCCGACTGTTTCACCTGCGACGGCAAACCGACGGCCCGCTACGGCATCTGGAAACGATCGACCTGGCTGAACGAGCGGCACATGGCGTTCGCGTGGCTCAGTCTCGTCTGGGTCGCGTTCACCGACTTCTACATCTATCTCGTCTCGAGCGGCAGGATTCGCGATCTGAACACGTGGTGATCCCCCTGCCCCGGGGCCCGCGAGGCGCCGCCTGACGCGTACCGCGCTCATCGTCGGCGCCGGCATCGGCGGCCTCTCGGCCGGCATCGCGCTGCGGCAGGCGGGCTGGCGCATCCGCATCTTCGAGCGCGCCACGTCGCCGCGCGAGCTCGGCTTCGGCCTCGGCCTGGCGCCGAACGCGATCGCCGCGCTGCGCGAGCTTGGCGTCGCGGACGTCATCATCGCCCGCGGCTTCTCGCCGATGGGCGCGATCGGCGAAGTGCGCAAGCCGAATGGCGCGGTCCTCAAGCGGGCCGAGTTTCCCCCGGAGGAAGCGCTTGGCGGGCGGATGGTCGTCGCGCTCCGGCCGGCCGTGCATGGCGCGCTCCTCGAGGCCGTCGGCGCCGAGTCGATCGTCCTCGAGCGCGAAGCAACCGGCTTTGCCGCGGCGGGCGACCGCGTCGAGCTCCAGTTCGCCAACGGCGAACGTGTCGAGGGCGACGTGCTGATTGGCGCGGACGGCGCCTACTCGGCGATCCGGCGCGCACTCCATCCGGACGAGCCGCCACCGCGATCGAGCGGCATCATCGCAGTGCGCGGCGCCGTTCACGGGGCGCAGCGCCATCTGGGCGATCTCGCCGGCGTGATCTATCTCGGCCGCGGTATCGAGTCGACGTTCGCGCGCGCCAGCGCGACGGGCATCTATTGGTATCTCTCGCTGGCGCAGTCGCTGGTGCCCGAGGGCTTGCGCGACGCGGCCGCGCTCGTCGCCCACATGGCGACGCAGTTCGACGCGACCTTTCGCGCGATCACGTCCACGACCGAGGAGCGTCGCCTCGACGAGCTCGTCGATCGCGATCCGATTCCGTTCTGGGGTCTGGGACGGGTCACGCTGCTCGGCGACGCCGCGCATCCGCTGCTGCCGCACACCGGCCAGGGCGCGGCGCAGGCGATCGTCGACGCGGTCACGCTCGGCCGCCTGCTCGCCGGCGACGCCGCCATCGAGTCAGCGTTGCGATCGTACGAACAGCAGCGCCGCGCGAGGACGACGGCGCTGCTGCGTCAGGGACGCCGGACGGCGGCGCTGATGAGCCTGACCAACCCGATCGGCTGTGCGATCCGCGACGGTCTGGTGCGGATCGCGCCGATGACATCGCTGGTGAAGATTCTGGCGACGATCAACCGGCGCGCGGGCACCGACGTGAGGCGCGGGTAGGGGTCTACTTGCCGGCCGGCGGCGGCAAGGGCACTGACGCGTGATCAATCAGGTAGACCCATTTGCCGTCGCGCAGAGCCTTCACATCCGTATAACGTCCTTCCATCACCTGCGGGCCCTGAGGCGTGTTCATCGTCATCTTCCAGGTGCCCC
>DASTCC010000246.1:0-13888 GCA_035711465.1 Vicinamibacterales bacterium
GGCGATCGGGCAGGAGCAGCGCGAAGTGATAGAGCCCGAGCAGGCCACGTCGTGGCACCGCGCGCACGCCAGGTTTCTCGCGCAGCTCGAGCAGCGCGGTCGCGGCGCCGCCGTGCGCACCGAGGCGCGCCGCGGGCCGGCCCGCGACGGTGAGCTCGTCGAGCCGCGCGAAGCCGATGACGTCTTCGTAGAAGAGGAGCGATCGCCGGAGATCGGAGACCTGGAGGATGACGCGGCCGACGTGCATGCCGTCGCTCGCCATGTTCTTCTGGAAGCATACGCGAAGACGACATAGATTCAGGTGATGGATCGCGGAACGACAGTGCGGCCGCCGGCGACGCGAGCGGAGATCGTCGAGGATCTCCTGCACGGCGTGCGTGTGGTCGACGAGTACCGCTGGCTCGAAGGCGACAACTCCAATTCCGCGGAGATGGGCCGAGTCACCGCCGAAGTGGCCGCCTGGACCGACGCACACAACGCCTACACGCGCGAGCTGCTCGATCGGCTTCCCGGCCGCGCCGCGCTCGAGAACCGCCTCCGTCCGCTGCTCGAAACCGGCTCGGTCTCGCTCCCCGATGTGCAGGGCCGTCGCTGCTTCTACGCCAAGCGCGAGGGCAGTCAGAACCAGCCGGTGATCTACTGGCGCGACGGCGTGGACGCGCCCGACCGCGTCCTCATCGATCCGGCGGCGCTCGATCCGAGCGGGCTCACCACCGTCGAGTGGATCTCGCCGTCGCAGGACGGCACCCGCCTCGCCTTCGGCACCTTCCGCGCTGGCGACGAGAACACGATCCTGCGCCTCATCGACGTGGATGCCGGCGCGACGCTGCCGCTCGAGATTCCCAACAAGACGCAGTCGCCCGATTGGCTGCCGGATGGTTCCGGCTTCGTCTACCACAACCTCGCCGATCACAAGGACCCGTACACCGGCCGCATTCGCTTCCACCGCCTCGGCACCGATCCCGCCGGCGACGCCGTGATCTTCCGGCAGTTCACCAGGGAAGAAGACGCGGCGCTGGCGACGACGTGGGGACCGTTCGCGTCCTTGTCCGAGGATGGCCGGTGGCTCCTGCTCGGCTACTGGATCGACACGCGCTCGAACGATCTCTGGCTCCTCGATTTCGATCGCTGGCGGCAGACGGGCGACGCCCCGCGCCGGGTCGTGTCGGTTGGCGTCGCCGGTCTCGCGTCCGGCACCGTCATCGACGACGTCATCTTCCTGCAGACGACGAAGGGCGCGCCGAACGGACGCGTCGTCGCCGCGTCGGTCGCCGATCCGGAGGCGTGGCGGGTCGTCGTCCCCGAACGTCCGGACGCGGTGATCGAAGGCGTGGCGTTCGGCAAAGGCGTGATCGCCGTCACCTACCTTCGCGATGCCGCCAGCGTCGTCGAGGTGTTCGGTCTCGACGGCCGGCCGACGGGCGCGCTCGCGCAGCCCGGCATCGGGACCGCCGCCGTCGCGGCCGAACAGGATCGCACCGAGGCCTTTCTGCAGTTCACGAGCTTCAACTATCCGACGACGATCTTCCGCGTCGACCTGGCCGCGCCGGCTTCGGCGCCGGTGAAGTGGGCGCAGCCCGAGGCGCCCGTCGATCCAGAGACGGTCGAGGTGGAACAGGTGTGGTACCCGTCGAAGGACGGCACGCGGGTCAGCATGTTCCTAGTCCACGGCAAGGGACTGCAGCGGTCGCCGGACACGCCGACGATTCTCGAAGGTTACGGCGGCTTCAACATCAACCTGACGCCGGCATTCACGCCGAGCCTGTTTCAGTGGTTCGAAGCCGGCGGGCTCTACGCGATGCCGAACCTGCGCGGCGGCGGCGAATACGGCGACGCGTGGCACGAAGCGGGCATGCTCGAGCGCAAGCAGAACACCTTCGACGACTTCATCGCCGCCGCCGAATGGCTGATCGCGACCGGCCGGACGAGCTCGGAGAAGCTCGCGATACGCGGCGGGTCGAACGGCGGCCTGCTCACCGGAGCCGTGATCACCCAGCGGCCCGAGCTCGTTCGCGCGGCGATCATCGCCGTGCCGCTCCTCGACATGCTGCGCTACCAGGATTTCCTGATGGCGCGCTACTGGGTCCCGGAATACGGAACGGCCGAGGATCCCGATCAGTTCGCGGTGCTGCTGCGCTACTCGCCCTACCACCGCATCGTCGCCGGCACGCGCTACCCGGCGGTGTTTCTCACCGCGGGCGAGTACGACACGCGCGTCCACGCCATGCACGCACGGAAGATGGCCGCCCGTCTCCAGGCGGCTACGGCCTCCGATCCCGCCGAACGTCCGGTGCTCCTCTGGGTCGATCGCGAAGCCGGTCATGGCCAGGGGAAGCCGCTCAACCTGCGCCTGCGCGACGCCGTCGATCAACGGCTGTTTCTGATGTGGCAGCTCGGGATGCTTCCGGCGACGTCGTGAATCCGGTGGGCCACGGCGATCGCCGCGGCCTGCGGATTCAAGATCGTCAGCGGCGGTCCGATTGTGTCTCTGGCGGCAGCACCCGCCGTGAGAGGTCAGCCCGCGTGTCAGTCCTGGTCGCCCGTCAGCCGATTCTCGACCGCGAACGGCGTGTGTTCGCGTACGAACTCCTGATGCGCCCGATCGACGCCGTCGAGGGCGTCTCGTCCTACGAGTCGCAGACCGCCGGCCCGGCGATCGCCGACCTGATCCGGACCATCGGGTTCGAGACGCTCACCAACGGCAAGCCCGCATTCATCGATCTCGATGCCTCGCAGCATCTCGACGAGCACGTCCTTCCCGGGCCGCGCCGCATCGTCGTCGAGGTGCCCGGCGTGCTCGAGGCGGATCCACGCGTGATCGACGCGTGCCGCGAGCTGCGCGACGCCGGATATGCGGTCGCGCTCGAGGACTTCGTGATGTCGGAGTCGGGGCGCAAGCTGCTCGAGGTCGCCGACTTCGCGAAGATGGACTTTCTGTCGACGCCAAGCCATCAGGCCGAAGCGTGTCTCGCGGTCGCGAAGAGCCACGATGCGGCGCTCATCGCCACCAGGGTCGAAGCGACGGAAGTCTTCGACGAGGCGATCCGCGAAGGCTTCACGCACGTGCAGGGCTATTTCTTCGAACAGCCGAAGCGCCAGCCGGGTGGCATCCTGAAGCCGAATCAGATGATCGCGCTTCGTCTGCTGCGGGCGCTCGGCGATCCCGATCTCGGCGTCGCCAAGCTCGAGGACCTGGTGAAGCGCGACGCGGCGCTCAGTCATCGCGTGCTGCGGATGGCCAACTCCGCGGCGCTCGCGCAGGCGCGCGAAGTCACCTCGATCGGCCACGCGCTGATGCTCGTCGGCCGCGACACCGTCCGGCGATGGGCGTCGTACCTGGCGATGGCGGATCTCAGCGCCGGCGCGCACCGCGAGCTGTTGTTGATGGCGGTGGTGCGCGCACGGTTCTGCGAGCTGCTGGCGCGCGCGCGCGACGGCGAGGATGCCGGAGGCGGCGGCTTTCTGGTCGGCTTGTGCTCGCTGCTGGACGTGATGCTCGATCGGCCGATGGCGTCGGTGCTCGAAGAGCTCTCGCTCGCGCCGGACATCGTCTCGGCGCTGGTCGGCCACGACAATCCCTGGCGGCAGCTGCTCGACTCGGTGATTGCGTACGAGCGGGCTGACTGGGAGACGTGTCTGCCTCTGGCGCGTCAGGCCGGGCTGAGCCGCGACAGTCTTCCCAAGGCCTATCTGGAAGCGCTCCGCTGGGGGCAGGAGCTGCGGGCGCCGGTCGCGGCCTGACGCCGCGTCCCGGCGGTTGCGCGATCGTTACTCGGCAGCCGCAGCCTTGCGCTGGGCCATCTCCTGCTGGGTGCGGAAAATGCTGCACCAATCCTTGTGTTCGGCGATGGGCATCCCGCATTCCACGCAAATCCGCACGCGCTGCGTGGGCTCAGGCTTTTTACCGAACAGCTTGTTGAGGAACGTCATCGCATCGACTCCATGAGCGCGGCGCCACGGCCGCAGCTCTCCCGGGGCGTTACTAGTCACGTTACGAGATCGGTCGTCCGGCAGTTCGATCCGGCCCCGTCGTTGGTGGTTGGACGATGCCGGACAGTCGGAAGTTGGCTCGATCCTAATTCAACAACTTCGACGCTCTGAACAGGTTATCGGCCGACGACAACAGCACCCATCGCAGCCGCGGCGGGTAGTCGGGCGGCAAGGCGTCGATGAAGGCGCGCACTTCCGCCGCCGTCTGGACGCTCTGGTAGCCGCTGAGTGCGGCGTCGGTCCACCGCTTCGGGAAGAAGATGTCGCCCGTACGCTGGATTTCCCGGACCAGCTCGAGCGATGGCTTGACGTATCGCCGCGACGATCCGGCGCGCAGCGGATGATTGAGGTTGCCGAGCGCTTCCAGGACCCAGGCCTCTCGCTGCCGGTTGACGACGTCCTTCAGGCTCTCGAAGAAGCGATCGCGAACGGCCTGATCCGCCGACACCGACGGCACCACGAACGCGAAGCGCGCTTTGCGATCGGGATTCTTGATCCGCTCGAGCTGGGTGCGGAGCATCTCGGTCGCGTCCGGCACGTCGCGGAGCGCGAGTCCGAGCGCGAGGCCGATCTCGTCGGACTCGGCGAGCGGCAAGCCGGGAATCTTCTCGTCGCGGCGCCAGAGCCGGCCGAGCCAGGCAATCGTCTCCGGCGTCGTCGCGACGCTCCTCAGCGTGTTGAACCATGCGGCCTTGAGGCTGGTCGTGCCGGCGCGCGTCATGCCGTTGCGCAGCAGCGCCTCGAGCCGCGGCGCCAGCGCCGCGCGGTCGTCGGCGGGTGTGAAGCGCCAGAAGATCGCCGAGATGCTGCCGAGCAGATCGGCGACGTTGAGCTCGTCCGACTCTCCGGGCAGCGCGTCCATGAGCGCCTCGAACATGCGCGACGGCGCGATCTGGCCTTCGAGCATCGCCTCCCACAAGGTCACGTGCGCGGCGCCGCGCGTCAGCGCGCCCGGCAAGCGCGGCCACGACGTCAGCAGCGACTCGATGGTCATCGGATCCAGGGTGAAGTAGCCATAGCCGAGGCCGCCGCCGGTCGGCAGCACCCATTTGGGCGCGGGAAGTCCAATCGCGTCCCTGACCTCGGTCGTCTGCGCGTTCAGCGCGATGTCGAACGATCGGACGCCGTTCGCGCCGCCGATCTCGACCTGAAGCCGCTCCGGCCACAGCAGGCCGCGGCCGCGAGGATCTTCCTGCCGGAATGCGAGACGCGTGATGCGGCCGCCGGCGGTTTCGATCTCGGTCCGGATCGTCGGGCGGCCCGGCTCCTCGACCCAGGCCCGGCTCCAGGACACGAGATCGGTCGGCGTCTTCGCGTCGAGCACGGCCACCAGATCGGACCAGGTCGCGTTGCCGAACGCGTGCGCCTTCAGGTATTCACGAAGGCCGTCGCGCATCGCGTCCTCGCCGATGAGGCGCTCGAGCTGCCGCATCATGATCGGCGCCTTCTGATAGATGATGGCGCCGTAGAGCGAGCCGGCTTCGTGGAGATTGGCGAGGTCCTGGCGGATCGGATTGGCGCCTTCGGTGCGGTCCACGCCGTAGGCGGATGGATAGTGGCTCAGCAGGAACCGCAGATCGTGGTTCACGTCGGGGAACGACGGGTTCACGATCTTGGCCGCCATGAAGTTGGCGAAGACCTCCTTCATCCACACGTCGTTGAACCAGCGCATCGTCACCAGGTCGCCGAACCACATGTGCGCGGTCTCGTGCGCGATCAGGCTGGCGCGGCCGAGCACCTGGTTCTTGGTCGCGTTCTCGTCGAGGAACAGGCTGGTGGCGTTGTAGAAGACCGCGCCGGGGTGCTCCATGCCGCCGAACTGGAACGATGGGATGGCGACGAAGTCGAACTTGCCGAACGGATAGGGAATGCCCGTGTAGTTTTCAAGCCAGGCGAGCGCGCTCGCGTGCAGGTCGAAAATCGCGTCCTTGTTGCGCGCGACCTTTTCGGCGTCGGTCTCGCGATGGAACAGGTGATAGATGCGGCCGTTGCGTTCGGCCGCTTCGGTCTTGAAGTCGCCGGCGGCGAACGTGAACAGGTAGGTCGGGATCGGCTCGGTCTCGTCGAAGATCAACCCCGAACGGCCGGGCGCGTTGATGCTGCCCGCCTGCCGGCCGTTGGCGACGCCGGTCCATCCGGGCGGCAGGTTGAGCACCAGCCGCCACCGCGCCTTGAGATCCGGTTGATCGAACACCGGCATCGCCAGCGAGGCGCGGGCCGGCACGAACAGCGCGTAGAGAAAATCGTCCTGTCGATTGAGCGACGCATCACCAGCCAGGAACTCGATGCGGATCGCGTTCTCTCCGGCCACCAGGGCCGACGCCGGAATCACCAGATGGTCGTTCCGCACGAGCGGCGTCAGCGTCTGAGCGTTGGCGGTGACCGACACCACCCGCTCGGCCGGCTGGGCGAAGTCGAAGGCCAGCGGCTTGGTCGCGTCCGCGAGCGAGAACGTCGCCAGCACTTCGCCGCGAATCGTCTCGGTGCGGACCGCGGGGACGCGGAAGGTGACCTCGTACTTGAGGTCGCGGATCCGCGCCGCCCGCTCCTGCGCCAGCGTCAATGGAATTCCGGCATCGGGGAATTCGACGCTCTGCCGGCGCAGATACACGAGCGTGAAGACAACGACGACGGCAAGCACAAGGATGCCAAGAAGCCAGCGGGCCACGCATGGATTGTAACGGGTACGACAGGTACGACAGGTACGACGGGTACGACGGACGTCCGATGACGAGGGGTGACGAGGCCAGGAATTCGTCGGGACCGACGCTCTGCGTCAATCAGCGTCCCGTCGTACCCGTCGTACCCGTCGTACCTGTCGTACCTGTCGTACCTGTCGTCCCCGTCGTTACTTGTCGAACGCTTCGAACACGGCCTGCCGACCACGCGCGGCGGCATCGCGGAGACGCCGGGCATCGCGCTCGAGCTTGCTGATGTGCAGGCCCGAGACGCTGATCGCGTGTACTTCGGCCTGGCCGCGCGGGCTGCGGCCGGCGTCGATCGAACGGACGATCTCGGCGTAGGGCTTCGCGCGATCGAGATAGCGTTCGGCGAGGGCCGGCGACAGCCGCCGCAGGCGCGGGCCGACGAAGTGACGGTCGAACGCCGACGGCCGCGCCCGCATCTCGCCGCCGCGGGTGCGCAGCACGAGCACGTGCGAGTGGCCGCCGGATTCGGCCGCGGCGAGCGGGATCGGCTCGGTGAGCGACGCGTCGAGCAGGCGGCGGCCGCGATACACCGCCGGCCCGCCGGCGACGATCGGCATCGTCGCGCTCGCGCGCAGCGCCGCGAGCAGGTCGGCCGCGTCGCCGAAGCCGTCGAACATCACCGCCATCTGCGTGTCGACATCGGTGGCGAGCACGTGCAGCGGCGAGGCCGCCGCGAAGACGCGGGCGACGTCGAGCGGCTTGCGGCGGCAGGCGATCTCGTCGAGCAGGAAGCCGAGGTTGACGATCGGGCGGCCGCCGAGGACGCGGAGCAGGCTGATGAAGCGCGCGTTGTTGATGTCCTCGTAGTAGATGGTCGTCCCGAGGCGTGCCTGGCCGGCCAGGAAATAGGCGGCGTTGATCGCGCCGGCAGACGATCCGTAGACCGCGTCGAACGCGTCGGTGAGGCCGAGCTCCTCGAGGGCCGACACCATGCCGGCCGAGATCACGCCGCGCATCGCGCCGCCTTCGACGGCCAGCGCGACGTTCGCGCCGTCGCCGTGCGGCCGCCGGCTGCGCCGCGCTCCGCGGGCGCGGAGCAACTCGACGAGCGCGCTCATATCGCTATCTGGTGAAGATCGACTTGGGCATTTTGACGTGTACGCCCAGGTTCGGCAGATCGACGAGCTGCGTGACCGCGACGTGGCCGGCGATGCTGGTGAGCTGATACGCCTGCTGCGCCGTCAGGCCCTTCTCGGCGACGAGAAAATCGACCATCTCCTGAATCGCGCCCTTCGTCGCCGTCGCGAGATCCGGATCGGTCGCCATCGCGATGTAGTCGGTCGCGGTCTCGGCGCGCGGCCACGTCAGCGTCATGTCGCGCCTGACCGTGAGCTGCAGCCGGCCGCGCAGCGACGTCTCGATCGCCGTCTGGCTCACCTCGCCGTCGCCCTGCGCCGCGTGGCCGTCGCCGACCTCGAACAACGCGCCGGTGACGAAGATCGGGATGTACAACGTCGAGCCGGCGACCAGCTCACGATTGTCGAGATTGCCGGCGTGCCGTCCCGGCGGATTGCTGCTGACGCGGCCGAGCTCGGGCGCCGGCGCGACCCCCATGCTCCCGAAGAACGGCTTCAGCGGGATCACGATCCCGGGCATGAACTCGGCCGTCATCGTCTCGCGGTTGAGCGGGATGATGACCGTACGCCGCTGGCCGCAGTTGACCGGCAGGTAGCCGCTGCAGCCGTTGTAGCCGTAGTCGATCGGCAAATCGATCGAGAGCACCTTGACCTCGAGCACGTCGCCCGGCTCGGCGCCTTCGACGTAAATCGGTCCGGTGAGAATGTGCCCGCCGGGGCCGCGCCGCGGATCGCCTGGGGGCATGCTTTCGGTGATCGCCTTCAACGACGCCTGGATTTTGTCCGCCGGCACGCCGGCCGCGGTCAGCCCGCGCGGACTGTTCGTCACCAGCGTGTCGACGTCGACGATGTCGCCGGATGCGACGCGGAGTACGGGCGGCGCTTCAGACCAGTAGTAACCGTAGGCGACGGTCTCTGGTGTGGCTTCGAGCCGGTGCGTGCGGGGGGCGTTCTGCGGTGCGGCCGTCAGGAGCACCGCCGACGCGGCGCATCCGGCCGCAAGAGCGGCGAGTCGGACCATGCGCACATTTTATGGTCTGGGGAGCAGTTGTGCTGAGTGCTGGGTGCTGGGTGCTGGGTGCTGGGTACGGACTGCGGGCTGCTGGCCGCCGGGTGCTCGGTGCAATCGCACTGAGCACCCAGCACCCAGCACCCAGCACCCAGCACTCAGCACCCTATCTCGTCGAATGATCCGTCGTGACGCTGCGCAGCGTGCCGTACGCGTCCTTCAGCAGGCTGCCGATGAGGCGCCAGTCCGGATTGCCGGCGTCGATGAGCAGCGCGGCGCGGGCCTGCAGCTGCGACGAACCAGAGACGGCCGCCGCCGACGTCTCGTAGCGCAGGCCGTCCCGTTCGGCGATCAGGCTCGAGATGTAGTCCTCGTTGCTCAGTTCCGGGCGGCGGCGCGCCATCCACGAGACGATCTCCGCGCGGGCGACGGCCTTGGGATCGAATGAGGCGTTGGTCCACTCCCGTTCGATTTGATAGACGCGCTCGAGATCCGGCAACAGCTGATCTTCGACGTGCGTGCGCGTGGTGCGGAACGCGACCATCGCGCGTGCGCGATGGAATCCGGCGTCCAGAGCCTTCGCCCACGTATAGCGATCCTGTTCGCGCAGCATCACCGCCATCGCGAAGTAGAGACGGACGTGCTGCTTGGCGTCGTTCGCCTCGAGCACGTCGCGCTCGAGCTCCGCGAGACGCGCCGGATCGAACGCGCGGAGTGTGCGATCGCCCTCCGGCACCGACACGAAGAGCATGTAACCGGTGACGCCCGCCGCGACGAGGGAGAAGATCTTTCCGCCGGTGGTCATGCGGGCATCAAAGAGCAAGAGCGGTGCCAGGCCCGCCGGCGTTCTGTCTGGCGAAACGGGCCGGATTCCGGCGACGCGTTGAAAATACTGACAAATCCGAAATCGGCGATGGTCTTCTTGACCGGCCTGTGACCCTGTGCACAACATGCCCTCGGGACCGAGTACGCTGCAGGTCTCAACGAGGTGCTCATGCGCGTGATGCCGACCGTCGCCGTGCTCGTGCTCGTCCTTGCACTTCCCGCCGCGGTCCGAGGCCAGACGCCGGATGAGCGCGCCGCCGCGCGCACCATCGTCGCCAAGCATGGGCCGGCGCTCGTGACCGTGCTCGCCACCGTCAAGATCCGGATGACGATGGCCGGCCGCGAGGCGCCGCCGAACGAAGAGAACATCCAGTCGAACGCCACGCTGATCGCCGCCGACGGACTGGCGGTGATGCCGCTCTCGGCGCTCGAGCCAGGCGCGATGATGTCGAGCCTGTTCGCGCGGATGGACAGCGGCGCCGGCGGCGTCGACGTGAAATCGGAGCTGACCAACCTGCGCATGCGCATGGCTGACGGCAAGGAAGTTCCAGCCAGGGTCGCCCTGCGCGACACCGATCTCGACCTCGCGTTCCTGCATCCGGTCGAGCCGCTCGCCGCGCCGGCGGCATTCGTCGATGCGCCGTCCGCACGCGTGCAGCCGATGGATCTCCTGGTGGTGATCTCGCGGCTGGGCGAGATGGCCGGCTGGCAGGCATCGGGCACGTTCGTGCCGGTGATGGCGGTGCTCGACAAACCGCGCACGGCGTACTTCGCGGCGGCGAACGGCGTCGGCGGCGCTGCGTTCGACACCACCGGCAAGTTCGTCGGCATCACCGTGTTCTTCTCGAAGGGCAAATCGGGATCCGGCGGCGGTTCGATGTCGATGCTCACCGGCGGCATGAACGCGCTCGACTCGCTCGGCTTGATGCCGGTGGTGGTGCCGGCCGATGACATCCGCGAGGTCGCCAAGCAGGCCCAAAAGGGCGGCCACTAGCGCGATTGCGTATCCGAAGCCTCCCCGGCGGCATCTCACCCAGCGGGAGTTGACGATGAAATCCGAGACGAAATTCGAGGTCGAGCGCACCGACGCCGAATGGCAGACGACGCTCTCGCCCTCGCAGTACGACGTGCTGCGGCGTCATGGCACCGAGATGCGCGGCACGAGTCCGTTGAACAGGGAGAAGCGCGAAGGCACGTTCGCGTGCGCCGGCTGCGGACAGCCGCTGTTCTCGTCGGACAGCAAGTTCGACAGCGGCACCGGGTGGCCGAGCTTCTATGCGCCCCTCGACGCGGCGGTCGGGACGACGGTCGATCGCAGTCACTTCATGACCCGCACCGAGGTCCACTGCCAGCGCTGCGGCGGTCACCTCGGCCATGTCTTCGACGACGGACCGGCGCCGACCGGCCTGCGCTACTGCATGAATGGCGTGGCGATGACCTTCACGCCGAAGGGAGAGTGACCGCGATGGCGTGGTACAGCTCGCACAGTTCCACGATCCCGGCGCCCGAGGACGCGATTCCCGGCCGAGAGGCCGAGATGCTGGTTCCCGAGCGGCACGCCGTCAACGGCACGCCGCTCAAGGCGCCGTTCCCGGCCGGCTACGCGCAGGCGGTGTTCGGCATGGGTTGCTTCTGGGGCGCCGAACGGAAGTTCTGGCAGCACGCCGGCGTCTACACGACCGCGGTCGGCTACGCTGGCGGCCATACGAAAAATCCGACGTACGAAGAAGTGTGCTCCGGCCGCACCGGCCACACCGAGGTCGTGCTCGTCGTGTTCGATCCGGAAAAGGTCAGCTACGGCGAACTGCTGAAGCGCTTCTGGGAGAACCACAATCCGACCCAGGGCATGCGACAGGGCAACGACGTCGGCACGCAGTACCGTTCGGCGATCTACACGACTTCGCCGGAACAGCAGCGTGAAGCGGAAGCATCGCGGACGCGGTACGAGGCCGATCTGAAGGCGCACGGCTATCGTCCGATTACGACCGAAATCCGCGACGCGCCGCCGTTCTACTACGCCGAGCCCTATCACCAGCAGTATCTGGCCAAGAATCCGAACGGCTACTGCGGGATCGGGGGGACGGGAGTGCGGTGCTCGGCGTGATGAATGCTGAGTGCCGGCTGCGGGCTTCGGGCTGCAGGCTGAAGGTTCTCAGGTGCGGCCAGCACCCCGCGCTCAGCACACCGCAGCCCGTAGCCCAGCACGCAGCACGCAGCACCCAGCACCTTCTCTTAGAATGTGCGTCGTGAAGTCGCACATCCTCGTTGCTGTCCTGGCCCTTGGCGGAGTGTTGTCGGCGCAGGCCCCTGCCGATCGTGATGGGGTCGATCGGGCGATCGCGGCCGTCTATCCAAGTCTCGTCCGTATCTCGGTCGTCTCCTTGAACTGGAGCGGCGGCCGCGAGGTGCGGCGCGAGGCATCGGGCAGCGGCACCATCGTGTCGGCCGATGGCTACGTGGTGACCAATCACCACGTCGCCGGCCGCGTCGATCGCATCACCTGCACGCTGCCCAACGACGAAGAGATTCCCGCCGAGCTCGTCGGCACCGATGCGCTGTCGGATATCGCGGTGCTGAAGCTCAAGCCACCGAAGCCGCGGACGTTTCCGGCGGCGAAGTGGGGCACGTCGGCGACGCTCAGGCGCGGACAGCCGGTGCTCGCGCTTGGCAGCCCGCTGGCGCTGTCGCAATCGGTGACCCGGGGCATCGTCAGCAACACCGACATGGTGATGCCGCAGCAGTTCGGCAACGCCCTCGGATCGCTCGACGGCGAGGACGTCGGCACGATCGTGAAATGGATTGGGCACGATGCGGCGATCTATCCGGGTAATTCCGGCGGGCCGCTCGTCAACCTGGCCGGCGAGATTGTCGGCGTCAACGAGATCAGCTTCGGACTGAGCGGCGCCATTCCTGCCGATCTCGCGAAGTATGTCTACGAGGCGATCCGCCGCGACGGCCGCGTGCGTCGCAGCTGGACCGGCATCGAGGTGCAGCCGCGCGTCGGCACGATGCCGGGGCCGGGCGTACTGATTTCGTGGGTCGCCGGCCGGTCGCCGGCCGCCGAATCAGGCCTCGCCGCGGGCGACCTGCTCGTGTCGATCAACGGCACGGCCGTCGACGCGCGATTCCCCGAGCAACTGCCGGCCGTCAACCAGTTGCTGTTCTCGCTGCCGATCGGTCAGCCCGCCAAGCTCGGGGTCACCCGCGGCGGCAAGGGGATCACGGCCGCCATCACACCGGGGGAACGGCCGGAGGCCGAGTCGATGCCGGCCGAGCTGCGGCTGTGGGGGCTCGTCGGCGCCAATCTGTCGGCATCCGAAGCCCGCGAGCTCGGGCGCGCGTCGAGCGACGGCGTCCGCGTGCTCAGTCTGCGTCCCGGCGGCCCGTCCGAACAGGCCAAGCCGCCGCTCCTTCGCGAAGACGTCATCGTCGAGCTCAACGGCGAGCCCGTGCGGTCGCTCGCCGAGTTGAACACGCGAACGGAGGCGGCGCTCGCGGGCAAGCCGCGCGCGTCGGTGCTGGTCGGATTCGATCGCGGCCTCGAGCGGCGGCTGACCGTGGTCGACGTCGGCCTGCTCGCGTTCACCGAGGCCGGTGTCGAAGCGCGCAAGGCGTGGGTGCCGGTGTCGGTGCAGGTGCTGACGCCGACGCTCGCCGATCGGCTGCATCTGGGCGGCAAGACCGGCGTGCGCGTGACCCGCGTCCTCGATCCGGCGTCGCCGCTGAAGGTTGGCGACGTCATCCTGGCGATCGACGGCGAGCCGGTCCGCGCCACCGCGCCGAACGACGAAGACGTCTTCGCCGCGGCGATCCGACGCTATCGCATCGGATCGACCGTCGCCCTCACCGTCCATCGCGCCGGCGCGGAGACGACCGTGCAGGTCCCGCTCGGCACCAGCCCGCGGCTCGCGCGCGAGATGAGCAAGTACGCCGACAAGGACTTCGAGTTCAGCGTCCGCGATCTCGCCGAGACCGACGCCGACGATCCGAAGCTCGGCCGTCTCGATCGCGGCGTCGTCGTCGAATCGGTGAGCGCGGGAGGCTGGGCGGCGCTGGCGCGGCTCGCGATCGACGACGTGATTCTGGAGGTCGACGGCCGGACGGTCGCCGACGTCAGCGACTTTCAGGCACGCATGACCGACGTCGCTGCGAAGAAACCGGACGAGGTCGTCCTCTTCGTGCGGCGCGGCATCCGCACGCTCTATCTCGAGGTGCGTCCGTCATGGCGATGAAGGCATCGGCAGTCGTCGCGCTGCTCTTCGCGGCGCTGGCCGGCGCGC